>NZ_JBICSQ010000011.1:0-175609 GCF_043197175.1 Amycolatopsis sp. NPDC049252
CGGGACAGGTGGTTGATCCGGCAGCGCACCAGCACTGCGTGCACCGTGGATGCGGGCAGGCCGAGGCGGCCGGCGATCTGGATCGGGCCCAGCCGGTGCCGCCACCGCAGCCGCACGATCGCCCGCACCACGTGTTCGGGGGTGCGGGTCGGGGTGTGGTGCGGTCGGCCATGCCGGCAGGGCCTTCGGTGCGGTAACGCTGCGCCCATTTCGCGGCAGTCTTGGGCGCGACCTCGAACATCTTGGCCGCGGTGGTGCAGGTCCAGCCGTGGTCGACGATCAGGCGGGCGAGTCGTAGCCGGGTGCGTGGGGTGAGGGCGGGACACGAAGGCCTCCGGCGGGTTCCTAGCCAGCTCCACTTCACATCCGGAGGCCTTCACCTGTCTGCGCGACAGGCCGTCGCCGGGTCACCTCAACTCGGGACAACGTCCCTGGACATCACACCTAGGGGGCTGCCTCGGGGTCCAGTTTATCGGCGGCCACCGTCGAAACCCGCCGTCCGGTGAGCCACAACGCCGGTTTGTCCACAATGCCGCGCGCCTGGGGGCAACCCGGCCGGCTGCCAAGAAACAGCCACTTCACCGTCGTACCGGCAGACTCGGAGCACTGGGCTTGGGTATCGTCACGCCCAGCCACCTGATCTTCAGCACCGGGGAATGATGACCGAGCCGAACGTGAATCCCGAGCAGCCCGGCGCGCCTGACGCCGACCGGCTGGGTCCGCGGCCGCTCGCGCGGCCGGCCGTCGATCCGGGGCAGGCCGCGGTGTTCGGCAGGCCGCAGGGCGTCGACGGGGCGTTCGACAAGCTCTACGCGCCCACCAAGGCCAACGGCGTCAAGCTCACGCCGCCCGCGCCCGAGTCGCTCGCCGAGGCCTTCAGCCGCCCGCCTGGGGCCGAAGGGGTGCTGCTCGAACGGCCTCGAGAGGCCGTCGGGGACGCACCCCAAGGCGAACCGCCGCTGTGGACCGGGTCGGGCGACCCGTGGCGTGATCCGGGGGCCGGGGCCGTCCTCGCCGGGCCCGCGGTGTCCGCCGAAGACGAGGAAAAGCCCGCTCGGCGCCCGCCCGGGGCGCTGCTCAGCCTGCCCGAGGTGCTGTTCGGCCGCCGCGTCAAGCCGAAGGCGCTGGTCATGCTCGGCGTCGTGGCGCTGCTCATCGGCGCCGCCGGTGGTCTCGTCGGCTGGTGGGCCGCCGACACCGGCACCGAGCTCACCGGGTCCGCGACGATCTCCGAAGCCGAGGCCGCCAAGGAGCGTCCGGCCGGCTCGGTCGCCGAGATCGCCAAGCGTGTCTCCCCGGCCGTCGTCTCGCTCGAGGTGTTCAAGCCCGGCGCCGAGTCCGGCGAGCAGGGCTCCGGCGTGATGATCGACCCGCAGGGCTACATCCTCACCAACGACCACGTGATCAGCTCCGCCGCCGCGGACCCGAGCGTCAAGATCACCGCGATCTTCATCGACGGCACCCGCACCGACGCCAAGCTCGTCGGCACCGACCCCAAGACCGACCTCGCCGTGGTGAAGGTCAACGTCACCAACCCGACCGTGCTGCAGGTCGGCAAGTCCGCGGACCTGCAGGTCGGCGACACCGTGATGGCGATCGGCTCGCCGCTGGCCCTGCAGAACTCGGTGACCGCCGGCATCGTCAGCGCGCTGAACCGGCCGATCACCGCCGGCGGGGACAACGGTGCCGCGCCGGTCACCTACGAGGCCATCCAGACCGACGCCGCGATCAACCACGGCAACTCGGGCGGCGCGCTGGTCGACTCCACCGGCGCGCTCGTCGGCATCAACTCGTCGATCCGCTCGTCCAGCGCGGACGGCGGCAGCATCGGCATCGGCTTCGCCATCCCGAGCGACTACGCGATCAAGATCGCGAAGGCGCTGATCAAGGACGGCAAGGTCCAGCACGCCGACATCGGCATCAACGCCTCCTCGACGGTCGCCGGCTCGTCCACGATGGGCGCGCAGGTCAAGAACGTCGCGCCCGGCGGCCCGGCGGCGAACGCGGGCATCAAGGAGGGCGACGTGATCACGAAGATCGGCAACCGCCTGGTCCGCGACTCCGCGGAACTGACGGTCGCGGTGCGCGCGCACGACGTCGGCGAGGTGGTCCCGGTGTCGCTGGCGCGTGACGGCGCCAGCTTCGTCGTGGACGTAACCCTGGCTTCCGACTGAGTTACCGTGTTCGGCCTGCTGGAGCGGGGCCGGTGGCGAGTACCCTGAGCCAGTAGGTTCCGAGCGGAGGTTGACGGTGTTCGACAGTGTCGGATGGGGGGAAATCCTCGTCCTCATCATCGCCGGTCTTTTCATCCTCGGCCCGGAACGGCTGCCCGAGGCGGCGTCCTGGATGGCGAAGAGCGTGAAGAAGGTCCGCGACTTCGCGACCGGGGCGAAAGAGCAGCTCCGCGAGGAGATGGGCCCGGAGTTCGAGCAGCTCCGCAAGCCGCTGGAGGACCTGCGCGGGCTGCGCAACTTCGACCCGAAGCGGGTGGTGACGCAGCACCTGTTCGACGGTGACAGCGACCCGCTCGGCCTCAAGGGCATCACCAACGGCGGGACCAACGGGACCACCAACGGCTCGAACGGCTACACGGCGGCCCCGGCCCAGCCGGAGCCGCTGAAGCCCGGCGAGCGCCCCCCGATCGACCCGGACGCCACGTAGCCCGACCGGCCTGTGGACAACCGAACCGCACCCGCCTGAGCGCGCCCGAAACCGTCGGTGGCGTCCGGTAGCGTCGAATCCGGGGGCGGCGCCCCACCCCCGGACATGCCGAAAGCCACTCCCCGCGACGGGAAGTGGCCTTCGAAACGGGAACCGCTCAGCGGCCCGCGGGCGTCACGTTCAGCATCATCCCGGCCAGCCCGCGCGCCCGGACCGTCAGCTTCTTCGCCGCTTCCTTCAGCACCAGCGAAGCCGGGGCCTCCGGGTCCGAGAGCACCAGCGGCGTGCCCGAGTCACCCTGCTCACGCAGGCGCGGGTCCAGCGGCACCTGGCCCAGCAGCGGGACGTCCGAGCCGATCGACTTCGTCAGCGAGTCCGCCACCGTCTGGCCGCCACCGGAACCGAAGATCTCCAGGCGCGACCCGTCGGCCTGCTCCAGCCACGACATGTTCTCGATGACGCCCGCGACGCGCTGACGCGTCTGCAGCGCGATCGCGCCCGCGCGCTCGGCCACCTCGGCCGCCGCCTGCTGCGGGGTGGTGACGACCAGGATCTCCGCGTTCGGGATCAGCTGGGCCACCGAGATCGCGATGTCGCCGGTGCCCGGCGGCAGGTCCAGCAGCAGGATGTCCAGGTCGCCCCAGAACACGTCCGCGAGGAACTGCTGCAGCGCGCGGTGCAGCATCGGGCCGCGCCACACCACCGGGGTGTTGCCCGGGGTGAACATGCCGATCGAGATCATCTTCACGCCGTGCGCCTGCGGCGGCATGATCATGGTGTCGACCTTGGTCGGCTTCTCGCGGGTGCCCAGCATGCGGGGGATCGAGTGGCCGTAGATGTCCGCGTCGACGACGCCGACCGAGAGCCCGCGCTGGGCCATCGCCGCGGCCAGGTTCACCGTGACCGACGACTTGCCGACGCCGCCCTTGCCGGACGCGACGCAGTACACCCGCGTCATCGAGCCCGGCTGGGCGAACGGGATCACCGGCTCGGTGGCGTCGCCGCGCAGCGACTTCCGCAGCTCGGTGCGCTGCTCGTCGCTCATCACGTCGAGCTCGACCCGGACGTCGGCGACGCCGGGGAGCTTCGAGACGGCTTCCTTCGTGTCGTTGGTCAGCGTCGCCTTCAGCGGGCAGCCGGCCACGGTCAGGTAGATCCCGACGGTGACCACGCCGTCGTCGCCGACGACGACGTCCTTCACCATCCCCAGGTCCGTGATGGGTTTGTGGATCTCGGGGTCTTGCACGCTCTTCAGCGCGCTGCGGACGTCATCGACGCTGGGGAGCTGCTGAGTGCTGGTCACCCCGTCCATGTTACGAGCCGGTAGGAGTGCGGTCGGCCTTGGCCTTCCGTGGCTTCACCGACAGGTCCTCCCGCAGCCGGTCCAGCTCGCCGCGCAGGTAGTCGCGGGTCGCCACCTCGCCGACCGCCAGCCGCAGCGCGGCCAGCTCCCGGGCCAGGTACTCCGTGTCGGCCTTCGTCTGGAGGGCCCGGTTCCGGTCCTCCTCCAGCGAGACGCGGTCACGGTCGTCCTGCCGGTTCTGCGCCAGCAGGATCAGCGGGGCCGCGTACGCCGCCTGCGTCGAAAAGGCCAGGTTGAGCAGGATGAACGGGTACGGGTCCCAGCGCAGCGACACCGCGGCGAGGTTCATCGCGATCCAGACGATCACGAGCAGCGTCTGCCAGAACAGGTACTTCCCGGTGCCGAGGAACCGGGCGACGCGCTCGGTCAGCCGGCCGAAGGTGTCCGGGTCGATGTTCAGCTTGAACCGGTTCTGGCTGCGGGGCTGGTCCAGCCGCCGTCCGGACGTCAGTTCAGGCACGCTCGGCCTCCAGTTGTTCGCCGGTCTCGCCGGTCGTGTCGTGCAGCCCGGTCTCGCGCCAGTCCTCGGGCAGCAGGTGGTCGAGCACGTCGTCCACGGTCACCGCGCCGATCAGGTGGTCCTCGGTGTCGACGACCGGTCCGCAGGTCAGGTTGTAGGCCGCGAAGTAGCGCGTGACCTCGGGCAGGGTCGCGTTGGGCCGCAGCGCCGCCAGCCCGGTGTCGACGGCGCTGGCCACCAGCTCGGCCGGCGGCTCGCGCAGCAGCCGCTGGAAGTGCACGACCCCGACGAAACGCCCGGTCGGCGTCGCGGTCGGCGGGCGGCAGACGAACACCATGCTGGCCAGCGCCGGCGGCAGCTCGGCGTTGCGGATGTGCGCCAGCGCCTCGGCGATCGTGGTGTCCGGTGTGAGGACCACGGGCTCGGGGGTCATCAGGCCGCCCGCGGTGTCGGACGAGTAGGCCAGCAGCCGCTTCACCGGCGCCGACTCCTCCGGTTCCATCAGCTCCAGCAGCCGGCTCTGCTCGGCCGGGGCCAGCTCGGCCAGCAGGTCGGCGGCGTCGTCCGGGTTCATCGCCTCGAGGATGTCGGCCGCGCGCTCTTCGGCGAGGTAGGACAGCAGCTCCTTCTGGTCGTCCTCGGGGAGCTCTTCGAGGACGTCGGCGAGGCGCTCGTCGTCCATCGCGTCGGCGACCTCGTGCCGTCGCTTGAGCGGCAGGTCGCGGACGGTCGCGGCGACGTCGACCGAGCGCATCGTGTCGAACAGCATGAGCAGCTGCCCGGCGCCCTGCTGCTGGCCGGTGATGTCGGTCAGGCTGAGCCCGGCCACCTCCGACCACGCCAGCACCTGCATCGCCGAGCGGCGGCGCCCCAGCCCGATCCGCCGCTCCCGGATGGCGAGCTTCGCCAGCACCCAGTCGCGGGTGCGGGTCGGCTCCATCCCGGCGTCGACGACGGTGACGCGGGTGTCCGAACCGGCCAGCGTCGCGTGCGCGTCGAGCAGCTGGCCGAGCACCAGGACCTCGTTGGGCCGCTGGTTGAACTGGCGCATGTTGACCGAGCCGGTGGCCAGGGTGATGGCGGTCGGCTCGATCGCGGTGACCCGCAGCATCGGCACGAACACCCGCCGCCGGGTGGTCAGCTCGACGACCACGCCGAGGATCCGCGGCGGCTGCGTGTCGAGGCGCAGCCCGGCGACGAGGTCGCGGACCCGGCCGATGGACTCGCCGTCCGGGCCGAACACCGGCAAACCCGACAGCTGAGCTGCGAAAACCCTGTTGACCGCCGCCATGCCGCCGACCCTATCGGCTGGCTGCCCACTGGGCGATTTCCGGCACTGTGATGAAGGCCGGGTCGTCGCTGTCTTCGCCGGACTCGGCGAACTCCTCGGCCATCCAGAGCCAGTTCTGCACGGCCCGAACCAGCGTCCAGGCCCGCGCCTTCTCGGCGTCGAGATCCAGCGACGCGACGATCAGCGCCATCCGTTCGTCCAGTGTGGACTCGGTGAAGCGGTTCCAGAACAACGGGATCACGGCGTACTCGAGGTCGCCGGCCAGCGGCTTGGGGTCGATGACCAGCCACGGCTCCCGCCGCCCGGCGAGCACGTTCTGGAAGTGCAGGTCCTCGTTCACCAGCAGTTCGCCCGACGACGGCCCGAGTTCACGGCAGAGCGCGACGGCGTCGTCGACGAGCCGCCGGTCGAACGGCTCACCCAGCTCGGCCCAGCGCCGGGGGAGCTCCTCGACCAGCCGTTCAGCCTCCGCGCGCACACTCCGGGACAGCTCGGGTGGCGCGGGCACGGCGAGGCGGCGCGCCAGGCCGCCCAGGACCGGGATCGCCTCGCGCAGCGGGAGGTCGTCGAGGGTGCGTCCGGCGTCGAGCCGCTCCAGCAGCAGAACGCCGTCTTCGGGCGCGGAATCCAGCAGCAGCACCGCACCCCGACCGGCCCATGTGGACAGTGCGAGCGGCTCGTCGGCGGACTCTTCGGCACGCCAGCCGAGTTTCAGCACCACCGGCGTGCCGTCGGGCAGGCGCGCGGGCTGCACGACACCGACGTAACCGTGCATCGCCTCGCCTTCGAACGTCAGCCCCCACTTCCGGGCGTACCCGGCGGCGAGGTCCGGCAGGCCGGCGAGCCAGGGGAGCGCCCCGGGGCCGAGCACGCGGGGCGCCCGGGCGGCGAAGACCCGGGGCACGCGGAGATCGTTCACCACCCCAGTCTGGCCGCCGCGTCCAGCGCGTTTCGCCCTGGTGCCCACGGGCGTACGCTGGGTTTTCAGGGGAAAACACGACCCCGGGAGCAGCCATGGTGGTGGAGATCGTCAGCGCCGTCGTCGTAGTGGGCGGAGCCTGGCTGGCGGCCGGCGTGCGCGTCGTCAAGCAGTACGAACGCGGGCTCATCTTCCGGTTCGGCCGGGTCCGGTCCCGGGTGCAGGAACCCGGCCTGAAGCTGCTGGTCCCGTTCGTGGACCGGATGCAGAAGGTCAACATGCAGATCGTGACCATGCCGGTGCCCGCCCAGGACGGCATCACCCGCGACAACGTCACCGTCCGGGTCGACGCGGTCGTCTACTTCAAGGTGATCGACCCCGTCGTCGCCGCGGTCAACGTGCAGGACTACCGGGCCGCGGTCGGCCAGGTCGCGCAGACGTCCCTGCGCTCGATCATCGGCAAGAGCGAGCTCGACGACCTGCTGTCGAACCGCGAGCACCTCAACGAGGGGCTCGAGCTGATGATCGACAGCCCGGCGCTGGACTGGGGCATCCACATCGACAAGGTCGAGATCAAGGACGTCGCGCTGCCCGAGGCGATGAAGCGCTCGATGTCCCGGCAGGCCGAGGCGGAGCGGGAACGCCGCGCGCGCGTCATCTCCGCCGACGGTGAGCTGCAGGCGTCGCACAAGCTCGCGCAGGCCGCGGCGACGATGGCCGACACCCCGTCGGCGATGCAGCTGCGGCTGCTGGAGACGGTGGTCCAGGTGTCGTCGGAGAAGAACTCGACGCTGATCCTGCCGTTCCCGGTGGAGCTGCTGCGCTTCCTCGACGCCCACACGCCGAAGCAGGCCGCGGCCCCCGCGGCGCCCGTCGCTCCGGCGCCGGAACCCGAAGCGGTGGAAGCGAAACCGGAGGCGAACGGGCACGGGACGCCGTCGCCGCGCACCCCCGGCGACGCGGCCCTGCCGACGGCGGATTAGCCGCCTAGCTGTCGAACTGGCCGTTCACGCCCAGGATGATGAAGGTCGTGAAGAAGCCGATCAACAGGGCGAGCACGACGTAGCCGACGATCACGGCGCCCAGGGCGACGCCGCGGCCGCCGCCTTCGCCGCGGTTGGTGCGGCTCAGCGCGATGTGACCCATGATCAGCCCGGCGATCGCCGTGACGCCGGCGGAGCAGAAGCCGAGGATCGAGCAGACCAGCGCGCCGATGGCCAGCGCGTTGTCCTGGGAGCGCGGGGGCATCGCGTACGGCGGCCGCGCGTAGGGCGCGGGCGGGGCGTACGGCGCGCCGTAGGCCGGCGGGTACGGCTGCTGCACGTAGGGCTGCGGGTAGGGCGGCTGCGGGTAGCCCGGGGCCGCGTACGGCGTGCCGGGGATGTGCGCCGCGGGTGTCTCGTACGCGCCGGGCGGGAGGCCCGGGTCCACCGAATCCGGCGCCGGGGCCGCCGTGGTGTCGGTGGCGGTCGAGTCGGCCGCTGTCGTGTCGGCGACCGTGGTGTCGGCGGTGGTGGTGTCCGGGACCGTGCTGTCGAAGGTCGGGTCCGCGGTCGCGGGCGGCTCGTAGGACGCCGGGTCGTACGACGACAGCTCGGTGTTCGACGGCGGGTCGTACGACGTGGACGGCTTGTCCTTGTCGCCGGACGGGTCGGTCATCAAGGGCCCCCTCGGTGCGTGCAGGACCTCAACTTAGCCGGTCAGCGACCGCCGCCGTCGGGGCCGGTCGGGGAGCTCCGCGAGGTGCGGAACCCGCGGGCGTGAGCGCCCTCATAGCAGGGTCGCCCGTTTCGGGTCATACTCACCGGTAACCCAGCGCCGGGAGCGGCGTCGTAACCGGAAAGGGAGCCGTGATGGCCCGTCTCGCCCAGACCGCCGGCCTGTCCGACGTGCAGTCGGAGATCCTCGCGACCGTCCGCTCGTTCGTGGACAAGGAGGTCATCCCGCACGCGCAGGAGCTCGAGCACTCCGACACCTACCCGGCCGACATCGTCGAGGGCATGAAGGAGATGGGCCTGTTCGGGATCACCATCCCGGAGGAGTACGGCGGGCTCGGCGAGTCGCTGCTGACCTACGCGCTGGTCGTCGAGGAGATCGCGCGGGGCTGGATGAGCGTGTCCGGCGTGATCAACACGCACTTCATCGTGGCGCACATGATCGCCCGCCACGGCACCGAAGCGCAGAAGCAGCACTTCCTGCCGCGGATGGCGACCGGCGAGGTCCGCGGCTCCTTCTCGATGTCCGAGCCGGACCTCGGCTCCGACGTCGCCGCGATCAAGACGCGCGCGAAGAAGACCGGCGACGGGTACGTCATCGACGGCTCGAAGATGTGGCTGACGAACGGCGGCTCGTCCAACCTGATCGCGCTGCTCGTGAAGACCGACGAGGGTGCCGAGAAGCCCCACCAGAACCTGACGACGTTCCTCGTCGAGAAGCCCGAGGGCTTCGGCGAGGTGGCGCCGGGCCTGACCATCCCCGGCAAGATCGACAAGATGGGCTACAAGGGCGTCGACACCACCGAAGCGGTGTTCGACGGCTACGAGATCGGCGCGGACATGGTCCTCGGCGAGGCGCCGGGCAAGGGCTTCTCGTACATGATGGACGGTGTCGAGGTCGGCCGCGTGAACGTCGCTGCCCGGGCGTGCGGCATCGCGATCCGGGCGTTCGAGCTGGCGGTGGAGTACGCCCAGCAGCGCAAGACGTTCGGCAAGGCGATCGCCGAGCACCAGGCCATCGCGTTCAAGCTGGCCGAGATGGCGACCAAGGTCGAGGCGGCCCACCTGATGATGGTGAACGCGGCCCGGCTCAAGGACTCGGGCGAGCGCAACGACGTCGAGGCCGGCATGGCCAAGCTGATCGCGTCGGAGTACTGCGCCGAGGTCACGCAGGACTCGTTCCGCATCCACGGCGGTTACGGCTACTCCAAGGAGTACGAGATCGAGCGCCTGATGCGCGAGGCGCCGTTCCTGCTGATCGGCGAGGGCACGAGCGAGATCCAGAAGACGATCATCAGCCGCGGCCTGCTGCGCGAATACAAGTCCCGCTCCTGAGGCCGCCACTTTCGCCGGGAAAGATGCGTCCGAAGGGCCCTCCGATGTATCTTTCCCAGGGAAAGTGCGAAGCGACTTGTCGACATGGTGGCCGCGTCCGGCCTTTCGGGGTAAGCGGCTCGCACGGTCCGGGCCTTCTTGACAAGATGGACGCCCAGGACCCACGAGGGCGCAGGTGATGATGGTGAGTAGTCCCTTTGGCGGGGGCCGGGCGCCCGGTAACCTGCCGCGGTTGCCGACGCCGCCCACCGGCTGGCCGATCGGGTCCTACGCGACCTACGGCGAGGCGCAGCAGGCCGTCGACTTCCTCGCCGAGAGCGAGTTCGCGGTCGGCGACGTCACCATCGTCGGCGTCGACCTCATGCTGGTCGAGCGGGTCATCGGGAAGCTGACGTGGGGCCGCGTGCTCGCCACCGGCGCCTTCTCCGGGGCCTGGTTCGGCGTGTTCGCCGGGCTGCTGCTCGGGCTGTTCGTCAACCAGGGCTTCGTGCTGCAGGTGCTCACCGGGCTCGTGCTGGGCATCCTCTCCGGGCTGGTGTTCGCCGCCATCGGTTACGGCATGTCCCGTGGGCGGCAACGGGACTTCTCGTCGGCGAGCCAGCTGGTGGCCGGCCGGTACGACGTCCTGTGCCAGCCGCGTTCGGCCGAGCGGGCCCGGGAACTGCTGGCGAAGCTCGCGCTGAAACCGCCGTCGTGAGTTTTCCCGTCAATATCAGGGGATAATCACAGTTCGGCATGCACTGGCCTGAATCGTTACCGATACTGCTTGCGGGGTGTGATCGCCCGGCATAAGTTGTCCGACACCAGTCGGGCGGCCCGCCCAACCAGCGTGGCGGCCCGAGCACTAGCACGTCGGGGTGCTGGCGCGGTTCGCCTCATCGCGTCGCGGTGCCCACCGGGTACCGCGGTAACCGGCGTGCACGCGGGTGAGGAGGCCTGATGGGGAAGAGGATCGGCGCGGGCAAACGGGGGCGATCGCCCGGCCGTACCGCCGCCCTGCTGGGGGCAGGGGCATTGCTGACCGGCCTGGTGGCCGGCTGCGGCTCGGGCGGTGGTCTGAAGATCAACGTGTACTACGCACCTGAGGACAGCTTCCAGAAGGTCGTGGACAACTGCAACAAGGCGGCGAACGGCCGCTACGAGATCGTCTACAACAAACTCCAGCGCGGCTCGGACGACCAGCGCCTGCAGATGGCACGGCGGCTGGCGGCGGGCGACACCGCGATGGACGTCCTGGGGCTCGACGTGACCTGGGTTTCGGAGTTCGCCGAAGCCGGCTGGGTCGACGAATGGAAGGACCAGAACAAGGCCGCGGCCTCCGAAGGCGTCCTGCAGGGACCGCTGGACACCGCGACCTACAACGGGAAGCTCTACGCGGCCCCGAAGAACACGAACATCCAGCTGCTCTGGTACGACGACCGGATCACCCCGACCCCGCCCAAGACGTGGGACGAGATGATCCAGGCGTCCAAGGACCTGAAGCAGCGGGGCAAGCCGTACAGCATCGTCTTCACCGGCGCGCAGTACGAAGGCCTCGTCGTCTTCTACAACACCCTGGTCGAGTCGATGGGCGGGCACATCCTGTCCGACGACGGCAAATCCGTGGTGATGGACGACGGCGCCGTGAAAGCGCTCGCCCTGCTGAAGCAGATCACCGATTCGGGGATCACCGACGCGTCGCTGACCAACTCGAAGGAAGACGACGTCCGCCAGACGTTCCAGCGCGGTGACGCCGCGTTCGAGCTGAACTGGCCGTTCGTCTACGCCTCCTACGCGAAGGACAAGGCGTCCGACGTCCAGCACATGAAGTGGGCCGTCTACCCCGAAGCGGTGCCGGGCACCCCGGCCAAGACCACGATCGGCGGGTACGACCTCGCTGTCAGTTCGCTGTCACAGCACAAGCCCGAGGCGTACGAAGCCGCGTTGTGCCTGCGCAGTCCGGAGAACCAGAAGTTCTCCGCGATCAACGACGGCGTGCCGCCGACCATCGAATCGGTGTACCACAACGACACACCGCTCGACCCGTCCAAGCCGGCGGGCGACGACAACCCGAACATGGCGATCAAGTACCCGATGCGCGACTCCATCCTGGACGCGCTGAAGGACGCCGCGGTGCGGCCCCTGACCCCGGCCTACCAGAACATGTCGACGGTGATGTCGAAGATCCTTTCGCCGCCGGCCGAAATCGACCCGAAGGCCACCGCGGACAAGCTGCGTGAGCAGCTCAGCGACGCGCTCCAGTCGAAGGGAGTGATCCCGTGACCGTTCAGGACTCCACCCCGGCCGACACCGCCGGGGCCACCGTCGCCGAAGGGGCGACGTCCCACAAGAAGGGCAAACCCGCTCTCTCCGAGGGCAAGAAGGCCGAGCGGAAGCTCGGGCTCTGGCTGTGCGCACCCGCGTTCGTCGTGATGATCCTCGTCACCGGCTACCCGATCGTCTACTCGATCTGGCTGTCGCTGCAGCGGTACGACCTGCGGTTCCCGGCGCAGCAGCAGTTCGTCGGCTTCGACAACTACGGCGCCGTGCTGTCCAATTCGTACTGGTGGACGGCGTTCGGCACGACCATGTTCCTGACGGTCGTGTCCGTCGCGATCGAGTTCGTCCTCGGCATGGCGCTGGCGCTGGTGATGCACCGGACGCTCGTCGGGCGTGGCCTGGTCCGGACGGTCGCGCTGATCCCGTACGGCATCGTCACGGTCGTCGCGGCGTTCTCGTGGTACTACGCGTGGACGCCGAAGACCGGCTACCTGGCGAACTGGCTCGCCTCGGACGGCGCGCCGCTCACCGAGCAGTGGCCGTCGCTGTTCATCATCATCGGCGCCGAGGTGTGGAAGACCACGCCGTTCATGGCGCTGCTGCTGATGGCCGGCCTGGCGCTGGTGCCGGACGACCTGCTCAAGGCGGCCGCGATGGACGGCGCGAACGGCTGGCAGCGGTTCACCAAGGTGATGCTGCCGGTGATGAAGCCGGCGATCCTGGTGGCGCTGCTGTTCCGCACGCTCGACGCGTTCCGGATCTTCGACAACATCTACGTCCTCACCGGCGGCGCGCAGGACACCGGGTCGGTGTCCATGCAGACCTACGACAACCTGGTCAAGGGCCTCAACCTCGGGATCGGGTCGACGATGGCCGTGCTGATCTTCATCACCGTGGCGATCATCGCGTTCATCTTCATCAAGGTGTTCGGCACGGCCGCACCGGGTTCGGACACTGGGGGTAAGCGCTGATGGTGATGGGAACCGTCACGACGGGCCGCAAAGTTCGCTGGGGCCTCGTCGACATCCTCGTGCTGGTGTTCGCGCTGGTGCCGGTGCTCTGGGTGGTTTCGCTGTCGTTCAAGACCAAGGACACGCTGACCGACGGGTACTTCATCCCGCAGTCGTGGACCTGGCAGAACTACGCGGACATCTTCCAGACGTCGGAGTTCCTGCTGGCCCTGGTCAACTCGATCGGCATCGCGATCATCTCCACGGTGATCGCGGTGGTGCTGGGCACCATGGCCGCCTACGCCATCGCCCGGCTCGAGTTCCCCGGCAAGCAGCTGCTGGTCGGGCTCTCGCTGCTGATCGCGATGTTCCCGCAGGTGTCGCTGGTGACGCCGCTGTTCAACATCGAGCGGAACCTGGCGCTGTTCGACACGTGGCCGGGGCTGATCCTGCCCTACATCACGTTCGCGCTGCCGCTGTCGATCTACACGCTGTCGGCGTTCTTCCGGGAAATCCCGTGGGAGCTGGAAAAGGCGGCGAAGATGGACGGCGCGACGCCGGCCCAGGCGTTCCGGAAGGTGATCGCGCCGCTGGCCGCGCCGGGTGTGTTCACCACCGCGATCCTGGTGTTCATCTTCTGCTGGAACGACTTCCTGTTCGCCATCTCGCTGACGTCGACCACGGCGTCGCGCACGGTGCCGGCGGCGCTGTCGTTCTTCACCGGGTCCTCGCAGTTCGAGGACCCGACCGGGCAGGTGAGCGCGGCCGCGGTCGTCATCACCATCCCGATCATTGTGTTCGTGTTGTTCTTCCAGCGTCGCATCGTGGCGGGGCTGACCTCCGGTGCGGTGAAGGGGTAGTCATGGCAGAAATCGTCCTCGACAAGGTGTCGAAGAAGTACCCCGACGGCGCGCTCGCGGTGTCCGAAGTGGACATCACCATCGGCGACGGCGAGTTCCTCGTGCTGGTCGGGCCGTCCGGCTGCGGGAAGTCGACCATGCTGAACATGGTGGCGGGGCTGGAGGACATCTCCTCCGGCGAGCTGCGCATCGACGGCAAGCGCGTCAACGAGAAGGCCCCGAAGGACCGGGACATCGCGATGGTGTTCCAGTCCTACGCGCTCTACCCGCACATGAGCGTGCGGGAGAACATGGCCTTCCCGCTGCGGCTGGCCAAGGTCGACGACAAGACGGTGCGGGCGAAGGTGGAGGAAGCGGCGACGATCCTCGACCTGACCGCGCACCTGGACCGCAAGCCGGCCAACCTCTCCGGTGGTCAGCGGCAGCGCGTCGCGATGGGCCGGGCGATCGTCCGCAACCCCAAGGCGTTCCTGATGGACGAGCCACTGTCCAACCTGGACGCCAAGCTCCGCGGCCAGATGCGGACGTCGGTGTCGAAGATCCAGAAGCAGCTGGGCACGACGACGCTGTACGTCACGCACGACCAGACCGAGGCCATGACCCTGGGCGACCGGGTCGTGGTGCTGCGCGGCGGTTTCGTGCAGCAGATCGGTGCCCCGCAGTTCCTGTACGAGAACCCGGCGAACCTGTTCGTCGCGGGGTTCATCGGCTCGCCGTCGATGAACTTCGTACCGGCCACGCTGGAGAACAACGAACTGCGCACCCCGCTGGGCGTCACGCCGCTGACGGACCGGATCCGGCAGCTGGTGGAGAAGGCGGACGCGCCGCGCGAGGTGCTCGTCGGCATCCGGCCGGAGCACTTCGAGGACGCGGCGCTGGTCGAAGCGGGCCAGAAGACGGGCGGCGGCACGTTCACCGCGCACGTCGACGTCCTCGAGTCGATGGGCTCGGAGAAGTTCGCGCACTTCACTCTCGAAGGGGAAACCGCCACGTCCGCGGAACTCGCGGAACTGGCGGCGGACAGCGGCTCGGCCGACGTCCCGGGTTCGGAGTCCCAGATCGTGGCCCGCCTCTCGGCGGAGTCGGCCGCGAAGGAAAACTCCGACCTCGAGGTCTGGTTCGACGCGGACAAGGTCAAGCTCTTCGACCCGGCCAACGGCAAGAACCTCACCTACGAGGAGTAGGCAAAACCCGTGAAGGCCTCCTTACCGGCTCAAGATGCCGGTAAGGAGGCCTTCACGGCATTTCAGGCCTTCGGTAGCCGCGGCAGGATCGACGCTGCGGCCGTGCGGGCCAGGGTGCACGTGCCGTCGCCGGCCGTGCCGGCCGTCTCCACCACGCTGATCTCCGCCAGTTCGCGCCGGCCGGGCAGGCCGGGGGCGGGCTGGGTGGTGTCGACCAGGCAGAACGCGCCCTCGGTCCGGACCCGGGCCTCTCGGCCGCCGAGCGTCTCGGCCGGGCCGGCCGGGGGTGCCGTTTCGACCGTCAGCTTGAGGCTGACGTTGCCGCGGATGCAGGCGTGCCCGGTGAGGCTGATGGTGGGCTGGGTGCCGGCGCCCGCCGCGGTGTCGACGTCGTGGCCGTCGAGCAGCGCGCACGGCGCGATGCCGCCCCACGACCGCTCCGGGAAGCTCAGCCGCCCGACCTTGCCCGCGGTGATCGTGGCCAGGGCCGACCCGACGGCCGCGTCCGCGATCTTGCACCGCGACGCCGCGTCGCCGGTCCCGCTGTCGGTCACCGACAGGTCGAGCCGGTTGCCGTCGGCGAACGTGATCGCGCGGCTGCAGGCGCTCTGGTCGTTGAACGTCGACTGCTGCACCGCGACGCCGTCGGGTACCGGCCCGAGGTAGTCGTACGGCTTGATGTTCGGGTCGGCGGCCGACGCCAGCGGCCCGACGAGGACCGTGCGCGACCCGAGGTCGGCCCGGCAGTTCTCGAACGTCGGGACGGCGGTCGCGCCGGGGACGACCGCGGCCACGTCGAGCAGGCTGCAGTAGTCGACGGTGGCGTACTCGCCGAGCGCGGCGGACGCCGTCAGCGGCGAGGGCCCGGACTGGTCGGCGGGGGCGGGCGCCGCCTCGGTGCCCGCGCAACCCGCCGTGAGCAGGGCGCAGAGCATCGCGACGACCAAGGATTTCGGACGCGGGTACACGGGGTGCAAGTATCACCACATCGGTGCGAAAAACCAGCCCTGACGGGGACATCTCTCACTATTTTCCGCGAGGTGCGTGACAAACGCGCAGGTCGCCGGAGCCGCCGGCGCGCGGACGGCCGGTTCGCCGGTCTCCGAACAACTTTCGCCTTTGCCGTCCCCTAAGGGAGTTGTGGTCCGCGCGAGTGATGCGGAAGCGGGTACTCCGGTGGTGAAGTGGGGGACAACAGGAAGTTCGAGGAAAGGGAAAGACGATGAGCGCACCGGTCACCCGACGACTGAGCCGCCCGCACCACGGTCGCATGATCGGCGGCGTCTGCGCGGCCCTCGCGCAGCGGTACGGCATGAAGACCGGCACCGTGCGGCTGCTGGCCGTGCTGTCCTGCCTGCTGCCGGGGCCGCAGTTCGTGGCCTACCTCATCATGTGGGCGGTCATCCCGTCCGAGTGACGGACGCGGGAAAGGCGGGCCAGGCGGGGATTTCGACACCCGCCTGGTTTTTTGGTGCGGTATCCGGATTTCTCAGGGCCGCCAGGAGCACATCGCTTCGTCGATCTCCCGCTCGTCCAGCGGCGGGTGCGGCAGCTCCGTCGCCTTGCCGGGCTCGGCGCGGAGGCCGTCGAGCAGCATCCCCAGGCAGCGCCGCCACAGCGCCGGGTCCACCGCGCACGTGAACTCGACGACCGAACCGACCATCATGTGCAGCAGCGGGAGGTCCGTCGGGGCGAAGTCGGCCCGCAGGCCGCCCACCGCCTTGGCCCGCTCGACGAGCTGTGTGATCAACGGCACCATGCGCGCTTTCGCGTCCGCGACGTGCTCGTGGCCGAACTTGTTCGACAGCATGATCTCGCGCAGCCCGCGGTCCGTCGAATGCAGCTCGGCCGCCTTCCACGTGAAGTCCACGAACGCCTGCCACGGGTCTTCGGCCCGCAGCGCCTCCGCGGCGAGGTCGCCGATTTCCTCCATGCGCTCGGCGAACATCGCCTCGACCAGGTGTTCCTTGCTGGGGAAGCGCCGGTAGACCGTGCCGACGCCGAGGCCGGCGTGGTGCGCGATGTCGTCGAGGGTGGCTTCGAGGCCGCGGCGGCCGAACACCTCGCGGGCGGCCTGGAGGATGCGGCGGCGGTTCAATTCGGCGTCACGCCGCAGCGGCCGCGCCGGTGCGGCGGGACTCGCGTCCCGTGTCATGCGTCCCATCCTACCAATGAAGTAGAGGCACCTTCTCCGGTTCTTGTGTACCTTGGGCCACGTAAGGGGAGATACCTACTCCACATAGCTTCCTGATCACTTTCAGTGAGGACACCCATGACCGAGTCCACACTCGTCGTCGCGCCGTCGGGGGACGCGCGCGCCGCCGAGAACCCCCACCACGCCAGACGGTGGCTGATCCTGGTGATGATCGGCCTGGCGCAGCTGATGGTCGTCCTCGACGCGACCGTCGTGAACATCGCGCTGCCCTCGGCCCAGCTCGACCTGGGCTTCTCCAACGACGCGCGGCAGTGGGTCGTCACCGCGTACGCGCTCGCGTTCGGCAGCCTCCTGCTGCTCGGCGGGCGGCTCGCGGACCTCTTCGGCCGCAAGAACACCCTGCTCGTCGGCCTGGCCGGCTTCGCCGCGGTGTCCGCGCTCGGGGGCGCGGCGAGCAACATCGAGATGCTGCTGATCGCCCGTGCGGCACAGGGTGTGTTCGGCGCGCTGCTCGCGCCGGCCGCGCTTTCGCTGCTGACCACGACGTTCACCGACCCGAAGGAACGCGGCCGCGCGTTCGGCGTGTTCGGGGCCATCGGCGGTGGCGGCGCGGCGGTCGGGCTGCTGCTCGGCGGCGTGCTGACCGAGTACCTCGACTGGCGCTGGTGCATGTTCGTCAACATCATCTTCGCCGTGCTCGCGTTCGTGGGCAGCTCGATCCTGCTGCGCAACCAGCGTGACGACGGCCCGCGCCCGAAGCTCGACCTGCCCGGCACGGTCACCGCGTCGGCGGGTCTCTTCGCGCTCGTCTTCGGCTTCGCGAACGCCGAGTCGGACCCGTGGTCGTCGGTCTCGGTGTGGGGCTTCCTCGCGGCCGGTGTGGTGCTGCTGGGCGTGTTCGTGTGGCTGCAGCAGCGCGTCTCGCACCCGCTGCTGCCGCTGCGCGTGCTGCTCGACCGCAACCGCGGCGGCTCGTACCTGGCGATGTTCCTGCTGGCCATCGGCATGTTCGCGATCTTCCTGTTCCTGACGTTCTACGTGCAGCAGAACCTGAAGTTCACGCCGATCCAGAGCGGTGTCGGCTTCCTGCCGATGGTGGCGACGCTGATGCTGGCCGCCACGACGGCGACGGCCGTGCTGCTGCCGCGCTTCGGCCCGCGGCCGCTGGTGCCCACGGGCATGGCCATCGCCGCGGTCGGCCTGTTCTGGCTCAGCCGCATCGACCTCGAGAGCACGTACGCCAGCGGGGTCCTCGGCCCGCTGCTGGTGATGGGCTTCGGCATCGGCCTGGCGATGGCGCCGGCGATGAGCGTCGCGACGTTCGGCGTCGAGGTGCACGACGCCGGGGTCGCCTCGGCGGCGGTCAACACGATGCAGCAGGTCGGCGGCTCGATCGGCACGGCGCTGCTCAGCACCCTCGCGGGCAACGCGGCGTCGTCGTACCTCGCGAACAAGGTGCCGACGCCGCAGCTGGTGGCCGAAGCCTCGATCGAGAGCTACACGACGGCGTTCACCTGGGCCGCGTTCATCTTCGTGGCCGGCGCGGTGCTCAGCGGCCTGCTGCTGCGCTCGGGCGCCCCGAAGGGCGAGGCGGCGCCGGGCGTCGTCCACATGTAAGGCCCGCTTGAACCGATCCGGCCCTCCTCGCACCAGCAGGGGTGAGAATGTGCGCAGGAGGGCCGGATGGGGGCTTGGGGAGACCTCGACTTCAGCGAGTCCAGGTGTACCGGCGATGGCGCCGGGGCCGGCCGGGCACCGTCGACGCCTACGCGCGGCGCATTCTGCTGAACGCTTTCCTCGCCGGGCGCAAAAGCCGACCGTGAGCACGTGACGTCCCGATCCACCCGATCCGGCGTCGGCCCCGAGCGCGCCCTGACCGGGCTGACGCCGAGACAGCGCGCGATGGCCGTGCTGCGGTTCCTCACAGGGCGCCATCTTCCACAGGGGTGTCCTTCATGGCGCTGCCCAGCAGCCCTTCCTCGAGGTGAACTGTGGCGGCACCGATCCACACCAGGTGAGCTGCGCGCCGGAACAGCAGGCGGACGGCACCTGCGGAAGGTGACCGAGCGCGTGGACGAGGTGCTGACCTACCGCGCTTCGCTGGTCTCGCCGACGACGAACATCCATTTCTGGTCGAACAACTGTGGGGTGCCGGTGCAGGAGGGCGTGCGGGTTCCGGTGCAGCGCCCGGCACCGGCGCTGAACGCCGTGCAGGTCAGGGGGCCGGCGCAGACACCGGGTCTCGGCTGAAGATCCACTTTGGACCGAGGCACCCGATCGGGCGGTAGACACCGAAGTGTTCGCGTGGTGCGGTGGAAAACCCGATCGAGTGGTAAGGGGTGGACCTTGCGGGAGCCTGAGGTGGCGCCGGATCTCGTGGATGCCGCCCGGCGGCTGGCCGTCGCGGTAGCGGAGGGCACAGCCGCCGACCGGGAGTCGATGGTCGTCGAATTCGCGCGGAAGGTACTGGCCTCGCGCGGTGGTGAGGCCAGGTTCGCCACCTTCTACGAAAAGTGCCCGTCCGGTGTGGTTCTCGTAGATCCCAAGGGGGTGATCGGGGCCGCCAACCCGGCTTTCCTGAAACTGGCGCGCATCGGCGCCGAAGACGAGCTCCTCGGCACGCGCGCCGAAGAGCTCGGGGCGACCGCGCGGGACCGGTCGGCACTGGCCGCGGCGCTCGAAGCCGGGGACCGCGTGCTGGACCGGCTCGCGATCCGTTCCCGGCCCGACGCCTCCCGGCTCGTCCGGCTGACGGCGACGACGTTGCCGGGCGAGCGTTCCCGGTACCCGATCCTGATGTTCGAGGACACGCACGACCTGCGGCAGCTGCAGGAGACCATCCAGCACCAGAGCCTGCACGACCCGCTGACCGGCCTGCCCAACAACGCGCACTTCCGCTCCAAGCTCGAAGGCATGCTCGCCGACCGCGACCAGGGGCGGATCGGGTTGGTGTACCTCGACATCGACGGTTTCAAGGTCGTCAACGACGGCCTCGGCACCGAGGTCGCCGACAAGGTGCTGCGCGGCGTCGCGGGCACGCTGCGCGCGGTTTTCGCCCCCGCCAAGGGTTTTGTGGCCCGCCTCTTCGGCGACGGGTTCGCCGTGGCCCTGCGCGGCGAGCTCGAACCGTCGGCGGTGGTGAAGCTGGTCGAGCAGACCATCTGCGAGCTGGCCAAACCCGTTTACGCCAAGGGTGTCGGGGTCGGCGTGAGCGCCAGCGCGGGCATCGTCGTGGCGGAGGTGCCGGGCGCCGAGCACGACGAGCTGATCCGCTCGGCGGAAGTCTCGCTGCACCGCGCGAAGGAGCTGGGCAAGGCGCAGTGGGTGGTGTTCGACCCGCGGTCGGGCCGCGCCGACCGCGACCGCTACCGCCTCGCGGCGGCCATCGCCGGGGCGCTGGAGCTCGGTCAGATCACCGTCGTCTACCAGCCGCACGTCGTGCTGCCGGACGCCCAGATCGTGACGTCGCTCAACGCGGCGCTGCTGTGGAACCACCCGACGCGCGGCCGGCTGCGGTCGGAGGAGTTCTACGCGCTGGCGGAGACGACCGGGATGACGGTGCCGCTCGGCAAGCACCTGCTGAGGAGGGCCCTGGAGACGAAGGCGAGCTGGCAGGCCAGATTCGGCGACGGCGCGCCCATGGTGTGCCTGACCCTGCCCCGCCGCATGGCGATCGACGCGGACCTGGTCGCCATGGTCCGCGCGGAGCTGGACCGCGCGGGCCTGGAGCCCCGGCACCTGATGCTGTGCGCGGACGCGGAGTCTCTGATCGACGACCGCGGCGACCTGATCGACTCCCTGGGCCACCTGGCCCGCCTCGGGGTGCTGTTCGTCCTGAACATCACGGGCCTCCCGGAGCTGGAACTGATCCCGGCGCACGCGATCCCGGCCCCGGGGGTGATGCTGCGCGGCCCGATCGTCGACGTCCTGGCGGCGGACGACGCCCCGGCGTGGGCCCGCCGCAACGTCCGCCAGCTGGTGGAGCGCGCGGAGGAGATGGGCGTGAAGGTCGGCGCGTACGGCGTGGTTTCCCAGACCCAGGCGGAGTTGTTGTACGGGCTGGGCGTGGTGGTCGCGTCCGGGAGCTACCAGCCGGAGTACCAGACCAGCTCGGAGGCGGAGGTCTGGGTGGGGCGCACCTTCCCGATGGGCTAGCCACCCGCCGGGTTCGCCTCGTCGGCCAACACCCTGCCCGGAGTGGCCACTACGGCTAGCTCTGTTCGCTCCGCAGCTGCTCGATGACCTCGTCGTCCCACCGATGGGTCCGGATCAGGCGGTACCGCTCCGCCGCCACCCACATGTACGCCTCGGCGTCCGTGCGGTCACCGACCATCCCCGCCTGGCGCAGCATCCCCACCACCGGGACGAACTCCTCCTCGAACCAGCGCTGGGCGACGCTCGCGCGGTCGCAGAACCGGCCTTCGTCCTGCATCAGACGGAAGCCCCACGCTTCCACGTGCTCGCCCAGTTTCGCGTAGTCCCACGGGTCCGTCACGATCACCGACGCCCGCGCGTGGCCGGCCAGGGGGACGCGCTCCAGGAACAGCCTGCGGTAGTCCTTGACGATCAGGTCGCCGCGGTGCCGGATGCCGCTCGGGTCCAGTTTGGTGCGGACCACCGTCACGAACGCCTCTATTGTGGACAGTCCCTGCGCGTGGGCGACCGAGACCCGGTGGTGGCCGTCGATGATGAAGTGGAGCTCGCCGACGCGGTAGACCTCGATCGGCGGGATGTCCTCGCCGCGGCGGGCGGCCAGGGCCAGCCGTTCCCAGCGTTCGCGCACGCGGCCGGACGTCGGGCGGAAGCGGCGGTCGAAGTCGCGGCTGCGGTCGACCGTGCCGACGATCGAGTCCAGCTTGATCACCCGCAGGCCGATCCGGCTTTCGCCGAGGTACCCGAGCGCCTCCACGACCTCGTGGAACGGCAGCATGATGTTGACGTCGTCGGGCTCGCGCCGCAGCCACGTCGAAAGGCGCGAAAGCACCTGCTGACGCCGGGCGCGGAGGAAGTCGTTCTCGGCGTCGGCGCGCGGGAATCCCGTTTCCTTCATGAGAACTCCATGATCCGGTGGCCCACCACGTTGCGGATCCGCGTGGCACCGACGACCCGGTCGGGCACCGGCTCGCCGTGGGGGTGGATGTGCCCGTGCAGCAGCCACTTCGGGCGCAGCCGCTCGATCGTCCGGTGCAGGCAGGAGAACCCGCGGTGCGGCGGGTCCTCCCGGTCGCCGAGGTCCAGCGGCGGCGAGTGCGTCAGCAGGATGTCGACGTCACGGCCGTCGCGGCGGTGCCGCCACCGGGCGCGCCGCTCCAGTGCGCGGGCCCGGCGCGCCTGCTGGCGCTGGGTCCACTGGTTGGGCCCGTCGTTGTACCGGATCGAGCCGCCGAGCCCGGCGAACCGGATCCCGGCGACGTCGACGATCCGGCCGTCGGCGTTTACGCCGCCCGCCGGGCCCGGCCAGACCGTCGGGAAACCGTCCTTCATGGACAGTCCGCCGTAGCGGGTGTAGCCGCTCAGGTCCGGGTCGTGGTTGCCGGGCACGAACACGCACGGCGCGTCCAGGGCGCTGGCGAGGAACGCCAGGTAGTCGTAGGGGAGGTCGCCGGCGCCGATGACGAGGTCGACGGGGCGGCTGCGGACCGCGTCGGTCCACAACCGCTCGTCCACCTCGTCCGCGACCACCAGCGCTTTCGTCACGGACCCAGGGTACGACGCCCGGGCGTCATTTCATGCCGTGCGCGAACCCGGGGTCGGCGACGATGACGAAAGTGATGACGAAGATCCACAGCAGGCTGAGGGCGAGGGCCCAGGCCTTGAGGTTGGACAGCATGCGGGGCATCACGAATTCTCCGATTCCGGCGGTGGGAAAAAGGGGACCTAGAGCCAGCCGTTCTTCCGGAATATTCGGTACAGCAACAGGCAGATCGCCAGGATCACGGTGATCACCAGCGGGTACCCGAACTTCCAGTGCAGTTCGGGCAGGTAGTCGAAGTTCATGCCGTAGATCCCGGCGATCATCGTCGGCACGGTGATGATCGCCGCCCACGACGTGATCTTGCGCATGTCGGTGTTCTGCTGCAGCGAGATCTTCGCGACGGTCGCGTCGACCAGTGTGGACAGCAGCTCGTCGAACGCCGCCACGCGCTCCGACACGGTCGTGAGGTGGTCGGCGACGTCGCGGAAGTAGGAGCGGACCTCGTCCGGCACCAGCCGCGTGTAGCCCTCGGCCAGCCGCTGGACCGGCGTCGCGAGCGGCATCACCGCGCGGCGCAGCTCCAGGACCTCCCGCTTCATCAGGTAGATCTGCTCGGCGCTGACCTGCGACCGCGGCGCGAAGACCTGCGCCTCCATCACGTCGATGTCGTTCTCGATCCGGCCGGTGACGTCGAGGTAGTGGTCGACGACGTGGTCGGAGATGGCGTGCACGACCGCGGCCGGGCCGAGCTGCAGCCGCTCCGGGTCGTCGTCCAGCTCACGGCGCAGCCGGGCCAGGCCGGAGTGGTTGCCGTGCCGGACGGTGATCACGAAGTCGCGGCCGAGGAACACCATCAGCTCGCCGGTCTCGACGATCTCGTTCGCCGTGGTGGGCGACTCGTGCTCGACGTACCGGACGGTCTTGACCACCAGGAAGAGCGTGTCGTCGTAGCGCTCCAGCTTCGGCCGCTGGTGCGCCTCGAGCGCGTCTTCGACGGCCAGCTCGTGCAGCCCGAACGTCTCCGCGATGCCCTGGATCTGGTTCGCGTCCGGCTCGTGCAGCCCGATCCAGACGAACCCCTCGTGGCGCTTGCGGACCTCTTTGATCGCCTCGATGTGCGTCCAGCGGCCGGGCAGGCGCTTGCCGCCGACGTACACCGCGCAGTCCACGACGTAGGCGGACAGCGGCACCGGGATCGGCCGGACGGGGACGGCCTTGGCCCGGTTGTTGCCGCGGCCGCGAAGGCCGCCGAGCGAGGGAATGGCAGGCATGGGATCTCCTGGGCGTCGTGCGTGGTCGTGCGAGACGACTGACCAGGGGCGGAACGCGTCCGCCCGGCGACACCAGCGTTCCCGGGAAGGGGCCTACCGAGAGATGAGCCGGCCGGCGGGTGAGGTGGGAACGCTGGGACTACTAGGGAGCGGACTATCGCCACTACTCATCGAGTTCCTCACCTCCTTCGGCCGGGTACTGCAGTTGAGAAGTACGGAGTGGTGGGGCTCGCGTTGACGAGCGACAACCAATGGTTGAGGGTACTCCTCACTACGAATGCGTGTCGTACCAGGCTCACGCCGTGTTACGCGGAACAGGAGAAGACGAGTGCAGTTCGGCCGGTACTACGAGGAGTTCGAGGTCGGTGCGGTCTACAAGCACTGGCCGGGCAAAACGGTCACCGAGTACGACGACCACCTCTTCTGCCTGATCACCATGAACCACCACCCGCTGCACCTCGACGCGCACTACGCCGAAGAGACGACCGACTTCGGCAAGAACGTCGTCGTCGGCAACTACGTCTACTCGCTGCTGCTGGGCATGTCCGTGCCGGACGTGTCGGGCAAGGCGATCGCGAACCTCGAGGTCGAGTCCCTCAAGCACGTCAAGCCCACTTTTCACGGCGACACCATCTACGGCGAGACCGAGGTGCTGGACAAGACGCCGTCGAAGTCGAAGGACGACCGCGGCGTCGTGTACGTCGAGACCCGCGGGTACAAGCAGGACGGCCTGATCGTGTGTACCTTCCGGCGGAAGGTGATGGTCCCGAAGCGCTCCTACGGGGAGACTCGGGGCGGGGAGCAGCCGGGCCGGCCGACCCCGCACGAGTGATCGGGACGCGCTGATGGACCTGAACCGGATCAAGGGCGTATTGCGCACGTTCGCGGAAGTCGAGGCGCGCGGGGTTTCGCCGCTGTACGACCACCTCGCGACGCAGGCGGCCGAGGACGACGACGTCGCGGGGCTGCTGAGCGCCGCCCGCGACGGTGAGGTGCGCGCGACGCTGCTGATGGCGACCGCGCACCGGCTCGTCCAGGCCGACCCGATCCACCCGCTGTCGCGGTACTACCCGTCACTGGGCGGCTTCGACGGCGTCGACTCCGAAACCTGGCCGTTGTTCCGGTCGTTCCTGCTGGACCGGGCGGACAAGGCCCGCGCGCTGATCGCGTCGCGGTACACCCAGACGAACGAGGTCCGCCGCGCCGCGCTGCTGTACCCGGCCGTCGCCCGGGCGGCGAAGGAGGCGGGCGGGAAGGTCTCGCTCCTGGAGGTCGGCTGCAGCGCCGGCCTGCTGCTCGGCCTCGACCGCTTCGGCTACCGCTACCAGTGCGACGGCGGCGAGCAGCTGACGGCGGGCCCGGCCAAGGCCGCGGTCGGCCTGCACTGCGCGCTCGACCTGGCCCCGGGGGCGGTGGCGCCCAAGCTGCCGAAGAAGCTCGCGGTGGTGGCGCGCGCCGGGCTGGACCGGGCCCCGGTCGACGTCTCGGACGAGGACGAGCTGGCCTGGCTGGAGGCGTGCGTCTGGGCCGACCAGCCGGACCGCATCCGGCTGCTGCGCACGGCGGCGGCCGAGCAGGCCAAGCACCGGCCGTCGCTGATCACCGGGGACGGCGTGGACGACCTGGCCGCGGCGGCCGCCACGCTGCCGTCCGAGACGCCGCTGGTGGTGCTGACGAGCCACGTGCTGGCCTACTTCGCGGCCGACCGGCGTGCGGCGTTCGTCGAGGCACTGGCGGCCTTGGCGGCCTCGCGGCCGGTGTGGTGGGTCTCGGAGGAGTTCTACGGCGCGGCGCTCGAGGGTGTCCTGCCCGGCCGCGCCGACCTGGTCGGCGCCGGCCTGGCGACGCTGGGCGTGGTCCGCTGGGACGGCGGGAAGCCGGAGGCGCACGCCCTGGCCCGCACAGCGCCCCACGGGCAGCGGATGACCTGGCTGCCGGTCTAGCAGGTTCGCGAAACCACCCCGATGCCGCGGGCTCAGGCCCGCGGTAGGGCGTTCCAGTCGCGCAGCGTCACGTACAGGAGATCAACGAGCCGGCCGGTCGCCTCCAGGTCCGCAAGGTCTGCCGCATCGGACCAGCGGGCGTCCGTGGCGTCGTCACCCGCGGTGAGCACGCCGCCCGTGACGCGGCAGGCGTAGTCGTGGATTTCGTAGCGGCCGCGGGTCACCGTGCCGATCACTGTGCCCGGAATCACGTCGAGGCCCGTTTCCTCCCGCATCTCGCGAATCACGGCCGTTTCGTCCGATTCGCCGGGTTCGACTCGTCCGCCCGGCAGCGACCATTGCCCCGAACCGGGGTCGTTGGCCCGCCGGATGAGCAGTAATCGGCCCTGGTCGTCGTACGCGATCCCGCCGACGCAGCGGACGGTGGTGTCGATGGAGCCCTCCATGTCCCGAAGGGTAGACGTGACCGACTTGAAAACCGATGTCCTGTACACGGAGAGTAGCCGTGCGGTACACTCTGGACCGCGTACTGACCCAAGCGCGGGACTTTCCTCCCTCGCGCCCCTTCAGTGCGGTACAACGTAAAAAGTCAGGATTTACCTCTTGTCCGGTGTCACCGTAAGAGACGGGATTTGATCGCGGTGAACGTGAAGAAGATTGCGGGCCTCGCCGGTATCGCGTTGGTGCTGTTCTTCGTCATTGCCCAGCCCGGTCAGGCCGCGGGCCTTGTCGGCAACATCGTCGACTTCCTGCGCAGCTCGGCCGAATCGGTGATCACCTTCGTCAGCAACGTGTTCAAGGGCTGATAGGGGGCTACCCTCGAACCATGTTCGCGCCACGCGACCCCGACGAGTACCTCCTCGACACCGAGCGGCGGGTCATCCGGATCCGCCGCCACTGGGCGGTGCTGCTGTGGGACACCTTCGAGGCGGCGGCTCTGCTCGCCATCTGCGTCCTGGTGTCCTACCTGCTGCCACCTGCGCTGTACATCGGCCAGAACATCCTCTGGTACGTGGCGCTGATCGTGGTGCTGCGGTTCGCCTACGTGGTGATGGAGTGGTGGGTCGAGCGGCTGGTGGTCACGGACAAGCGGTTCGTCATGACCACCGGGGTGTTCACGACCAAGGTGCTGATGATGCCGATCAGCAAGGTCACCGACCTCAGCTACGTGCGCACGGCGACCGGCCGCATGATGGGCTACGGCACGATGGTGGTCGAGTCCGCCGGTCAGATCCAGGCGCTCAACAAGATCGACTTCCTGCCACGGCCGGAGGAGTTCTACGACACGATCTCCGAGCTGGTCTTCGGCGACAAGCAGAAGCAGGCCGAACGCTTCTCGATGATCAAGGCCCAGCGGGCCGCCCGGGGCAAGAAGCCCGTCGGCTGAGGCGTACCGGCCTACGTGTGACGTAGCGCATCGTCGACAATGGACCCGATGCGCATCGACCTGCACGCCCATTCCACCGCTTCCGACGGCACCGACACGCCGGCCGGGCTCGTCGCCGCGGCCGCGAGAGCCGGGCTCGACGTCGTCGCGATCACCGACCACGACACCACCGCGGGCTGGGCTCCGGCCACCGCGGCCATCCCACCAGGCCTGACCCTGGTGCCCGGTGCCGAGCTCTCCACCGTGTCGATCAACCCCGAGACCGGCCGCCAGATCAGCGTCCACCTGCTGGCCTACCTCTTCGACCCGACCTCCGAGGCCGTCGTCACCGAGCAGACCCGGCTGCGGGTCGAACGCCGCACCCGGCTGCGCAAGATGGCCGAGCGGATGACCGCCGACGGCCTGCCGATCGACGCCGACGAGATCTTCGGCCTGCTGCCCGAGGACTCGCCGCCCGGACGCCCGCACCTGGCCCAGGCGCTGGTCCGGGCCGGGCTGGTCAAGTCCGTCGACGAGGCCTTCGCCGACTACCTGAACCCCCGCCGCGGGTACTACGTCGCCCGCCGCGACACCCCGGTCGAAGAAGCCATCGACATGATCGCCGCGGCCGGCGGGGTCACCGTCATCGCGCACCCCTTCGCCTTCAGCCGCGGCGCCACGATCAGCGAGGACACCCTCGCCGGGCTGGCCGCGCACGGGCTCACCGGCGTCGAGGCCGACCACCCGAACCACGACCCGGCCACGCGGGCCCGCACCCGCGCGCTCGCCGGCGAGCTCGGCCTGCTGGTCACCGGCTCGAGCGACTACCACGGCACGAACAAGACCATCGCCCTCGGCGAGTGCACCACCGACCCGGGGCAGCTCGAGGAGCTCATGGCGCGGGCGACCGGTTTCCAGGTCGTGAAGGGCTGAGATGGCGATCGCCGACTTCTTCGACGCCAAGCTCTTCATGAGCGCGACCATCACCCTGGTCGTCATCATGGACCCGCCCGGCACGGTGCCGGTGTTCCTGAGCCTGGTCGGCCGCAAGCCGGTCGCGACGCGCGCCCGCGCCGCCCGGCAGGCCGTCCTGGTGTCACTGCTCGTGATCAGCCTCTTCGCCGTCGCCGGCCAGGCGATCCTGGCCTACCTCGGCATCGGCATCCCGGCGCTGCAGGGCGCGGGCGGCCTGCTGCTCCTGCTCATCGCGCTGCAGCTGCTGACCGGCGGCGGTCACGAGCAGGAGGCGGCCACCGAAGACGTCAACGTCGCGCTCGTGCCGCTCGGCACGCCCCTGCTGGCCGGGCCCGGCGCGATCGCCGCGACCATCGTGTTCGTCCGCCAGGCCGACGGGCACGCGGGCGCGTACATCGCCTTGGCCTTGGCGATCGTCACGACGCACTTCGTGATCTACATCTGCATGCGCTACTCCGGCGTCGTCATCCGGCTGATCAAGGAAAGCGGCATCACGCTGCTGGCCAAGGTGGCCGGCCTGCTGCTGGCGGCCATCGCCGTCGAGCTCGTCGCGAACTCCGTGCGCGGCTTCATCGCCGGCGGCAACTGACCCCCGCCACTCGGGTTGTCCTGCCGGACAGGATCCGGCCCGCGCGTTGACATCGTTGGCGCGCCTCCCGCAGCCTGAATCTCAACTCAGCGGTTGAAACGATTCAAACGCCTGCGGAGGCCTCGATGAAGTGGCTCAGAGCTTTCCTGCCGGTCACGGTGCTGGTGGCGAGCGGGGTGGCGGCGCTGCCCGCCGCGTCCGCCGTCGCGGCGCCGGGCTGGCAGAAGTACGTCGTCGCGCCGGCGAGCCGGGACGTCCGGCCGGTGCGCGTGCTGTCCACCACCGGCGACGTCACCAACCCGGACGGCCTGCTCGGCCGCGGCGTCACCACGCTCAAGCGGCAGGCGCCGCCGCCGAAGCCGGCCTGGCCGGGCGGGACGACGGCGGCCGCGTCGTCGTTCCACGCCCCGAACAACGGCGGCAACGGCCAGCCGCGCACGTACGACCCCGGCAACGCCGTCGACGGCAACACCGACACGTTCTGGAACGACGACACGATCGGCGCCTACCCGGACGTCCTGACGATCACCTCGGGCGCGCCCGTCGCGCTCCCCGGCGTCACCGTCCTGTCCAGTGTGGACGGTGTACCGCAGGACTACACGGTCGAGGTGCTGGACGGCGGTGCGTGGCGGACCGCGGCCATCGTCACCGGCAACACCGACGTGCAGCGCACGGTGGCGTTCGACCGCGCGGTGACGACCACGCAGGTCCGGATCACCGTGACGAAGGACCAGGCGACGCCGTCGGGCGAGTTCAGCCGGGTCACCGAGGTGTGGCCGGGCCTGGTTGCCGACCCGCCGACGCCGGTCGCGGTGCTCGACTTCGGCAAGGTCGTCTCGGGGTACCCGAAGATCTCCTTCGCGGGCGCGTCGGCGAACCACCCCGGCATCCGCGTCTCGACGTCGGAAACCCAGCAGTACCTGGGCGAACGCTCCGACTTCTCGCGGTCGGACTTCTCCGGCGGGCCGGGCAGCGACCAGATCGCCGTGCCGGCGACGCCGACGGTCTGGCGTGACACGAAGGGCTGCCAGAGCGGCACGCAGGTGTGCGCGGACGGCCTGCGCGGCTTCCGCTACCTGCGGATCAGCCTCGACGCCCTCGCGTCGGACGCGCCGCTGACCCAGGCGTCCGGTGAGGTGCGGATCAACGGCGTCTCGCTCGACTTCACGCCGTTCCTCGGCACGCCGAGCACCTACCGCGGCTGGTTCGAGTCGTCCGACGACGCGCTGAACCGCTACTGGTACAACGCTTCCTACACCAACGAGCTGGGCATGGACACGTTCCGCGAGTCCGATGTGGACCCTCGCGGCGCGTTCTCGCCGTCGCTCGACGGGAAGGTCGTACTGCACGACGGCGCGAAGCGCGACCGGGACCCGTACGTCGGCGACGTCGCGATCTCCGGGCTGACCGAGTACCTGACGCACCAGGACGGCACGGCGGCGCGCAACGTGCTCGCCGACCTGGCCGGCCACCAGCGCGCGGACGGCTGGATCCCGCCCGCGTCGATCAACGGCTACACGCTCCCGCTGTTCGACTACCCGCTCTGGTGGGTGACCGCGAGTTGGGACTACGTGCTCTACACCGGCGACACCGGGTACGCGTCTTCGTACTACGCGAACCTCGTGAAGACGCTCGACGCGTGGTACCCGTCGGTCACCGACGCACACGGGTTGCTTTCGAAGGGCCTCAACGGCACCGGCGGTTACGGCGACTACGCGTTCCTCCCGCGGACCGGCGAAGTGACGTACTACAACGCGTTGTACGTCCGGGCGTTGCAGGGCGCGGCCGGGCTCGCGCGGGCGACCGGGCACGCCGCCGACGCGGATCGGTGGCTTTCGCGGGCTTCCGGCGTCGCGGCTGCGGTGAACCAGTACCTGTGGGACCCGGCGGCGGGGGCGTACCTCGACTCGGCGACGGGCGCGGTGCGCCACGGCCAGGACGGCAACAGCCAGGCGATCGTCGCGGGTATCGCGTCGCCGGCGCAGTCCTCGTCCGCCTTGGCCCGGCTCGCGGCCGGGGCGTTGCCGTACGGGAACCCGTTCATGGACAACGACACGCTGGTTTCGGACGGCACCAAGCGCGTCTACGCGTTCACGTCGTACCCGGAGCTGGTGGCGCGGTTCCAGACCGGGCAGGCGGCGTCCGCGATCGACCAGATCAAGCGGATGTACGGCTGGATGACCAGCCACGACCCGGGCATCACGGACTGGGAGGGCATCGGCGACGGCGGTTCGCACTACGAGCAGGGCTACACGTCGGCGGCGCACGGCTGGTCGACCGGCGTCGTGCCGGCGCTGACGAACGAGCTGCTGGGCGTCTCGCCGACGTCCCCCGGCTTCGCGACGTGGCAGGTCGCGCCGAAGCCGGGCACGGTCGCCTGGGCCCGCGGCGCGGTACCGACGCCCAAGGGCGCGGTGTCGGCGTCGTGGTCCCAGGTCGGTTCGGTGTTCTCGCTGACGGTGACGGCGCCGCGCGGGACGTCCGGCTCGCTGGCGGTGCCCGCCGGGCACCTGGTGCTGCTGGACGGCCGGGTCGTCCGGACGGCGGCGGTGAACGGCACGGTCACGGTCCCCGCCGGCGCCGGCACCCACACGGTGCTGGTGGTGCGGTAGGCGGTGCGGTAGGAAAGCCGTGAAGGCCTCCTTACCGGCTCTTATGGCCGGGAAGGAGGCCTTCACGGCTTTGTGCTGGTGGTGCGGGCGCGGCGGCCGGCGCGGGTCCGGCGCGGAAAGTGTCGGTGGTGGTGCGTAGCGTGGGGAACCGTGAAGGAGCAGATGGGCTTCGATTTCGGTGTCGCGCAACCGGTACGGCTGACGAAGGTGTCGCCGGCGCGGCTGGCCACCTTCGACGACTGCCCGCGCCGGTACCGCTTGTCGTACCTGACGCGGCCGACGCCGCAGCGCACCGGGCCGTGGGCGCACAGCACGCTCGGCGCGGTGGTGCACAACGCGTTGCGGGCGCTGTTCGACCTGCCGGCGGCCAAGCGGGTGCCGCAGCGGGCCGTCGCGCTCGTCGCCGAGCACTGGAAGGACGCCGGCTTCGAGGACGCCGAGCAGGCCGCCCGCTACCGGGCGCGGGCGAAGGGCTGGGTGGCGGAGTACGTCGAGGACAACGACGTCACCCACGACCCGGTCGGGCTCGAGCGCTGGGTGTCGGCGCCGGTCAGCGCGACGCCGGGGGAGCGGCCGTCGATGATCATCGAAGGCCGCACGGACCGCATCGACCAGCGTGACGGCGAGCTGGTGATCGTCGACTACAAAACGGGCCGCCGCGCGCCGGACGAGTTCGAGGCGCGGGCGTCGCAGGCGCTGGCGCTGTACGCGGTGGCGTCGGCGCGCACGCTGCGCACGCCGTGCACCACGGTCGAGCTGCACCACCTCCCGACGGGCACGATCGCGGCGGCCGAGCACACGCCGGAGAGCCTGCAGCGGCACCTGCAACGCGCCGAAGAGACCGCCGGTGACCTGAGGCTGGCCACGGATACCCTGGACGCGGGCGGCGACGAGGACGTGGTGTTCCCGGCCCGCCCGGACCGGCGTTGCGCCTGGTGCGACTTCAGGCCGAGCTGCGCGGTGGGTCAGGAAGCGGCCCCGCAGGCGCAGCCGTGGGACCTGCTCGCGCCCTGAACAGGAGAGAAAGTGGCCTCACCGGACACCGAGGAACTGGCAACGGTCCCCCAACCGACACCGGCGCCGGACACGAAGAAGGCACTCCAGCCGGTCGCCGAGGACCCGGCCACGGCCGAGACGGCACCCCACCGGGCCATCGATCCGGCAGTGTCCGCGGCTGAGGTGGCGCCTCACCGGGCCGTCGATCCGGCAGTGTCCGCGGCTGAGGTGGCGCCTCACCGGGCCGTCGATCCGGCAAGGTCCGCGGCTGAGGTGGCGCCTCACCGGGCCGTCGATCCGGCAAGGTCCGCGGCTGAGGTGGCGCCTCACCGGGTCATCGATCCGGTCGGGTCCGCGACTGAGGCGGCGGCCCACCGGGCCGTTGACCCGGCAGCGGCCGTGGCTGAGACGGCGCCCCACCAGGCCATCAACCCGGCCGACGGTGAGATAGCGCCGCAAGAGGCCCTCACCGGCCCGGCGGAGGCGGTGCCCAGCGCAGCCGGTGCGGACGAGCCAGCTGCCGCAACCGGCGCGGACGGAGGCTCTTCGCCGGAAACCGTCGAGCAAGGCGTAGGCAAACCGGCCAAGCAGCGCGGCCGCTGGTGGCGCGGCTTCACCGGCTCACTGGCCGCAGGCCTCACGGTCCTGGCCGTCGGAGTGCTGGTGGTCGCGGGAGTCTGCCTGTACACGGACGCCCCCGGCCCCGGCCCGGTGCTGCTGATCGGTCACCCGGTGGCCGCGGTGCTGGCGTTGCTGGCCCAGCGGGTCGCCGACCGTCGCAACGGGCTTCCCGCCGCCGGCGCGGGGATCGCGGTGGTCCTTTTTGTGGTCTCCGCCCTGACCCTCTTCTGGCTCACCTGACGAAGTCCGGGCCGGCAACCCGCGTGACCAGCTCCGCGACCTTGCCTGGCCAACCCCGGAACCGCGCGACCAACCCCAGAACCCCCGTGACTAGCTCCGCACCTCGCGTATTCAGCTCCGCACGTGGCGTGATCAGACCCGGAACTCGCGAGTTCCGGCCCTCATCACGCCAGTCACGAGCTGGATCACGCCAGTTCCGTCCCTGATCACGCGGAACCCGCCCGATCAGGCGGGCATCTCACGTGATTGGCGGGGCGACTCGTGGGATTGAGGAGTCGACTCGGGACTGGGTTACTTCAGAGCCCTCAGGGTGTCGCCGCGCTGTTCCAGCAGGACTGGGCCTGCTGTGCCCAGCCGGACCGGGCCCGTGTAGCCGCGGCGATCGACGCCCACCGTGCGGATCGTGGAGCCGTCGTTCTCGTTCAGCACCGCCAGGCCGCCCTTGATCGGGACCACCAGCTGGCTCGCGAACGTCACGCCCGGGCCCATCGCGCTGCTCAGCGTCCAGCGCGGCGAGAGGTCGTCGCGGGACATCGCCACCACCTTCGAGCCGCTGAACCAGTACACGCCCGCCGCGGTCTGGGTAGTCGCCTCGGTGCCGCCCGGGGGGTCGGCGGCCAGGTCGGCCGGCGGGACGTCCAGGGGGTAGGCCGCGCGCTGGGAACCGTCGCCGTTGAAGACCACGAGGAGCTTCTGGTCCGGCAGGACCACCGCCGTCAGGTCGCCCGACATCGCGATCACGCGCGCCCGCTTGCCGGCCAGCACGGAGCTGAACGCCACCTGGGGCTCGTCGTCCTTCTCCGGCGCCGCCTTGTAGACGGTCAGGCGGTCCGCCGGGTCGCCCGGGCAGCGCTCGATGACGCCGACCTTGCTCGACGCCGCCGCGACCGTGCCGTACGTGCAGCCGGTGCGCGGCTGCTTGCCCGCGTTGACCAGCGCCGGGACCTGGCCGTATTCGGCGCTCTGCACCAGGTCGTCGCGCCAGGTGTCGAGCAGCTTCTTGCCGGTGGTGGTCACGTGCGAGCCGTCGCTGACGAGCTGCGTGCCCAGCTCGGCGTTGCCGTTGCGCTGGGCGGTGATCCGGCCGGTGCCCGGGTCGAGCTGCGTGACCTCGCTGCAGTTCTCGGTCTTGTGGTAGACGGCGTTGACCCGCCCCCACGTCTCGTTCATGGTGCACAGGGGCAGGTCACGCGTGTAGTGCCAGCGGATCTGCCCGGTCAGCGGGTCGCGCGAAGCGACCTCGCCGCCGTCCGCCGTGACCACGGAATCGCCGGTGGACACCGGGACCGGCGTCGCGCCGCTGCGGGCGCTCCAGATCTCGGCCAGCGAGCCGGGCACCGCGTTCGGCGCCGCGGGCAGCGGCGGGGGCGGGTCCGCCTCGGTCCGGTCGGTGGCCGCGCTGTCGCTGGTCGTGCCGATGACCAGCGCGACCGCGACGACGAGCACCGCGATCACCGCGGCGAGGACCCGGTCCCGGCCGCGGTTCCAAGGCGAACGACGTGCCTTGACCCGCGGCTCGGGCGGAGCGGGTTCGACGTCGTCGAGGACGTCTTCGGAGCCGTAAGCGCCTTCCGAAGGCTGCTCCGGCTCTTCTTCGGGCAAGGGCGAAGCAGCCTTGTCCTCGTCGCTCACTTACCCGCTCCCCGCGCTAAAGCCTCAGTCTGCCGACGCAGGTGTATCAGAAGTCGCGGCCGGGCGGCGACGGCGGCGCCGCCGAGCGGGGCGTTCGGCGTTCTCGCCGGACTCCTTCTCCGCCGGGCCGGCCGTCTCCGGAGCCGTGCCGCGGGTGCGGCGGCGGGTCCGGGTGCGGCCTTCGGCAGCGCCGTCTTCCGCTGGGGCGGCAGCCGCGTTGTCGGTGGCCTCGCTCGTCTCGCCCGTCCGCGCGGCACCGCGGGTCCGCTTGCGCGGGGCGCGGTTGCGCTTGCGCGGCTCTTCCTCGGACGACGGCGACTCGGGGCCGCCGGCGGAGGTGTTGCCACGGCCCTGGGCACCACGGCCCCGGCGCTTGCCGCCCAGGTCCTCTTCGACCTCGGCGCCCAAGCCCGCCCGGGTGCGGTTGGCCAGCGGCAGCCGACCGGTCTTGCCCTCCGGGATGCCCAGGTCTTCGTACAGGTGCTTCGAAGACGAGTACGTCTCCACCGGCTCCGGCTTGTCGAGGCCCAGGGTGTCCGAGATGAGCTTCCAGCGCGGCATCTCGTCCCAGTCGACGAGGGTGACCGCGACACCGGTGCGGCCCGCGCGGCCGGTGCGGCCGATGCGGTGGACGTAGGTCTTCTCGTCGTCCGGGCACTGGTAGTTGATCACGTGCGTGACGTCGTCGATGTCGATGCCGCGGGCGGCGACGTCGGTCGCGACCAGCACGTCGACCTTGCCGGAGCGGAACGCGCGCAGGGCCTGCTCGCGGGCGCCCTGGCCCAGGTCGCCGTGCACGGCCGCCGCGGCGAACCCGCGCTCGACCAGGTCGTCGGCCACCTTCTGCGCGGTGCGCTTGGTGCGGCTGAAGATCATCGTGAGGCCGCGGTCGGACGCCTGCAGGATGCGGGCGATGACCTCGGGCTTGTCCATCGAGTGCGCCCGGTAGACGAACTGCGTGGTGCGCTCGTGGATCGCGCTCGCGTCGTTTTCCTCGGCGCGGATGTGCGTCGGCTGGTTCAGGAACGTGCGGGCCAGCGTGATGATCGGCCCCGGCATGGTCGCCGAGAACAGCATCGTCTGGCGCTTGTCCGGCACCATCCGCAGGATGCGCTCGATGTCGGGCAGGAAGCCGAGGTCGAGCATCTCGTCGGCCTCGTCCAGCACGAGCCCGCGGACCTTGCCGAGCACCAGGTGCTTCTGCTCGGCGAGGTCGAGGAGCCGGCCCGGGGTGCCGACCACGACGTCGATGCCCTTGCGGAGCGCCTCGATCTGCGGCTCGTAGGGGCGGCCGCCGTAGATGGCCAGGGTGCGGATGCCGAGGTGCTTGCCGGCGCCCTTGAGGTCGTTGGCGACCTGGATGCACAGCTCGCGGGTCGGGACCACGACCAGCACCTGCGGGGTGCCGTCGCCCGGCACCTCGACGCGGTGCAGCAGCGGGACGCCGAAGCCCAGCGTCTTGCCCATGCCGGTGCGGGCCTGGCCGATGAGGTCGTCGCCGGCCATCGCCAGCGGCAGGGTGAGTTCCTGGATCGCGAAGGTCCGCTCGATGCCGACTTCGGCGAGGGCCTTGATGATCTCCGGCTTGACGCCGAACGACGCGAAGGTCGGGGCTTCGGGCTCGACCTCGACGCCCGCCTGCAGCGGGTGCGAGGTGTCGAGCGCGGCCGGGCCGGTCTCGCTGTGTTCCAGCGCGACGGCGGGGGAGTTCTGTTCGGTTGTGGGGTTTTCTGCGGTCAGGGTGATCGCCTCTCTCGTGACCAGCGCGCACAACCCTGAGTCCCGTTTCGACACTCGACCGGGAGTAAACCCTGGTCCCCAGCGCTGTTGTGAAGCGCGGAACCGGTCCGTCCCGGGAATGCCGGAAGAGGCGTGCACGCACATTGCAGTACGTCGGCCAGCCTCCTGGCCAGCCTGTTTCCCGACGCCGGTATGGCGTACGGAAGCTCTATGTCAAAGGCAGTGTACCTGGTCAGCAGTTTTTCGACAGTACCCGGCACGCCGGAGGCAGTGGGATCGGTCTCGTCCCGACACGCCCGGGTGCTTCGGCGATACCCTGCTGCCGTGACCGACCCGAAAGAGATCACCGAAGGCGTCGTCGACCTTCTGGGTGTGATCGCCTACCTCGAGCTGTCCGCGTTCGACCGGCTGGCGGAGGACGCGCGCAGCGCCCCCACACTGGCCGGGCGGGCCGCGCTGGCGGCCATGGCGGCCGCCGAGATCGGTCACTACGGCCTGCTGTCCGCGCACCTGGCCGCGCACGGCGTCGCGATCGAGGACGCGATGGCGCCGTTCCCGAAGCACATCGACGACTGGCACGCCTCCACCCCGCCGAAGTCGTGGCTGGAGTCGCTGGTCAAGGCCTACGTCGGTGACGGGCTCGCCGCCGACCTCTACCGGGAGATGGCCAGCTGGCTGGACCCCGAGACCAAGGACCTGGTGCTCACCGTGCTGGCCGACACCGGGCACTCCGCCTTCGCCGAGCGCGAAGTGGCTGCCGGGATCGAAGCCGACCCCAAGACCCGCGACAAGCTCGCGCTGTGGGGGCGCCGCCTGCTCGGCGAAGCCCTCACGCAGGCCCAGTACGTCGTCGCCGAGCGCGACGGCCTGGCCGAGCTGATCATCGCCGGATCGGGCGACCTCTCCGGAATTGCGGCACTGTTCCGGCGGTTGCAACAGGGGCACACGAAGCGCATGCAGGCGCTCGGCCTGGGCTGATCCCGATGGAGTACCAGGACACGACGAAGTGGCCGGGCGCGGACATGCGGCACCGCAACGACCCGGTTCGGTTAGCCTTGCCGAGCACATCCCTTTCGAATTTCCAGCGGAGGTCCCACGTGGAGGTCAAGATCGGCATCAAGGACACCCCGCGCGAGCTGGTGGTGTCCAGTGGCCAGTCTCCCGAAGAGGTGGAGAAGCTGGTCGCCGAGGCCCTGACGGCCGGTGACGGGCTCTTCCGCCTCAGCGACGAGAAGGGCCGGAAGTACATCGTGCCCTCCGACCGCATCGCCTACGTCGAGATCGCGCCGTCGGACGTCCGCAAGGTCGGCTTCGGCGTCGGCGACTGACATCACACCGCGGTAACCGCCCGGTCTCAGCTCGCTCTCAGCCCCGTCCGTCACCGTGCCCCGGCAGGGGACGGACGGGGTGAACGAGAGATGAGGTGGACGGCGTCCACGCGGTACCAACGGCTCCGGAACGGAGCCGCGAACACCAGGCCACGGCCGGTCTCGCTCCCCGGAGCGGACCGGCCGTCCGCCTCACCGGGGTCGACGTGGCCCGCGGGGTCGCGGTCCTCGGCATGTACGCCGTGCACGTCGGGCCGAACCCGCTGGACGGCGGCGGCGCCGGCTGGTTCAAGCCCTTCGAGGGCCATTCCGCCGCGCTCTTCGCGGTGCTCGCCGGGGTCTCGATCGCGCTGATGTCCGGCGGGCGGCGCCCGAAGGAAGGCCGCGCTCGCACACGCGTCGCGCTCCGGCTGGCGACCCGGGCCCCGCTGCTGGTCGCGCTGGGGCTCCTGCTGAGCGGGCTCGGCACCGGTTACATGGTCATCCTCGCCTACTACGGCGCCTGCTTCCTGCTCGCGATCCCCTGGCTGCGCTGCCGGGCGCGGACGCTCGCCGTCGCCGCGCTGGTCACGGCCGTGGTGATGCCGCTGGTCTCGTTCGCGCTGCGGTCCGTCTTCGCGCCGCGCGACCTGGTCTTCGAGGCGCCGGACATCGCCTGGGGCGACTTCGCGACCTGGCACGGCCTCGGGCGCGCGGCCGGCGTGCTGCTGCTGACCGGGACGTTCCCGGCGGTCACGCTGATGGCGTACCTGTTCGCCGGGATGGCGATCGGACGGCTCGACCTGCGCTCCCCGGTGGTCGCCCGCGCGCTGTGCTTCGGCGGGGCGGCGCTGGCCCTCGGCGCGTACGGCGTCTCGTGGCTCGCGACGCGCGCCTTCGGTGGTCTGGAAGCGGTTCACCGTGCGCTGGAACCGGCCGCGGCGAGCTACGGGATGAGCCCGGAAACGCTGCTGCACCTCGACGAATCGTGGATCCACGGCACCCCGCCGACCACGACGTGGGCGTGGGAACTGCTGCCGAGTGGTGCGTCGTGCACGCCGTTCGACCTGCTGGTGTCGATCGGCGTCGCGGCGTCGGTGCTCGGCGGGTGCCTGCTGCTCCCGCCGTTTTTCGAGCGGCTCCTGCGCCCGCTGGCGGACCTCGGCGGCCGCGCGCTTTCCGCGTACGCGCTGCACTTCGTGGCGATCTGGCTGATCTGGGACAGCGACGGCGACCGCTCGGACGTGTTCGCCCTCACCCATTTCGTGGCCTTCTCGGCGGTCGCGCTCATCGCCTCGGTGGCCTGGCGTCGCCGGATCGGGCGCGGCCCGCTCGAATGGGCGATGGCGCGGCTCTCACGGTGGCCGGACCGGGTCCTGCCCTAGGTTCACCGGATCGGTGAGTTCTTGTTGGTGTGTCGGGGTTTCGCCCTCTAACTTCGGCTGGCGATCCGGCGCCGCGGGGCCCGGACGGGCACTCTCTCGGAGCGGTAGATGACCACTGTCGAACCCACGGCCACCGCCGTGGCGGATCTCGTGCGGAACACCCTGGCGACGCACAAGTCGCTGTTCCTCGCCACGGCGGGCAGCGACGGGTCCTGGGTCGGCGGCGTGTACTTCGCCGAGAGCGACCCGTTCACGCTGAACCTCGTGCTGGAGCGGCGCGGCCGGACGCTCGCGGCGATCCAGGAGAACCCGGTGGTCTCGCTGGTCGTGTCGACCGGTTCGCCGATGCAGCCGTTCCTCCAGGCGCAGGCCCTGGCGGAGATCGTGGCGGGTGAGCAGGACACGCGGGTGCGCGAGCAGCTGGTCGCGAAGGTCCCGGAGGCGGCCCCGTTCCTGGACGCCCCGGTCGCGGCGATCCGCCTGAGCGTGCGTGGCTGGCGCGCCACGGACATCGCGAACGGCTGGCTGCCGGGCCGCGACCTGCCGGCACCCCGCGTCGCCAACTGAGCCAATCCCGGCACGGCCATCGCGCGGGTGGCCGAGCCGGTTCCTGCCGCACCGCCCGCGACGACGCCTTCCGGGGCCGGCGTCGTCGCGGGCGGTCGCGAAAAGTCCGTGAATGTCGCATTGAGGGACTTGAAGTCCGTGAATGCGACATTCACGGCCCGGTACCGGCTCAGGCGTTGAGTTCTTCCAAACTCGTCGGCACGTGGAACGGCGGGGTGCTCGTGCCCATGATGCGGTAGCGGCCCCACGGGTCCGGGTCGGACAGCTCGCCCGTCGCCGAGTGCGAGCCCGCCCGGATCTCGACCGCCTTCTTCTTGCCGCCCGCCAGGCGGGCCAGCTCTTCGTGCACCGCCACCCGGCCGTACCAGCGGTAGAAGCCGTCGATCGGCTGGAAGTAGCCGCGCAGTTCCACCTGGGCCGTCAGCGAAACGCCGTCGACCACCAGGGTCGCCTCGCCGCTGTAGCCGTCTTCGTCGTGGTCGCTCATGACGTTTCCTCCACGGGGTCGGTACGGCCCAGCTGGACCACCTTGTTCGCCTCCAGCGGCAGGTTCGGGTCGATGACCACGCCGTTCTGGCGGGTCAGCCCGTCGATGGCCGCCCAGATGATCTGCGTCAAGTATTCGACGACGGCGTCGCGGCCCATCGAGCGCCGGTCCAGCCACCACTCGCCGGTGTTCTGGACCATGCCGACGATGCCGTGCGCCCACGGCTCGGCCGCGCCGGAGTCCATGTTGAACATCCGCATGTAGTCGCCGAGCAGCGCGGTCAGCGCCGTCGCGATCAGTTCCTTGTCCTCGGCCACGACGTCGGAGCTGACCGGCTTCTCCGGCCGGCCGTGCGCGAGCAGCCGGTAGAGGTTCGGGTGCTCCTCGATCACCGTGAAGAACGCGTCGAGCGCCATCCGGATCCGCGGGACCGGCGCCAGTTCGGCGTTGATCGCCGGGATCAGCCGCTCGAAGAGGATCTCCGTGCCGCGCTGGCCGAGGGCGACGTAGAGGTCGGCCTTGTCGTCGAAATGCCGGTACAGCACGGGTTTCGTGACGCCCGCCTCGGCGGCGACGTCCTCCATGCCGAGGTCCGGGCCGTGCGTGTCGAGCGCGCGCAGGGCGGCCTCGACGAACTCCTTGCGCCGCGCGATCCGGTGCTTGCGCCAGCGGTCGCGGCGGGCGTCGCCGGTCACCTCGCCGTCGTGCGACGAGGGCTTGGACTGCTTGCCGGAGCGCTTGACACGTTCGATCACGAGAGGGATGCTACCAAAGGTAACTGTTACCGCAAGTTACATGTTTCGGAAGGGGTTGTCGGCAATGACGCGGACGCTGAAAGAACCGGATCGCGAAAAGACCGCGGAGCGCCTGCTCAAGTCGTCGGCGAACAAGTTCTACGACCCCGACGTCGACATCGACTGGACCGCGCCGCTGGTCGAGGGCAAGCGGTTCATCCTCGACGAGCGCTCCTCGCTCTACGGCACCGAGCTGTGGGACAAGCTGACGCCGGAGCAGCGCATCGAGCTCGGGAAACACGAGGTCGCCAGCGTCGCCACCACCGGGCTGTGGTTCGAAATCCTCCTGATGCAGATGCTGCTCAAGGAGGTCTACGAGCAGGACCCGACGTCCGCGCACGCGCAGTTCGCGCTCACCGAGATCGCCGACGAATGCCGGCACTCCACGATGTTCGCGCGGATGGCGTCGCGGATCGGCTGCCCCGCCTACGGCCCGGTGCCGTGGCTGCGGCGCCTGGCCAAGCTGATGCCGACGATCTCCTACGGCCCGGCGCGCTACGGCGCGATCCTGGTCGCCGAGGAGGTGCTCGACCGGCTGCAGCGCGAGCAGATGAACGACGACGGTGTCCAGCCGCTGGTCCGGATGGTCAACCGGATCCACGTGCTGGAGGAGGCGCGGCACGTCACCTTCGCCCGCGAAGAGGTCACGCGCGGCATGGCGAAGCTGTCCAAGGCCAAGATCGCCTACCAGCAGTTCGTCATCGCCCTCATCTCGTACTTCGTGACGCGCGCGTTCATCAACCCGAACGTCTACAAGGCGGTCGGCATCCGGCCGCGCGACGGCGTCGAAGCGGCCCTGAACAACCCGCACTGGCAGGGCACGATCGCCTGGGCCGGGGAGAAGATCATGCCGTTCCTCGAGGAGTCGGGCCTGGTCGGGCTGCCCGGGAAGTTCTTCTGGCGCAAGTCCTTCCTGCTCCCGGCGGGCCGGTGACCACCGCGTCGCGGCTGCGCGACCCGTCGATCGCGCACCGGTTCGTCGCGAGCGACGGCGCCGCGCTGCACGTCGAGCTGTCCGGGCCCGCCGACTCGGCGGTGACGCTGGTGCTGGTGCACGGCTGGACGCAGGACCACCGCACGTGGGACTTCGTGCTGCCGCACCTGGACCCGGGTGTCCGGGTGCTGCGCTACGACCTGCGCGGCCACGGCGGCTCGGCGCACGCGCGTCCCGGCTCGGCGTCGATCGCCCGGCTCGCCGACGACCTGGCCGAGGTGATCGCCGACCGCGTCCCGAACGGGCCGCTCGTGCTCGCCGGTCACTCGATGGGCGGCATGACGCTGATGGTCCTGGCCGAACGGCACCCGTCGCTCGTCGCCTCGCGGCTCGCCGGGGCGGCGTTCGTCGCGACGTCGTCGGGCGACATGGACCGGCTGACGCTCGGCTTCCCGGGCCTGGTCGGCCGGGGCGTCACGCGCTTCGAGCCGCGGCTGGCCCGTCTGCTGGCGGGCCTGCGGTCGGACACGCTGCGCCTGCGGCCGGGGATGGTCCGATCCGGGTCGCGCCGGCTGGTCTTCGGCGACCGGCCGGGCCGCGCGCAGGTGGACAGCGTCGTCGAGCAGCTGCTGTGCGCGCACCCGGCGAGTGCCGGGCTGTTCCTGGACGCGATCGCGTCGCACCGCGGCATCGGCGGCCTGGGCGCGCTCTGCGACGTCCCGTCGGTGGTGCTGGCGGGGGAGAAGGACCGGCTCTGCCCGCTGGCGCACGCGAAGGTGATCGCGGACGAGCTGCCGCACGCGGAGTTCGTCCGCTACCCGGGCGCCGGGCACATGCTGCCGCAGGAACGGCCTTACGAAGTGGCTCGCCGCATCTCGGCCCTGGTCCGCACGGCCGTCACCACCCGCTGACGCCAGAAGTCCGTGAATGTCGCATTGAGGGACTCAGAGTCCCTCAATGCGACATTCACGGACTTTGTCAGGAGTCCTTGAGCGGGAAGCCGCCGCCGATGCCGCGCCAGGCCAGGTTCGCCGTCAGGGCCACCGCTTCCTCGCGGCTCATCGACTGGTGGTGCTGCAGCCAGAACCGGGCGCTGACCTGGCTCATCCCGACCAGCCCGACGGCCAGCAGCCGCGCCTTGTCCTCGTCGAGGCCGGCGTCCGCCGTGATCGTGTCCGTGATCGCGTCCACGCTCGCCGAGGTCGCGCGGTCCACCGCTTCCTGGACCGCCGGCTCGCCGCGCAGGTCGGACTCGAACACCATGCGGAACGCGCCCGCGTCGTTGCTGACGAAGTCGAAGAACGCGCCGACCGTGGCCGGGACGCGCTGCTTGTTCTCCGTCGTCGAGTCCAGCGCGTTCTGCACGCGCTTGACCAGCTCGTCGACGTGGCTTTCGAGCAGCGCGATGTACAGGTCGAGCTTGCCGGGGAAGTGCTGGTAGAGCACCGGCTTGCTGACGCCCGCGACCTCGGCGATCTCGTCCATGGCGGCGGCGTGGTAGCCGTTCTCGGCGAAGACCCGCTGCGCCGCGGCGAGGAGCTGGGCCCGGCGCTCCGTCCGGGGCAAGCGCACCCCTCGTTGCTGCAACCGCGTCATCTCCGTCATGCTCTTCCTCCCGTCTTCAGCCTCTTCGACGGGCGGGGTCGCCACCGCGTGAAGTCGACCTGAAGATTACTCGCCGGTACGCGTGCTGTGCCAAGTGTCGGGCATCCTGGAGCCGTGAAGACCTCCGACCACCGCCCTGGCGACGTCGGCCCGGCCCGCCCGCCGGTGACCCACGTGCCCCTCTCGACCAGGGCTTTGCCGTCGATCGAGCCGGTGCTGCCGCCCTGGCCGGCGACCTTCGAAGAGGTCGGCACCGCCCGGCTCCACGTCCGCCGCACCCCGGGCCCGGACGGCGTCCCGGCGGTCTACCTGCACGGTCTCGGCGGCTCGTCGACGAACTGGACCGACCTGGCCGCGCTGCTCGCGCCGGTCGCCGGCGGCACCGCGCTGGACCTGCCCGGCTTCGGCTGGTCCGAGCCCGAGGCCGGGTTCGACTTCAGCCTCGAAGCGCACGCCGAGGTCGTCGCCCGCCACGTCCGTGAGGTCGGCGCGCCCGTCCACCTGCTCGGCAACTCCATGGGCGGCGCCATCGCGCTGATCCTGGCCGCGCGGCACCCGGAGCTCGTCAAGACGCTGACGCTCATCTCGCCCGCGATGCCCGACCGCCGCCCCGACCCGCGGCGCCTGTCGGACCCGCGGATGGCGCTGGCCTACCTGCCGCTGGTCGGCGCCCGGGTGCGCGCGCAGCTCGCGGCGATGGGCCCGCGGGAACGCGCCGCCCAGGTCATCAAGCTGTGCTTCGCGGACCCGTCGAAGTTCCCGGAGAGCCGGCTCGACGAGCTGACCGAGGAACACGGCGCCCGCGCGGGCTTCGACTGGGCCGCGCCCGCGATGGCGCGCAGCACCTTCGGCATCTTCCGGGCGTGGTCGGCGGTCGGGAAGGCGTCGCTGTGGTCCCTCGCGCCGGTGGTGAAAGCGCCGACACTGGTCGTCTGGGGCCGCGAGGACCGGGTCATCTCCGTGCGACGCGCCGTGCGCACCGCCCGCGCGATCCCGCGGGCCCGGCTGCTCGTGCTCCCGCGCACCGGCCACGTGGCGCAGATGGAGCGGCCGATCGTCGTGGCGAAGGCCGTCCTCGGCATGTGGGAGCACGTCGAAGCCGGGAATTGGTAGCCCGATCGGGCGACAACTGATCGCTGGGTGATCCGCCAGTCGCCGAGGGCGCCGCTCCGGCGCTGTGGCACCCTGGTGCGGTGGACCGGGTGAAGCAGGACGAGCGAGGCGAAGATCGGCGGGCTCCCCACCGCGCGTCGGCCCGCCGGCCCGCGCAAGGCGCCCCCGAGACCGGAGACTCCCCGCGCACCGGGCAGTACCGCCCGTCGAAGGCGCCGGCCCAGCGGGTCAGCGAGGACCGCTACCGCCCGGGCAGCCGCCGGACCTCCGCCGAGCCCCTGAGCGCCTCCTGGAAGCCGCACCAGGAAGCCCGCGAGACCAAGCAGGCCGAAGAGCCGCCGAAGACCCTTTTCGCCAAGCTCACCGGGACCTACGGCTGGCGCGTCTACGCCCTGCCGATCCTCGCCGTGCTGACCGTGCTCGTCGTGGTCAACACCGCGAACAGCCCGGCCGAGCCGATCGCCGAGCAGGGCAGCGCCCCCGGCGTCGAATCCGCGGGCGGGGACAGCTCCGGCGGCTCCATCGACGGCGACGACGGCCAGGGCATCCCGGAGAACCCGGCCACGCCGGTCGACCTCAAGGTGCCGACCGCGGACCTGCCGAACGGCAGCCCGTTCACCCAGGCCGGCGCCGGCACGTGGCACACCGTGCCGGGCAGCGGCCCGAAGGTCGGCAACGGGAAGCTCTACACCTACACCGTGGACGTCGAGGACGGCATCGACCCGGCGAGCTACGCCGGCGACGACGCGTTCGCCACGGCCGTGCAGGGCACCCTGTCCGATTCCAAGAGCTGGACGTGGGACGGCAAGATCGCGCTGCAGCGCGTCGACGCGAACTTCCCGAACCCGTCGTTCAAGGTGAGCCTCACCACGCCGGAGACCACGCACCGGGCGGACGCCTGCGGCTTCCAGATCACCTTCGAGGCGTCCTGCTACCGCAAGAGCATGGGCCGGGTGCTGATCAACCTGGCCCGCTGGGTGCGCGGGGCGAAGGCCTTCGGCGCCGACATGACCGGGTACCGGCAGTACGCCATCAACCACGAGGTCGGGCACGCACTGGGCAACCAGCACGTCGGCTGCCCCGGCAACGGCCAGGCCGCGCCGGTGATGATGCAGCAGTCCTTCGGCGTCGCCGACGACTACGTCTCGATGCTCAACGACATCCCCGGCGGCGACAAGGGCAAGGTGGCCAAGGACGGCCGCGTCTGCGTGCCCAACTCCTGGCCGAACCCCTCGCCCAAGTCGTAACGCATCCCACCATCCGGACCGGGGAAGGTCTGTTTGCGTGCGCGCGTTGTGCATAGTGGGATGGACGCGATCCGCGCGAGATGGAGGACCCGATGTCAGCACTGCCGCCGCTCGTCGAGCCGGCTGCCGAGCTCACCAAGGAAGAGGTGGCCCGGTACAGCCGTCACCTGATCATCCCGGACGTCGGGGTGAACGGGCAGAAGCGGCTGAAGAACGCGAAGGTCCTGGTCATCGGCGCCGGCGGCCTCGGCAGCCCCGCGCTGCTGTACCTGGCCGCGGCCGGCGTCGGCACGCTCGGCATCGTCGACTTCGACGTCGTCGACGAGTCGAACCTGCAGCGCCAGGTCATCCACGGCCAGTCCGACGTCGGCAAGCTCAAGGCCGCGTCCGCGCAGGAGTCGATCGCCGAGATCAACCCGCTGGTCAAGGTGCACCTGCACACCGACCGGCTGGACTCCTCGAACGCGCTGGAGATCTTCGAGCAGTACGACCTCATCGTCGACGGCACGGACAACTTCGCCACGCGCTACCTGGTCAACGACGCCGCGGTGCTGCTCGGCAAGCCCTACGTCTGGGGCTCGATCTTCCGGTTCGAAGGCCAGGTCAGCGTCTTCTGGGAGGACGCGCCGAACGGCAAGGGCCTCAACTACCGCGACCTCTACCCGGAGCCGCCGCCCCCGGGCATGGTCCCCTCCTGCGCCGAGGGTGGCGTGCTGGGCGTGCTGTGCGCGTCCATCGGCTCGATCATGGTGACCGAGGCGATCAAGCTCATCACCGGCATCGGCGAGACGCTGCTCGGGCGCCTCATCAGCTACGACGCGCTGGAGATGAAGTACCGCGAGGTCAAGATCCGCAAGGACCCGGAGACCCCGAAGATCACCGAGCTGATCGACTACGAGGCGTTCTGCGGCGTGGTCTCCGACGAGGCCGCTCAGGCCGCGTCCGGCAGCACCATCACGCCGGCGGAGCTCAAGGCCAAGTTCGACAGCGGCGAGAACTTCGCGCTGATCGACGTCCGCGAGCCGCACGAGTACGAGATCGTCAACATCAAGGGCGCGACGCTGATCCCGAAGGACCGCATCCTCTCGGGTGAGGCGCTGGCGGAGCTGCCGCAGGACAAGCCGATCGTCCTGCACTGCAAGTCGGGTGCCCGCTCGGCGGAGGCCCTCGCGGCCCTGCACGCGGCCGGCTTCAAGGACGCGACGCACCTCGGCGGCGGCGTGCTCGCCTGGGCCAAGCAGATCGACCCGAGCCTGCCGACCTACTGACAGTGGTTGTCCGTGAAGGCCACCTCGAGGGACTCTGAGTCCCTCAAGGTGGCCTTCACGGCGTTTCGTCCCGGTCGTCACCGTGTTCTCGCAGCGTTATCAAAACCGTGTGTGACCAGCGCGTCTTCTCGTTCGTGGACCACCCGGCCGGGTACCGTCAGTACTCGTGCGCTCAACCCTCGAACGCCCTCCCGGCCACGTCTGCTCGGCCTTCGGCGGGCTCGCCGACAGCGGCGAACCGATGCCGGACTCGGCGGCGTGGCGCTGCGGCGACCTCGTGCTGAAACCGGTCACCGACAAGGCCAGGACGCTGTGGACCGCCCGCGCGCTCGACTACGTCGACGAGCCGGGCCTGCGGGTCGCGAAGCCGGTGCGCTCGACCGACGGCCGCTGGATCGTCGGCGGCTGGACGGCGTCGCGGTTCGTCGCCGGCACGCCCGAGCACCGCGGTGACGCGTCGGTGCTGGCCGCGGTGAAGCTGCACCGGGCGACCGTCGGGCTGCCCCGGCCGGACTTCATCGCCGGGCGCAAGGACGTCGACGCCGTCGCCGACCGGGTCGCCTGGGAGGAGCTCGAGGTCCCGCTCGACGAGACGAAGGGCGGCCGCTGGTTCGAGGTCCTGGCCGGCGCGCGCCGCCCGATCAAGCTGCCGTCCCAGGTCGCGCACGGCGAACTGCTGGCCGGCCTGCTGTTCGACGGCGACGCGGCACCCGGCCTGGTCGACTTCGTCCCGTACTACCGCCCGGGCGAGTACGGCGCGGCGATCGTCGCGGTCGACGCCCTGGCCTGGGGCGGCGCGACCCGCGAGCTGCTCGAACGCTGGGCGCACCTGCCGGAGTGGCCCCAGCTGCTGCTGCGCGCGGTGCTGTTCCGGCTGGCGTCGAACGCACTGAACCCGAGGTCGACGCGCGCCGCGCTGGACGGCCTTCGCGTGGCGGCCCGCGAGGTCAGCGGCGTGCTCTGACACGGCCTTCGAGCCTGCGCCGGGCCCATCGCATCCGGACGGTGAAGCCGCCGGTCCGCGCCTCTCCAGCCAATCCGCTCGTCAGCTCGCGTCGGCCGAGGACGCCGGATTCGTTTTTCGGCACATCGCCGAACCTCCGCTCATCGGGACCGCGGCACCCGACGCGCTGCCGGTGTCGTCCGGGTGCACCTGCCCAGGGTGCGATCCGGGTCCTTTCCCGCGCCGACCGCCGGGTCGCCGGTCGGACGTCGCCCGATCGGCTCGGGTCGCTGCCGGAGTGGTTCCCGCGGCGCTTCCTGGAGCAGCGCGGCTGGGGCCGGTCACGCACCTCACCGCCGGGGGCGCGTGAGTCGCGCCGCAATGTCAACTGCCGGAAACATTCGGTCGATTCCGAGTAACACGGCCTCCTTAGCGTCGGGTCATCCGAACGACGCCGGAGGTACCCGTGCCGCAGGTCGACACGCACTGCCCGTACTGCGCCCTGCAGTGCGGCATGCACCTCGACGGCGTCCGCGTCACGCCGCGGGCGTTCCCGGTGAACGCCGGCGGCCTGTGTCAGAAGGGCTGGACGTCCGGCGCGCTGCTGACCTCGCCGAAACGGCTGACCACCCCGATGATCCGCTTCAACGGCCTTCTCGAACCGGTCAGCTGGGATTTCGCGCTCGACTTCGTCGCGCGGAAGTTGCGGGAACTCCAGGAAGCACACGGCCCGGACGCGGTCGCGATCTTCGGCGGCGGCGGGCTCACCAACGAAAAGGCCTACCTGCTCGGCAAGTTCGCCCGCGTCGCGCTCGGCACCTCGCAGATCGACTACAACGGCCGGTTCTGCATGTCCTCGGCCGCCGCCGCGGGCACCCGGGCCTTCGGGGCCGACCGCGGGCTGCCGTTCCCCGTCACGGATCTGGCCGGCGCCGACGTCGTGCTGCTCGCCGGCGCCAACCCGGCCGAGACGATGCCGCCGTTCACCCAGCACCTGCGCGGCGCCGACCTGATCGTCGTCGACCCGCGCCGGACGGCGACCGCCGAGCTCGCGGGCCTGCACCTCGCCCCCGCGCCCGGCACCGATCTCGCGCTGGCCCTCGGCATCCTGCACGCCGTGGTCGCCGATGGCCACCTCGATCAGTCCTATGTGGACGAACGAACCAGCGGCTTCGCGGAGACGTGGCGGATCGCCGCGTCCTGGTGGCCGGAACGCGCCGAGCGCGTCACCGGCGTTTCGGCCGCCGACATGCGCCTGGCCGCCGCGAAGCTGGCCAACGCGTGCAACGCCTACATCCTCACCGCCCGCGGCACCGAGCAGCACGCCACCGGCACCGCGACCGTCGGCGGCTGGATCAACCTCGCGCTCTCGCTGGGCCTGCCCGGCCGCGCGGGCTCCGGTTACGGCTGCCTCACCGGCCAGGGCAACGGGCAGGGCGGCCGTGAGCACGGTCAGAAAGCCGACCAGCTGCCCGGCTACCGCAAGCTCGACGACCCGGCCGCCCGCGAGTACGTCGCCGGGGTCTGGGGGGTCGACCCGGACAGCCTGCCCGGACCCGGCCGATCGGCGTACGAGCTGCTCGAAGCCCTCGGCCAGAACGGCGGGCCGAAGGCACTGATGGTGTTCGGCAGCAACGTGGTCGTCTCGGCGCCACGCTCCCGGCGTGTCCAAGATCGGCTGTCCGCATTGGACCTCCTGGTCGTCGCGGACTTCGTGCTGTCGGAGACGGCGGCGCTGGCCGACGTCGTCCTCCCGGTCACGCAGTGGGCCGAAGAGGACGGCACGCTCACCAACCTCGAGGGCCGGATCCTGCTCCGGCGCAAGGCCTTCGATCCCCCGATCGGCGTGCGGTCCGACCTGGACGTCCTCAACGGACTCGCTGATCGGCTCGGCCAGCCCGAAGGTCGCTTCCCGGTCGACACCGAGACGGCGTTCGAGGAGCTGCGGATCGCGTCCAAGGGCGGCATCGCCGACTACTCCGGCGTCAGCTACGCCCGGCTGCGCGCGGGGGCGGCCCTGTACTGGCCGGTGCCGGCCGACGACCACCCCGGCACCCCGCGGATGTTCCTCGACACCTTCGCCCACCCGGACGGTCGCGCGCGGTTCGTGCCCGTCGAGCACACCGGCCCGGCGGAACTGCCGGACGACGAGTTCCCGCTGCAGGCCACCACCGGCCGGGTGCTGCAGCACTACCAGTCGGGCGCGCAGACGCGGCTGATCGACGAGCTGAACGACGTCGTGCCCGAGGCGTTCGTCGAGGTCCACCCGGACACGGCCAAACGCGCCGGGCTCGAAGAGGGCGACCAGGCGCGGATCCGCTCCCGTCGCGGGGAGATGACGGCGCTGGTGCGGTTCGCCCAGTCGCTGCGGCCCGACCTGGTCTTCGTGCCGTTCCACTTCCCCGGCGCGCAGCGCGCCAACCTGTTCACCAACCCCGCGCTCGACCCGGTCAGCCGGATGCCGGAGTTCAAGGTGTGCGCCGTGTCTCTGTCCGCTGTGGACGGTGTGGCGTGAGCGCCCGGGACGTCGTCATCGTCGGGTACGGCATGGCCGGCGCCCGGCTGGCCGACGAGATCCGCCGCCGCGACCCGGCCGCCGAGCGCGTCCGGCTGACCGTACTCGGCGCCGAGAGGCACGCGGCCTACAACCGGGTGCTGCTCTCGGCCGTCGTCGCCGGCGGGATGAGCCCGGAGAGCGTCCGGCTGCACGACGACGAGTGGGCCGCGCGGGTGAACGTCGACCTCCGCCTCGGCACGGAAGCCGTCCGGATCGACCGCGGGAAGCGCTGTGTGGAACTCGGTGACGGATCCACTGTGGACTACGACGCCCTCGTGCTCGCCACCGGTGCCAACCCGTGGATCCCGCCGGTCGAGGGGTTCGGCCCCGGTGTCGTCACCTTCAGGACGCTCGACGACTGCGCCAAGATCCTCGACGCCGCCCGCCTCGGCGCGCCGGTCGCCGTCCTCGGCGGCGGGCTGCTCGGGCTCGAGGCCGCCCGCGGCCTGGCCGGGCGCGGCAACCAGGTGACCGTCGTGCACCCGAACCGCCACGTCATGGAACGTCAGCTCGATCCCGCAGCCGGGCACGTGCTGGCCCGGCAGCTGGCCGCGATGGGCGTCACCTTCCGGTTCGGCGCCACCGCCGCCCGCTACCTGCCCGGCGACGGCCTCAAGCTCGACGACGGCAGCTTCGTCCCGGCCGACCTCGTGGTGGTCGCCGCCGGGGTCCGCACCGAGACGAGCCTCGCCGAGAACGCCGGGCTCGACGTCGATCGCGGGATCCTGGTGGACGACGTGCTGCGCAGCAGCGACGGCCGGATCCACGCGCTCGGCGACTGCGCCCGCCACCCGGGCGCCCCGGGCGGGCTGATCCAGCCCGCGTGGGAGCAGGCCGAGGTGCTCGCCGACGTCCTGACCGGCACGAACGCCGCCGCGCGCTACCGCGGCACGAGCGCGGTCACCCGGCTCAAGGCGCGCGGCATCGACCTCGCCGCGCTGGGGGAGACCCAGGTCGAGGCCACCGACGACGACGCCGAGGTGCTGACGTTCACCGACCCGGCCGGCGGCCGGTACGGCAAGCTCGTCGTCCGCGAAAACCGCGTCACCGGGGCGATCCTGCTCGGCCTGCCCGACGCGGCCGCGTCGATCACGCAGTTCCACGACCGCGGGACGCCGTTGCCGGACGACCGGCTCGCGGTGCTGCTCGGCCGGGCGCTGCCGGCCGGCGCTGGTCAGGCGGCCAGCCCGGCCGACCTGCCGGCGACGGCGGTGATCTGCCGCTGCAACACCGTCACCAAGGCCCGGCTGATCGAAGCCTGGAAGGCCGGCGCCACCGATACCCCCGCACTGGCGCGGGCCACGCGGGCCACCACGGGCTGCGGCGGGTGCACCGGCACCGTCGGCGCCGTCGCGAACTGGCTCGCCGCGCAATGAGCACATCGACTGCTACAAGGGAGAACGCCGTGGTGCACCAAGGGAAACACTGGATCGAGCACTGGGAACCGGAGAACGAGACGTTCTGGGAGGAGACCGGCAAGAAGGTCGCCCGCCGCAACCTGTGGTTCTCCGTGCTGGCCGAGCACATCGGGTTCTCCGTCTGGACACTGTGGTCGGTCATCGTCCTGTTCATGGGCAAGGACTACGGTTTCGACGCCGCCGACAAGTTCCTGCTCGTCTCGACGCCGACGCTCATCGGCGGCCTGATGCGACTGCCCTACACGTTCGCGGTGGCCAAGTTCGGCGGTCGCAACTGGACGGTCGTCAGCGCCCTCCTGCTGCTGATCCCGACGATCCTGGCCGCGGTGGTGCTGCACCCCGGCACGTCACTCGGCACGTTCCTGCTGGTCGCGGCCCTCGGCGGGGTCGGCGGCGGGAACTTCGCGTCGTCGATGACGAACATCAACACGTTCTACCCGGAGAAGCACAAGGGCTGGGCGCTCGGCCTCAACGCGGGCGGCGGCAACCTCGGCGTCGCCGCGATCCAGCTCGTCGGCCTGCTCGTGATCGGCACGGCGGGGGCGACCGCGCCGCGGATCGTGCTGTACGTCTACATTCCGCTGATCGTGATCGCCGCCGTCTGCGCGTACCGCTACATGGACAACCTCGCGACCGTCCGCAGCGACACCAAGGCGATGCGCCAGGTCGTCAAGGACCCGCACACCTGGGTGATGTCGTTCCTGTACGTCGGCACGTTCGGCTCGTTCATCGGGTACAGCTTCGCGTTCGGGCTGGTGCTGCAGAACCAGTTCGGCCGGACGCCGCTGCAGGCGGCCGCGGTGACCTTCCTCGGCCCGCTGCTCGGCTCGCTCGCGCGGCCGGCCGGCGGCTGGCTGTCCGACCGGATCGGCGGCGGCAAGGTCACTTTCGCGACGTTCGTCGGGATGGCGCTGGCCACGGTGGTGCTGATCCTCGCCTCGACGTCGAAGTCCCTGACGCTCTTCACGATCGCGTTCATCGTCCTCTTTGTCCTGACCGGCGTCGGCAACGGTTCGACGTACAAGATGATCCCGGCGATCTTCCGCGCGAAAGCCCGGACGGCGATCGCGAACGGCGCCGAGGAGGCGGCCGAGCTGCTCAAGGCGCGACGGCTGTCCGGCGCGCTGATCGGCCTGGCCGGCGCGATCGGTGCGGAGGGCGGGCTGTTCATCAACCTGGCGTTCCGGCAGTCGTTCGCCGACACCAAGAGCGGCGTGCCCGCGTTCATCGGGTTCCTGGTCTTCTACGGGCTGTGCTTCGCCGTCACCTGGGCGGTCTACCTGCGCAAGCCCGCCGAACAGCCGAGTGAGCGCGGTCTGGCGCTCGCGGGAGCGGAGGTCTGAGATGCCCACCTTGGTCGTCGCCGGGCACGGCATGGTCGCGCACCGGCTCGTGGAGGCGGTGCGGACCGCCGACAGCGCCGGCAGCTGGCGGATCGTCGTCCTCTCCGAGGAGCCGCGCCCGGCGTACGACCGGGTGGCCCTGACGTCCTATGTGGACGGCTGGGATCCCGCGTCACTGGCGTTGCCCGGCTCGGACTACGCGGGTGACCAGCTCGTCGACCTGCGGCTCGGCGAGCTGGTTGCTTCGGTGGACCGGGCTGCCCGCACGGTCACCACCGCGTCCGGTTCCACGGTCTCGTACGACGCTCTGGTCCTGGCCACCGGGTCGCGACCGTTCGTGCCGCCGGTGCTCGGGCACGACCTGCCCGGCTGTTTCGTCTACCGGACCATCGAGGACCTCGACGCGATCCGCGCGGCGGCCGAGCGGCCCGGCCGCGGGCGGCGGGCGGCCGTCGTCATCGGTGGTGGCCTGCTCGGCCTGGAGGCGGCCAAGGCGTTGCGGGACATGGGACTCTCGCCGCACGTCGTCGAGATGGCGCCGCGGCTGATGCCGCTGCAGGTGGACGAAGGTGGTGGCTCGCTGCTGCGGCGGCTCATCTCCGGGCTGGACGTGACCGTCCACACGGGAACGTCGACCGACGCGATCGAGGCCGACGGTGCGCGGCTGGTGGCCCGGCTGGGCAACGGTACCGAGCTGGACGTCGACCTGGTCGTGTTCTCGGCCGGGGTCCGGCCGCGTGACGACCTCGCACGGCAGTCCGGTTTGGACGTCGGCCCACGCGGTGGGGTGCTCGTCGATCTGTCCTGCCGCACCAGTGATCCGTCGGTGTACGCGATCGGTGAATGTGCTGCGGTCGAAGGGCGCGTCTACGGCATCGTGGCGCCCGGGTACGCGATGGCCGAGATCGTCGCGGCGCAGCTGACCGGCGGCGCCGGAACGTTCCCCGAGCCGGACACGTCCACGAAGCTGAAGCTGATGGGTGTCGACGTCGCGTCGTTCGGCGACGCGCACGCGGCCACCGAAGGCGCGCTCGAGGTCGCCGTCAACGACGCGGTCGCCGGGACGTACAAGAAGCTCGTGGTCACCGACGACGGCAAGACGCTGCTCGGCGGTGTCCTGGTCGGCGACGCGGCGGAGTACAACACGCTGCGGGCGCTGGTCGGGCGTCCGCTGCCCGCCGAGCCGTCGGCGATCCTCGCCCCGGCCGGGGGCGGTGCGGCGGTCGGTGTCGACGCGCTGCCCGACGCGGCGCAGATCTGTTCGTGCAACGCGGTTTCCAAAGGCGCGATCACGCGGGCGATCCACGAGGACGGCTGCGACACCGTCGGCCAGGTCAAGGCGTGCACCCGCGCCGGGACGTCGTGCGGCTCCTGCGTCCCGCTGCTCGGGAAGCTGCTGACCGCGGCCGGCGTCGAGCAGTCGAAGGCGCTGTGTGAGCACTTCGGACAGTCGCGGGCGGAGCTGTTCGAGATCGTCCGGGCCACGCGGATCTCCACGTTCAGCGAGGTCATCGCCCGGTACGGCACGGGCACCGGCTGCGCGGTGTGCAAGCCCGCGGTCGCGTCCATTCTCGCCACGCTGGGCACTGGGCACGTGCTCGGCGGCGAGCAGATGACGTTGCAGGACACCAACGACCGGTACCTGGCGAACCTCCAGCGCAACGGCACGTACTCGGTCGTCCCACGGATCCCCGGCGGCGAGATCACGCCGGAGAAGCTGATCGTGATCGGCGAGGTGGCCCAGGAATTCGGGCTGTACACCAAGATCACCGGCGGCCAGCGGATCGACCTGTTCGGCGCCACGGTGGACCAGTTGCCGTTAATCTGGCGGAAGCTGGTCGACGCCGGGTTCGAGTCCGGGCACGCCTACGGCAAGGCGCTGCGGACGGTCAAGTCGTGTGTGGGGTCGACGTGGTGCCGCTACGGTGTGCAGGACAGCGTCGGGCTGGCGATCGAGCTGGAGCTGCGTTACCGCGGGCTGCGGTCGCCGCACAAGCTGAAGTCGGCGGTGTCCGGGTGCGCGCGCGAGTGCGCCGAGGCGCGGAGCAAGGACTTCGGGATCATCGCCACGGAGAACGGCTGGAACCTCTACGTCGGCGGCAACGGCGGCACCACGCCGCGGCACGCCGAGCTGCTGGTGTCCGATGTGGACACCTCGACGCTGATCCGGACCATCGACCGGTTCCTGATGTTCTACGTGCGCACCGCCGACCGGCTGCAGCGGACGGCGCCGTGGATCGAGGAGCTGGACGGCGGGCTCGACCACTTGCGCGCGGTGATCGTCGACGACTCACTCGGCATCTGCGAGGACCTCGACGCGGCGATGGCCAAGCACGTCGACAACTACGCCGACGAATGGCGCGGCGTGCTGGAGGACCCGGAGAAGCTGGCCCGGTTCACGTCGTTCGTCAACGCGCCGGGCACGCCGGACCCGGCCATCTCGTTCCGGTCGGAGCGGGAGCAGAAGGTGCCCGTGATGCTGGGAGTACCGGAGGTGCGGCGATGACGACGTCTCTCGAACGGACCTGGACGGCGGTGTGCGGCGTGGACGCGGTGCCCGAGTACTCGGGGGTCGCGGCGCTGCTGGACGAGGTCCAGGTGGCGATCTTCCGGCTACCGGGTGAGCGCTGGTACGCACTGTCCAATTGGGACCCGTGCAGCGGAGCGGCCGTGCTCTCGCGCGGGATCGTCGGGGACGCCGGTGGTGTCGCGGTGGTCGCGTCGCCGGTCTACAAGGAACGGTTTTTGCTCCACAGTGGACAGTGTCTGGACGCCGAGGGGGTTTCGGTTCCGGTGTACGAGGTGCGCGTGCGAGAGGGCGTGGTCGAAGTGGAGTCGCCGTGACGGAAGTCCTCCCGCTGGCCGGTTTCGTCATCGGCATCACCGCGGCGCGCCGGGCCGACGAGCTGGGCGCACTGCTGGTGCGCAAGGGGGCGGGCGTCCGGTACGGCCCGGCGATCCGGATCGTGCCGCTGACGGACGACACCGAGCTGCACGCGGCGACGGCCCGGCTGCTGGATTCGCCGGTGGACGCGGTCGTCGCGACGACCGGCATCGGCTTCCGCGGCTGGCTGGAGGCCGCCGAGGGCTGGGGACTGGGGGAGGCGCTGGTTTCGCGGCTGGCGGCGTCTTCGCTGCTGGCGCGCGGCCCGAAGGTGACGGGCGCGATTCGCGCGGCCGGGCTTTCGGAGGACTACTCGCCGGCGTCGGAGAGCAACGCCGAGCTGCTGCAGCACCTGCTCGCCACCGGGGTCGACGGGATGCGGATCGCGGTCCAGCTGCACGGCGAGCCGCTGCCGTACTTCGTCGACACGCTGCGTGAGGCCGGGGCGGAGGTCATCGAGATCTCGGTGTACCGCTGGGTCGGCCCGGTCGACCCGGGCCCGGTGGACCGCCTGCTGGACGGGGTGCTGGAGGGTTCGATCCACGCGCTGCCGTTCACGAGTGCGCCCGCGGTGGCTTCCTTGCTCGCTCTGGCCCGCCGCACGGGCCGCCTTCCCGGCTTGATCTCGGCGCTTTCGGGTCCCGTGGTGGCGGCGTGCGTCGGCCCGATCACGGCGGGTCCGTTGGCGGCGTTGGGCGTCCCGACGGTCCAGCCGCACCGGGCGCGGATCGGCGCGTTGGCCCGGACACTCGCCGAGACCCTGGTGGCGCGGTCCCCACGGCTACAGGCGGGCGGCCGCTGTCTCGAACTCCGCGGCGAGGCCGCCATCGTGGACGGCGAGTGGTGCGAGGTGGCGCCAGCGCCGATGGCCCTGCTGCGGGCCCTGGCGGCCTCCCCTGGCCGGGTGATTTCCCGGCGCGAGCTGATCTCGGCCCTGCCGGGCGGAGGGGAGGAACACGCGGTGGAGACGGCGATCGGCCGGCTGAGGACCTCGTTGGGGGGTAGCGGGGTGGTCCAGACGGTGGTGAAGCGTGGATACCGGCTGGCGGTGGACGCCTAGCGGCTCAGTGCGACGACGAGCGACAGCAGGGAAACGATCAAGGCGGACATCGGGACAGCGAAGGCCTTGATGACCTCCCACCTGGTCCGCGTACGCATGGGATCGAGAAAGAGTGCGTCTCGTTCCTCGTCCGCCTCAGACGACTCACGGCCTGGCAGCGTGTCGACGTACAGGCTCCTGACGCGGGGTATCAGATCCTCCCGGTCCAGAGCGACCACGGCGGCGACGTCGATCACGAACCGGCCGAGGTCACGCTGTTCGCGGAGATTGGCGGGGGAGGGCAGTCCGAAATCGTCTCGGAGTTCGACGTCCAGCAGCGAGCGCGTCAAACGCAGCACGCGCGTAGAGGCGGCCGGCGGTGAGACCCATGTCCAGCGGCTGCGCTGGAGCGTGGGATCGGCCCGTGATCCCGCTTGCTCTGAAGCAAATTCGCGACGAAGAAGACGACGATCACCGCGACGGCGGTGGACAAGGTGAATCCACCGGTGACGAGCAGTAACACCGTGAGAATTCCCGCCGTCGACAGGACGACGATCGCGGAAGTGAGCAGGACTTCCATGAAAAGCCAGAATTGCCGCATGCTGCGATACCGCCGCAGCATGAACCGGTGCTGCTCGTCGTACCAGGGTTCGTCCAGGTTCTCGAACAGGACCCTGAGCACGCCCACGTCGAAGGTTGGATATGCCGGCATCAACAGCTTCGGAGCCGGGTGCTCGATGCGCGGTTCCAGGTCGGCTCCGAGCTCGTATTGGGCGACGTTTTTGCTCGACTTCCGGTCATTTTGTGCCATGACCTCATTCGATCATGGCAGGCCTCTTTCGATGATCGCTGAGGCCACTCACGACGCGACCCAGGTGACGTCGTGTTTCTCGAAGCCTCGGGCCGTCGCCACCAGGGCTGCTTCGGCTTCGGCCGCCTCCCGGGAAGCCGGCCGGAGCGGGTCGAACGCCGTCAGCGTGAACTTCAGCTTCGCGCCGCTCGCCTTCGTGCGCCACGTGCCCGCGATGTCGCCCTCCGCCAGCAGGACTCCGGGGTTGCCCAGCATCTTCCAGACCTCCTTGCGCCGCGCCGGGTCCGGGACCAGCAGGGCCTTGTCGCGCGCCTGGATGAACGGGTCCCACGGCGGCAGCAGCCGCACCACGTCGGGCTCCGGTGGGTTCTCCAAGGCCGGCAGAGACGCAGCGGGCAGGTACCGGACCTTGCCGTCCACGCGGACCTCCGCCAGGTCGGACGGCCACGTCCGGTCCACGACCGCCCGGGCCGTCCCCACGAACTCCGCCGCTTCGCCCGGGGATGCCGGGCCGTTCAGCCGCAGGTACGACTCGACCACCGACGTCGCCGCGGCGGGATCCGGCTTCGTGCGCATGCGGCCGCGGCCTTCCAGCGGGGCCAGCGTCGCCGGGGTCGCGCCCGCGACCAGGCGGACGCCGCCCAAGGGAGCCGCGATGCGCATCAGCTGCTCGTGGATGTGCGTCGCGTTGCAGCCGCGGCACCAGCGGGAGAACTCCGGCGGCACGACCTTCGTCACCGCCGTCGACACCGCGCCCTTCGTCATCTCCGACGTGACCACGCCGCGGATCGCCTTCGCCGCCGTGAAGACCACCTCGGCCGCCGCCAGGCCCGTCGCCGTCAGTTCCTGGCGCTGCCACAGCATCCGGGCCAGCGCGTCCGCGTCGTCCAGGGGGATCAGGGCGCGGGCGACCTCGTCGAGGGCGGCACGCAGGTGGTAGTGCGGCGCGCCGCGCAACGTCCAGGCCAGCACCAGGCGGTCGTCGTCCACAAGGGACGCGGACGGCACCCGGGCCACGGCGGCCAGCAGTGCCGTGTCGCGCATGCTGTCCTGCAGCCCGGCCCGGACGACGGCGAGATCCGCCACGTCCCGGGCGGACCGGTGCAGCCCGTGCTCGGCGATGCGGTAGGCGAGTACCTGACGACGGTCCACCTGCGACTCCTAGATCGTGTACTCGAAGGTGTACCCCATTTTCTCCTCGCCCATCGCACCGCCGACCGTGCCGGACCCGGTGAGCCCGGCCAGCGCGCCGGTGCCCGAGCCCGGGACGACGGTGAACGTCGAGGCGATGCCCTTGGCGTCGAACGTGAACTCGTGACGCACGATGAACGTCCCCTCGCGACCGTCGACCTTGCCGTCGAAGCGTTCGAGGCTCGGCGACGTCGTCGTGCCGCTGTCGTACCCCTCGCCCGCGTAGTACAGCAGCAGGTCGCAGACCGATTCACCCTCGATGACCCCCTCGTACGCCATCGACGCGTGCGCGTAAGCCACCCGCGGTCCGCCCTCAGTGCCGCTGACGACGTTCTCTTCCCAGTTCTTCATGGTGAATGCGTTCATGAGAGCCACCCTGCCGGAGATACCTGTCAGCTCGTGTCAGGTTTTTGGGTCATAATTCCGAGATGCGCGCCAGCCGCCTCCTCTCCGTCCTCCTGCTGCTGCAGAACCGCGGCCGGATGACGGCGGAAGAGCTGGCCGAGGAGCTGGAGGTCTCGGTCCGCACGGTCTACCGGGACATCGACGCGCTCTCGGCGTCCGGCGTCCCGGTGTACGCCGACCGGGGCCGGACCGGCGGCTATCGCCTGGTCGACGGCTACCGCACCCGCCTCACCGGGATGACCGAGGAGGAGGCGCAGTCGCTGTCGCTGGCCGGGCTGCCGGTGGCCGCGGCCGAGCTGGGCCTGGGCACGGTGCTCGCGGCTGCCCAGCTCAAGCTCTACGCCGCCTTGCCGCAGGAGCTGCGCGACCGCGCCGGGCGCGTCGCCGAGCGCTTCTACCTGGACGTCCCGGGCTGGCATCGCGGCATCGAAAGCCTGCCGACGCTGTCGTCGGTCGCCGACGCGGTGTGGTCGTCGCACCGCATCCGGATCCGCTACGAACGCTGGGGGCAGCGGATCGTCGAGCGCGAGGTCGAGCCGCTGGGCCTGATCCTCAAGGCCGGCAACTGGTACCTCGCCGGGCGCTGCGACGGCACCGACCGGACCTACCGGATCTCGCGGATCCAGGAGCTGACCGACCTCGGCGAGGAGTTCGAGCGGCCGGCCGGCTTCGACCTCGCGGCCTACTGGCAGGAGTGGTCCGAGCAGTTCGAACGCCGGATGTACCCGCGCGTGGCCGTGGTGCGGCTGTCGCCGCGGGCGCAGGCTCTCGTACCGTTCTACGCGGGTTCCGTCGGGGCCCGGGCGCTGCGCGACTGCCGGAACGAGCCGGACGCGGCCGGCTGGCTCACCATGGAGCTGCCGGTGGAGCCGGGCGAGCCGGCCATCGGCGAGCTGCTGCGCTTCGGGCCGCACCTGGAGGTCCTCGAGCCCGCGGACCTGCGGGCGCAGCTGGCGGCGGCGATCGAGGGGATGGGCGCGATCTATGGGTGAGCTGAGCGGGGTCGCGATCGGCGTCACGGCCGAACGGCGCGCCGACGACTTCATCGAGGCCCTTGAACGCTACGGCGCCGACGTCCGCCACGCCCCGACGATCACCATCGTCCCCCTGGACGCCGACCCCGAGCTGCGGGCGGGCACCGACGAACTGCTGGCGTCCCCCGTCGGCTTCACGGCGATCACGACCGGCGCGGGCTTCCGCGGCTGGCTGGCCGCGGCCGACGGTTGGGGCCTGCGCGACCGCCTGCTGACGGCGCTGGGCGAGTCCCGCATCTACGCGCGCGGCCCGAAAGCCGTGGGTGCCCTTCGCGGTGCCGGGCTGCGAGAGTCCTTTTCGGCCGCCTCGGAGTCCAACGCGGAGTTGTTCGGTGCCCTCGCCGAAGCGGGCATCGGGGGCGAACGCGTGGCCGTCCAGCTGCACGGGACGCCGTTGCCGGAGCACACCGCGACGCTCGAGCGGGCGGGGGCGCGGCTGGTCGCGGTCCAGCCGTACCGCTGGTACTCGCCGCCGGACGTGACTCCGGTGCACGACCTGATCGACGCCGCCGTGGCCGGCGAGCTGGACGCGCTGGCGTTCACGAGCGCCCCTGCGGCCGCCAACTTCCTGACCCTGGCGCGGGACTACGGCCGCTACGACGAGCTGCTGACGGCGTTGCGCGGCCCGGTGGTCTGCGCGTGCGTCGGCCCGGTGACGGCGGCGCCCCTCGAAGAGGCCGGGGTGCGCACGCTGCAACCGGACCGGCAGCGCCTGGGAGCGCTGGTGAAACTGCTCGTCACGACGCTCAAGACTTAACTTGTCAAGTGACTTGGTGGCTGTCGGCCCGAGTTGTCCACACCGCGTCCGGCCATCCACAGATGTGCCGCGTCACCCATCCGAGGCCGGGCGGGCCGATAGACTGGAGCAGGGCACGCCCCCCTGGGTGTGGCGGGGGTGTCGGTTCGCGGCGGCGGGCACAAGCGGCCAGCCCGTCGGCGAGTCTTCCCACTGCTCCTGGCGGCCGAACACGGTCAGGTCCATCAGCGCGTAGCTGTAGTCCATCGCCTCGACGCCACGCCGGGTCGTCCAGTACGTCTCGAAGACGCGGTCGCCGTCACGCAGGTAGCAGACCAGGTGGAACAGGCCGGTCTCGCGCCCGACCAGGAGCGTGTCGAGCGACGGCTGCGCCGAGTACCAGGGCAGGTGCCAGTCCATGAAGTCGCGGTAGCGCAAGGACTCGTCGTACGACGTCTGCGCGTCGGCCGGCTCGGTCGAGACGTTGCGGCCCTGGGAGAAGACCGCGAACGTGATGTCGCGCGAGTGCAGGTTGGCCGGTTCGGCAACCTGGTTGGTGTAGAACGTGCAGCCTTCGCACTGCTCGGCGGCGGGACGCCCGGGGTTCCACATGAAGTAGTAGGCGATGAGCTGACGCCGTCCCTCGAACGCGTCGAGCAGGGTGACCGGGCCGTCCGGGCCGAGCAGCTCGAGACCGGCGTCCACCTCGACCACCGGCAGCCGCCGCCGGGCCGCGGCGATCGCGTCGCCTTCGCGGGTGTGGGCCTTTTCCCTGGTGCGCAAGCGATCCAGCTCGGCCTGGAACGTTGCGCGGTCGACGATCTCCATCACGACTCCTTCAGCTTGGCGGTGAGCAGGACGACGCTGGCCAGCGTGCAGGCAACGGCCACGCCCAGCGCGAGGTGGATTCCGGTGAGCTCGGCGGCCTGCGTCGCGGCGACGGCGCTCAGGACCGGGATGCCGACGGTGATGCCGAACTGCTGGGTCATCGACGTCAGCCCGGTGGCCAGGCCCTGCTCCTCGTCGGGCAGCCCGGACGTCGCGGTCACGGTGTACGCCACGATCGCGGCCACGTGCCCGAAGAACCCGGCGAACAGGGCCGGCAGCAGGACCAGCAGGGCGCCCCGGCCGGGCCCGAGGAACAGCAGCGGCAGCGTCGCCAGCGCCTCGACGGTGAGCCCGGCGGCCAGCAGGAGACGGCTGCCGAAGCGGCCGATCACCCGCCCGGCCAGCACGCCCGCGGCCACCGAGGCCAGCCCCGGCACGCCGAAGACCAGGCCGGTCGCCCACGGCGAAAGCCCCAGGATCCGCTGCAGGTAGAGGCTCGTCAGGAAGATCACCGCGGGTTCCACCGCGAACAGCACGAGACCGGCGAAGTTGCCCCACTTCACGGTGCGGCGGGCCAGGATCCGCGGCGGCACCAGCGGCGCGGGCGAGTGGCGTTCGATCAGCCAGAACGCGGTCAGCAGCACGCCGCCGACGACGGCCGCGAGCACGCTCTTGTCGATGACGGCGTAGACGAGGGCCAGCAGGCCGCCGCTGACCGTCAGGGCGCCGGGCAGGTCCGGGCGCGCGCGGCCGGGCACGGTCGATTCGGTGACGAGGAACGGCGTCGCGATGAGGATGGCGACGGCCACCGGGACGTTCATGAGGAACGCCGCGCGCCAGCTCAGCAGGCCGACGAGGGCGCCGCCGACCAGGGCGCCGACGGTGAAACCGCCGGAGAGCAGGGCGCCGTTGAGGCCGAGGACGCGGTCGCGCGCCCGGCCTTCGGCGAAGGTCGTGGTCAGCAGGGACAGGGCCGCGGGCAGCGTCATCGCGGTGGCGAAGCCCTGCAGGGCCCGGGCCGTCAGCAGCAGTTCCGGGTTCGTGGCGACGCCGCCCAGCAGCGACGCGGCGGCCAGCAGGGCCATGCCGGACCGGAACATCCGGCGCCGGCCGAAGAGGTCCGCGAGGCGGCCGCACACCAGCGTGAAACCGGCCGCGGGCAGGACGAACGCCGTGCTGACCCACGGCAACGACGTCAGGCCGAGCCCGACACCGGCGCCGACCTGCGGCAACGCGACGTTCAGGATCGAGAAGTCGATCGACAGGAGGAAGCCGGCGCCGAGCAGCACGGCCAGTACGGCGCGCTGTCTCGGCGTGAAATGGGCAGGGGGTAGCGCAACAAGAGACATCAGGTGCTCCAAACGGGGTTCAGTCCTGCTCGGCGGCCTCCGCGAGGCGCTTGATCCGGGCCAGGCGGCGGTCCCAGTCGGCCGCGAGCGAGGCCATCCAGCGGGCCGTGGTGTCGAGGGCTTCGGAACGCACGGCGTACCGGACCTCGCGGCCGATCTTCACGCTGCCGACCAGCCCGGCCGAGCCGAGGACGGTGAGGTGCTTGACGATCGCCTGGCGCGACACGGGAAGGCCGCCGGCGAGGGTCGTCGCGGTGGCCTGCCCGTGGGAGGCGAGCAGGTCCAGCAGCTGACGACGGGTCGGATCGGCCAGTGCGGCCAGGACGCCGTCGACGACGTCGTGCTCCATCACTCGGCGCGCGCGGCGAGGGCGGTGAAGCACTGCTCCCAGCCGGCGGTGTGGTCCTTGATCACGTTGCGGCGGTTGTCGTCCGAGGTCGGCAGGCCGGCGAAGCCGCTCTCGACGACGCGCAGGCGCGTGCCGTCACCCTCGGGCGTCAGCCAGAACTCCACGAGCGTCGAGTTGTCCTCGCGCAGTTCCTCGCCCGGGAACGCGCTGACCCAGCGGTAGGCGAGGTAGTTCGGCGGGTCGACCTTCTCCACGCGCAGCGGGAACTCGCCGTGTTCCGAGTGCGTGACGACCAGGGTCTGGCCTTCCTCGGCCATGGTGCCCTGGATGGTTTCGTCGTCGGTCGCCCAGAACCCGGGCTCGGCCACCAGCGGCCAGACCTTGGCCGGCTCGGCGGCGATCACGATCTCGCGTTCGATGCTGTCGCTGATCATCGGTGCACTCCTTCGGCTCATGTGCAATCCCAGAGTTGCACATGCCGGAAAGTGATGCAACCCCAGGGTTGCACTTGCGACTCAGTCCTCGGGGACCTCGCCCGCCTCCGCCGCGCGCAGGGACTCCCGGCTCGCCGCTTCCTCGCTCATCCCGAGCCGCCAGTAGCCCGTGAAGCAGATCCGCCGCTTGTCGACGCCCCGCTCGCGCACGAGGTGGCGCCGCACCAGCTTGACCACGCCCGCTTCGCCCGACACCCACGCGTACGGCGTCCCGCCCGGGAAATTCGCCGCGCGGACCGCCTCCAGCAACGCCTCTCCGTGCGGGCGCGCCCCGCGAAGCAGCCAGTGGACTTCGACCACTCCGCGCGTCTCGAACGTCTGACGCTCTTCGCGCGCCGAGACCTCGATGTACGCCGAAAGCCGTGCGTCGGCCGGGAGCCGCTCGATGATCGCGCCGATCGCGGGCAACGCCGTTTCGTCGCCGGTCAGCAGCTGCCAGCCGGTGCCGTCCGGGACGTCGTAGAGGCCGTGGGGTCCGAGGAAGGCCACGCGGTCGCCGGGTGCGACCCGGGCGGCCCACGCCGAAGCCGGGCCGGTGTCGCCGTGCAGCACGAAGTCGACGTCGACCTCGGCGAAGCGCGGCCGGTGCGCGCGCACGGTGTAGGTGCGCATCGGCGGGCGGACGTCGTTGGGCATCGCCAGGTACGTGCGGTGCCAGGACAGAACGTCGGACGCGGTCTCCGGCAGCTCCGGCGTCTCCTGGCCGGGCCGCGGGAAGAACACCTTGACGTACTGGTCCGGCGCCCCGGCGGGCACGTCGGCGAAGGTCGCCGCCTCGAACGTCACGCGCACCATGTGCGGCGTGATCGGCCGGACCGTCGTCACGCGGGCCCGGTGGTAGGTCAGTGCCGGTCGCTCCACCTGCGTCGTCATTAGGTGAGGCTAACCTGATCGACGAGTGTCAGAACAGCCCTTCCGGCCCGGGATCCTCCTCACCTTCCGGCTTCCAGCGGTATTTCCGCAGGTCGACGCGCTCGCCGTCGGCCAGCACACCCTCCGCCCGCAGCCGCTCCAGCTGGTCGTGGAGCAGGTGCGGCGCGGGTGTCCCGTTCGCGCGCAGGATCCGGTGCCACGGCAGGTCGTGCCCGTCCTCGGCGAGGATCGCGCCGACCATCCGCGGGGAGGGCGCGCCGGAGAGCGCCGCGATGTCGCCGTACGTCGCGACCGTGCCGGCCGGCACCGACTCGATGATCTCCCGCACCCGCTCGTGCAGAACGTCGTCCATGCCACCACTCTGCCGCACGGGTACGACAGTTTCGGTAGCCGCCTGTCGCACCGGCGGTGACCTTCACCGAACGCGCCCCTCGTTAAGCCGTGCCGGTGCCGCACCCGTTACTCCGGACGTGGTTCCATCGCGGGGTGAACGGGAGGCGAACAGGACCGGCGAACGCGCGGCTGGTGCGCACGCCGATCCTCGACACACCCACGTTCACCTGGGATTCCGGTGCTCGCCGGGTACTCTCCGCACCCGCCGGTTTCCTGCGTGTGCTCGGCGGTCCCGGCACCGGGAAGACGACGCTGCTGGCGTCGGCCGCGACCCGCCGGATCGCCGAGGGCGCCGACCCGGAGAGCGTGCTGGTGCTGACCACGTCGCGCAAGGCCGCGGACGCGCTGCGTGCCGACATCACCCGCGGCCTCACCGCCGACCCCGACCTGGCGCGGCCGCTGCCCCGGACCGTCCGCGAGCCGCTCGTCCGGACCGTCCACTCGTACGCGTATTCACTGCTGCGGCTCGAAGCGATGGGCGAGGAGCTCCCGCCGCCGCGGCTGCTCGCCGGGGCCGAACAGGACGTCGTCGTCCGCGAGCTGCTCGCCGGTGACCTCGACGAGGGCGCCGAGGAGTGGCCGGAGCAGCTACGCCCGGCGCTGATGGTGCCCGGCTTCGCCGAGGAGCTGCGCGACCTGCTGATGCGCGCGGCCGAGCGCGGGCTCGGGCCGGCGGACCTCGCCGAGCTGGGCCGCCGCCGCGGCCGTGAGGAGTGGGTCGCCGCCGGGCACTTCTGGGCGCAGTACGAGGAGGTCACGCAGCTGCAGGGGGCGGGCGGCAACGCGCTGGGCGTGGCGAGCGCGCCCGCGCTGGACGCCGCCGAGCTGGTCACCTCCGCGCTGCTCGCGCTGGAGGACGACGACGAGCTGCGCGAACGGGAGCGCACCCGCGTGCGGCACCTGTTCGTCGACGACGCCCACCACCTCGACCCGCTGCAGACCAGCCTGGTCCGGATGATCGGGCACACCGCAGCCGAGTTCGTCGTGGCCGGCGACCCCGACCAGAACGTGTATTCCTTCCGCGGCGCCGACGCGAGCCTGTTCGCCGACGCCGACCCGGACGGCAGCCGGACGATCACGCTCACGACGTCCCACCGGCTCGCCCCGGCGGTGCGGGTGGCGGTCGCGAAGATCGGTGCGACGCTGCCCGGGCTGTCGCAGCACCGCAAGATCGTCACGCCCGCGAGCGCCACCGGGGGCAACGTCCGGGTGCGCGTGATGCCGACGCCCGCCGCCGAGGCCAGCTGGATCGCCGACCAGCTGCGCCGCGCCCACCTCGTGGACGGCGTGCCCTGGTCGGAGATCGCCGTGCTCGTCCGGTCGCCGGCGCGGACTTTCCTGGTGCTGCAACGCGCTTTGCGCGCGGCGGGCGTCCCCATCGGGTCGGCCACCGAGGAGCTGCCGCTGGCCCGGCAACCGGCGGTGCGGCCGCTGCTGGCCGTGCTGAAGCTGGCGCCTTCGCCGGATCTGCTCGACATCGACCTCGCCGAGATGCTGCTGTCGTCGTCGCTCGGCGGCGCGGATCCGTTGGCGCTGCGCCGGTTGCGCCGCGGTCTGCGACGGCTCGAGCTGGCCGGCGGCGGGCAGCGGTCGAGCGACGAACTGCTCGTGGAAGCGTTGCGGGGCGGGGACATCCTCGTCGGGCTGGCCGACGCCGAGGCCGAGCCGGTGCGGCGGGTCGGTGGCCTGCTGCGCGTCACGCACCAGGCCGTCGCGCGGGGTGACGGCGTCGAGCAGGTGCTGTGGGAGCTGTGGAACGAAAGCGGCCTCCAGGAGAAGCTGCTGAAGCAGACCGAGCGCGGCGGTTCGCTGGGTGCGCAGGCCGACCGTGATCTCGACGCCGTCGTTGCGTTGTTCGACGCGGCCGGTCGTTATGTGGACCGGCTGCCGCGATCGAGCGTCGCGTCCTTCGCGGACTACCTGGGCGCGCAGCGGATCGCGGGGGACACGCTCGCTCCGGCCGCCGTCCCGGCCGACGGCGTTTCGCTGCTCACCGCGCACTCCGCCGCCGGTCGCGAGTGGACGGTCGTCGCCGTCGCCGGAGTCCAGGAAGGTGCTTGGCCGGACCTGCGGCTGCGCGGATCCGTGCTGGGCGTCGAACGGCTCAAGGACCTGATGTCCGGTGTGGACGACGACGCCGTCTCCCAGACCGCGCCGATCCTGGCCGAGGAGCGGCGGCTGTTCTACCTCGCGATGAGCCGCGCGAAGCAGACGTTGCTGGTCACGGCGGTGTCCAGGGAGGACGAACAGCCGTCCCGCTTCCTCGACGATCTGGAGGAGAACGGCGCCGACGACGGCGGCCTCGACTCCCGGATGAAACCGCCCGGCCGGTCGCTGGTGCTGGCCGAGCTGGTGGGGGAGCTGCGCGAGGTCGTCTGCGACGACAAGGCCGACCCTGCGCGCCGTCGCCGGGCGGCGAAGCAGCTCGCGCGCCTGGCCGACGCCAAGGTGCCCGGCGCCCACCCTTCGACGTGGTACGGCCTGCTTCCCGCGTCCACCGACGAACCGGTGCACCCACCCGGCGACCTGATCCGGATCTCACCGTCCACAGTGGAAATCCTGACGAAGTGCCCGCTGCGGTGGATGATCGAGCGCCACGGCGGCAGCGACCCGGCGCAACTGGCCGCCGTCACCGGGACGTTGGTGCACGGGCTCGCGCAGGCCGTCGCGTCCGGCAGCACCGACGCCGAGCTGCAGGCCGCTTTGGACGACGCGTGGGTGCGCGTCGACGCCGGGGCGCCGTGGTTCTCGAAGCGGGAGCGCCGGCGGGTCGAAGGGATGCTGCAGAACTTCGTCACCTGGCTGGAGCGCAGCCGGGCGGAGCTGAAGGAAGCCGGGGTCGAGCAGGACATCGAGGTCGAGCTGCCGGCCGGCGGCGAGGACGAAGTCCGGGTGCTGCTGCGCGGGCGGGTCGACCGGGTCGAGCTGGACTCCGAGGGACGGCCGGTGATCGTCGACATCAAGACCGGCAAGGTCCCGGTGTCGGGGGCCGACGCCGAGGCGCACCCGCAGCTGGCGGCGTACCAGCTGGCGGTGCTGCTGGGCGCGATCGAGGGCCGCAACGCGCCGGGTGGCGCGCGGCTGGTGTACGTCGCGAAGGCGAACAACAAGACCGGGTCGACGGAACGGTCCCAGCCGCCGATGGACGAGACGGGCGGCAAGCAGTGGCTGGACCTGGTCCGCGGCGCGGCGGCTTCGGCGGCCGGGCCGGACTACCAGGCGCAGGAGAACGTGGACTGCGACCGCTGCCCGGCGCGGGGCTGCTGCCCGCTGCGCCCCGAAGGCCGGCAGGTGCCGGGCCCATGAGTGTGCGTGTGGTCGCGGGGGGGGGGGGGGGGGGGGGGTGGGGGGCGGGTGGTTTTGAACAAACCTTTAACAACCCCTGTTCCCCCCCCACGACCGGTAGGCGAGGTGCGTGCGTGAGCCCCCTTGTCATCGCCAACACCGTTGAGCCTGCTGAGCTCGCTGATGCGCTTGGCCTGCACCGGCCGACTCCCGAGCAGGCCACCGTGATATCCGCGCCCGTCGAGCCGTCGCTGGTCGTCGCCGGCGCCGGGGCCGGGAAGACCGAGACCATGGCCGCGCGCGTGGTCTGGCTCGTCGCCAACGGGATCGTCAGCCCGGACCGCGTCCTCGGCCTCACCTTCACCCGCAAGGCCGCGCGCCAGCTCGGCGAACGCGTCCGCGCGCGGCTGCGGCGGCTCGCCGGATCCGGGCTGCTCGACCGGCTCGACCCGTCCGGCGGGCTGCGGTCCACTGTGGTCGCCGGGGAACCGACCGTCCTCACCTACCACGCCTACGCCGGGCGCCTCCTCTCCGAACACGGCCTCCGGCTGCCGGTGCAGCCCGGCGTCCGGCTGCTGTCGGAAACGTCGTCGTGGCAGCTCGCCCACCGCGTCGTGTCCACATGGGACAACGAGCTGGACACCGACCGTGTGCCGCCGACCGTGACCGCGGACGTGCTGGCCCTCGCCGGAGAACTCGGCGAACACCTGGTGTCCACGGAGGAACTGGCCGAGTACACGTCGTGGATGTGCCGGGTCATCGAGAACGCGCCGCGCGCCAAGGGGCAGCGAGCCGCGCTGCCGCAGAAGCTCACGGAAATCATGGCGGCGCAGCACTTCCGGCTCGCGCTGCTGCCGCTCGTCGAGGCCTACCACCGGCGCAAGCGCAACGAGGGCGCGCTCGACTTCGCCGACCAGATGTCACTGGCCGCGCAGCTGGCGAGCGGGTACCCGTCGGTCGTGCGCGGCGAGCGGGAGCGGTTCGGCGCGGTGCTGCTCGACGAGTACCAGGACACCGGGCACGCCCAGCGCGTGCTGCTGCGGGCGTTGTTCGGCGGCGTCGAGAACCAGCCGATGCCGGTCACCGCGGTCGGTGACCCGGCGCAGGCGATCTACGGCTGGCGCGGCGCCAGCGCGGCCAACCTGCCCCGGTTCACCACGGACTTTCCCCGTCATGACGGGGAAAGGCTCGTGCCCGCGCGGGATTTCGGGCTGCTCACCAGTTTCCGCAACCCGCCGGAGATCCTCGACCTCGCCAACGCGATCGCCGAGCCGCTGCGGGCGCGCGGCCTCGGCGTCGAACGGCTGCGGGCGCGGGAAGGCGCCGGGCCGGCGGACATCGCGTGCGCCCTGCTGCCGGACATCCGCGCCGAGCGCGACTGGGTGGCCGACGGGCTCGCCCGCCGCTGGTACGCCGTGCAGGAGCAGACCGGCAAGCCGCCGACCGCTGCGGTGCTGGTGCGCCGCCGCGCCGACATGGCGCCGATCGCCGCGGAACTGCGGGCGCGCGGGCTGCCGGTCGAGGTCGTCGGCCTCGGCGGGCTGCTGGACGAACCCGAGGTCGCGGACCTCGTCTCGACGCTGCGCGTGCTCGCCGACCCGCTCTCCGGCAGCGCGGCGGCGCGGCTGCTGACCGGCGCGCGCTGGCGGCTCGCGGCCGCCGACGTCGCCGCGTTGTGGCGGCGCGCGGGGGAGCTGTCCAGCCCCGAGAAGCCCGACGGTCCGGAGCTGGTCGTGGAGCGCGTCGAGCAGGCCGGGCTGATCGACGCGATCGACGAACCGGGTGCGCCGGAGCGGTATTCCGAGGAGGGCTACCGGCGGATCCGGCGGATCGGCTGGGAGCTGGCGGCCCTGCGGCGGCGGCTCGACCAGTCGCTGCCGGAGCTGGTCGCCGACGTCGAGCGCACGCTGCTGCTGGACGTGGAATCGCTGGCCCGCCCGGGATCGGCCGGGCGCGCGCACCTGGACGCGTTCGCGGAGGTCGTCACCGACTACGCCGAGACGGCGCCGACCGCGACCCTGCTGTCCTTTGTGGACTACCTGAACACCGCGGCGCACGCCGAAGACGGGCTCACCCCGGGTGAGGTCGAGGTGGTGCCGGACCGGGTGCAGGTGCTCACCGTGCACTCCGCGAAGGGTCTCGAATGGGAGGTCGTCGCCGTGCCGCACCTGGTGCAGGACGTCTTCCCCGGGCGACGGCGGTCGTCGTCGTGGCTGCGGACGGCGACGTCGCTGCCCGCTGCGTTGCGAGGGGACGCCCAGGACCTGCCGGAGCTCCGGATCGCGGATGGTTACGACCGCAAGGAAGTCCAAGAAGGACTGGAGCTGCACGAGGCGGGGTTCGTCGAGCGGGAGCAGTCGGAGGAACGGCGGCTCTGCTACGTCGCGCTGACCCGGTCGGAGCACGCGCTGATCGTGTCCGGGCACTGGTGGAACGAAAGCAGCAGCCGGGCGAAGGGGCCGTCGGAGTTCCTGACGGAGATCGCCGGCGTCCTGCGCGAGACCGGCGTCGGACAGCTCGCCGACTGGGCGCCGGAACCGACGTCCGACGACGAAAACCCGCTGGTGTCGGATTCGCGGACGGCCCGCTGGCCGGTCGACCCCCTCGCCGACCGCCGCACCGGTGTCCAGGGTGGGGTGGAGCTGGTCTTCGAGGAGCTTTCCGCTCCCGACGAATCAGGCGAGTCCGAAGAGGACGATCCCGACGGCTGGCTCACCGACACCGACGTCCTGCTCGAGGAGTGGGCGCGCAAGGACGACCAGGTCAAGCGGGTTCCGTTGCCGTCACGGCTTTCGGTGAGCCAGCTGGTCGCGCTGGCCGACGACGCCGACCGGCTCGCGACCGACCTGCGGCGTCCGCTCCCGATGGCGCCCAACAGTTTCGCCCGCCGCGGCACGGAGTTCCACAGCTGGCTGGAACGCCGTTTCGGCGGCGACCAGCTCATCGAGATCGACGACCTCCCGGGCGCCGCCGACTTCGCCGAGATCCCGGACCCCGGCCTCGAAGAGCTGCAGACCCAGTTCGAGAAGAGCGAGTGGGCCGCGCGCGTCCCGCACGCCGTCGAGATCACGTTCTCGGCGGACGTCGAGGGCATCACCCTGCGCGGCCGCATGGACGCCGTCTTCTGGAATCCCGACGGTTACTGGGAAGTGGTGGACTGGAAGACGGGCTCGCTCCCGCCGGAGTCCCGCCGCCCGGTGCTGTCGGTCCAGCTGGCGGCCTACCGGATGGCCTGGGCGGCCCTGAAGAACGTCCCGGTGGAACAGGTCCGCGCGGCCTTCCACTACGTCCGCGCGAACCACACGATCCGCCCGGCCGACCTCCTGGACGCCGAAGGCATCCGCCGCCTGCTCCGCGACCTCCCCGAGGCGTAACGGAAACCGGACGACACGCGTACCCAGATGGACGACACGCGTACCCAGGCGGACGACACGCGTACCCAGATGGACGACACGCGTACCCAGACGGACGACACGGCGGTGTGGCCGGAGTTCCGGCGTGTCGTCCGGCTAGGTACGCGTGTCGTCCCTGCAGGTACGCGTGTCGTCCGGCTGGGTACGGACGGGTCAGGCGGCGTCGCGGACTTTCAGGGCCCAGGCGATCAGTGGCCACTGCAGCGGCAGCCGGCCGAACGCGATCGCGCGCTGCGGGAGGGGGGCCGAAGACGCGTCCACCGCCATCTTCACGTTGCCCGGGAAGACGCCCAGGAACAGCAGGGCCGCCGCCAGCCCGCCCAGGCGGCGGGTGCGCGGGGTGGCGACGGCGGCCGCCACCGTCAGCTCGGCGACGCCCGAGCCGTACGTCCAGGCGCGCCGCGAGCCCGGGAGCGAGCGCGGGATCAGGCCGTCGAACGGCTTCGGCGCCACGAAGTGGAGGACGCCCATGAAGCCCAGCGCACCTGCCAGGACGTGCGCGGGCCGTTGCGAGGTTGCCATGATCTCATCGTTCCACGCGGCGGCCGGTCACCCGGTTCGGCTATCCTCCGGGCGTGAGTGACGCTCGACACCTGCCCGCGGGAGCCGGTGCATGAAGGCACTGAGGCGGCTGCCGCTCGGCAGTCTCACCGACCGGCCGGACCACGAACTCGTCGGCATCCTGCGGATGCCCGAGCTGACGGTCAGCCCGCTGCGGGCCATCTCGAAGCGGATCATCGGCGCGACACTCGCCCTGCTGGCCACGGTGGTCCTCGTCTACCTCGACCGCGACGGCTACCGCGACGCGAACGGCGACGGCCTGTCCCTGCTCGACAGCCTCTACTACGCGACCGTCTCGCTCTCGACCACCGGCTACGGCGACATCGCGCCGGCCACGTCGTCCGCCCGGCTGGTGAACGTGCTGGTGATCACCCCGCTGCGGGTGCTCTTCCTCATCGTCCTGGTCGGGACCACCCTGGAAGTGCTCACCGAGCGCTCCCGGCAGGCGTTCAAGATCCAGAAGTGGAGGACGAAGGTGCGCGACCACACGGTCGTCGTCGGGTTCGGCACCAAGGGCCGGTCCGCCGTCAACGCGCTGCTCGGCGACGAGAACATCGCCCCAGGCCAGATCGTCGTCGTCGACACCGACCAGCAGGCCCTCGACGCCGCGAGCGCGCTCGGCCTCGTCGCCGTGCACGGCTCGGCCACCCGCTCCGACGTCCTCCGCGTCGCCGCGGTGCAGCACGCGCGCGCGGTGGTCGTCGCCCCGAACCGGGACGACACGGCCGTGCTGGTCACCCTCACCGCCCGCGAGCTGGCGCCCAAGGCGCACATCGTGGCGTCGGTGCGGGAGGCGGAGAACGTCCACCTGCTCAAGCAGTCCGGGGCGGACCAGGTCGTCGTCTCCAGCGAGACGGCCGGGCGGCTGCTCGGCATGGCGACGTCGACACCGCTGGTCGTGGACATCATGGAGGACCTGCTCACTCCCGAATCCGGCCTGGCGATCGCCGAGCGGCCGGTCGAGCCGTCGGAGGAGGGCGGGTCGCCGCGGCACCTGTCCGACCTCGTCCTCGGCCTGGTCCGCGACGGCGTCCTCTACCGCGTCGACGCGCCGCAGGCCGACGCCATCGAGCCGGGCGACAAGCTGCTGTACGTCAAGAAGGTCACCCAGACGGAGAAGATCGAGCGGTAGGTCCGGTTCGGGGCGCACCGGACCCGGGGCGCCTGGGTTTTGCCCGGCGGATCTGGAACCATGACCGGGTGCCCCCGCGACCCCTCGCCCTGAAGTGGCCCACGGTGGCGATCCCGGCCGCGGCGGGCGTGCTCGTCGTGCTGCTGGCCTGGCTCGCCGGGCCCGGGCTGCTCGGGATCAGCAACGAAGACGTCGGCGTGCCGGTCTCGGCCGAGGTCACCAAGCCCGCGCCGTGCGACCGGCTCGACCCCGTGGAGACCGTGCGGTTCACCGTCGGCGGGAAGACCCACGAGGGCACCCTCAACGGCTGCGGTCACGGCCAGAACGAGCACGTCGACGTCGGCGTCCCGGCCGAGCTGCCGGACCAGGGCACGGTCACCGTCCGGGTGGCGGACACGTCGGCCGGCGCGTCGGACGCGCGGCGACCGGTCGGGCTCGCGCTGCTGGTGTTCGCCTGCTTCGCCGGCGGGATCTCCGTCTACACCTGGCTGCGGCTGCCGCCGAAGCCGCGGCCGAAACCGAAGGCCGCCAAACCGGCGAAGGTCAGCTGACTTCGGACGACGGCGCCGCGAAGGTGTTGCAGTCGGCGATCCGGTTGCTCGTCGCGCCCGCCCGCCACCACGACGCGTAGTGCGCGTTGGTGCCGTGGTCGTGGCTGCGGGAGGTGTTGTCGCCGCGGGTCTCCTGGTCGTTCCAGGCCTTGTTGTACATGTCGCGGCTGATCGTGCCGCCCTGGTCGACGTGCGCGCCGAGGAACATCCCCGAGAAGCACTGGGCCTGCAGTTCCTTGCGCCGCGACATCTCCAGCCCGGCGGGGCTGTTCTGGCCCGCCTCGTAGATCTTCTGCCAGGCCGCGTCCATCAGCCCGGCGACCTCCTGGACGTGGTGGCCGTACTCGTGGGCGAACAGGGCCAGGTAGACGCCGGGGTTGTTGCCGTACTGGTCGGTCTGCAGGCCGCGGAAGGGCACGTACAGGTTGTTCTCGCAGTAGTACGCGGCGGTCGCGATGCCGACCTGGATGGTGCCGCACTCGGTCTCGAAGCTCGCGCCGGTCGGGAAGTGCAGCGCCGGCGGCGTGAACGGCAGGCCGTAGGCGGTGAGGAACGGGCCCCACGCGGCGTCCAGGCACTTGCTGGCGGCCGTGAAGAACGCTTCGGCGCCCGCCTGCGTGCTCTGCCAGGTCGGGAGCGTGCAGACGCGGTTCTGCAGCCCGGCGTTCGGGTCCTGCAGGATCGGGTGGTCGGCCAGCTTGAGGATCTTCTGCGGGCCGGTCGCGCTCGGCGTGGACAGCTCGGTCGACGGGCCGGGTGACGCCGACGCCGGGGCGCCCGCACCCCCGGGCAGCTGCGAAGGAGCGTCCTGGGACGACGGGGCGTCGCGGTAGTTCGGGTTCGCGAGCGGGGTGTCCTGGCGGTTGAGCGCCACGATCGCGACCAGCCCGAGCACCAGCACGGCCACGGCGCCGAGGCACACCCCGATGATCGCCGCGGGGGAGCGGCGCCGGGGCGCGGAGACGGTGTGGGGGTGACCCAGCCACGGGGGAGCCGGTTGCGCATCCGGCACCGGCGGCGGCTGGACGGTTCCGCGGGGCGGTACCTGGCCGTGGGGCGGTTGCGTCATCTAGGCAGTCCCGAAGGGTCTCGGTACGGACCGGGGGTACCCGATCCCGGCGTTCAGCCTACCGGGGGAACGGGGCCTCCCGCACCCGTCCGTGTGCGCACCGTCGCGGTGTGCGGACGTCACCCCAGGTCTGGCCGGGTGCAACCCGCTCTGAGAGAGTGTCCGCAAGCAGGTACCGCAGGCGAGGGGCTTCGATGACAGAGACCGGTGGCGCGCCCGGCGAAGAGGGCGCGGACACGCCGACACCGAGCCGGGGTATTCCCCAGGCTCCCACCCCTGGATCGGGTGAGGTGAGGCCGCCGGAAAGTCACGATCAGTCACCGCCGACGCCGCCGACCGGCTGGCAGGCCCCGGACCCGCGTGGCGCTCAGTCACCGCCGCCCGGCTGGCAGCCGCAGGCCCCGCCGCCGATGTCCTACGGCGGGCCGCCGCAGCAGTACGCGCCGTACCCGCAGCAGCGGGGCTTCAGCCCGCACGGCCTGGGCAAGCCCGGCGTGATCGCGCTGCGCCCGCTCAACGTCGGCGACATCCTCGACGGCGCGATCACCGCGATCCGCCGGTACCCGCTGGTCATCCTGGGCATCGGTGCCGTGATGTCGGTGATCTCGGCCGCCCTCTCGTTCCTGATCCAGCGATTCCTCTACAGCGACCTGGCGGACCTGACGAAGATCGGCCCGGGTTCCACCGAGGCGGAGGCGCGTGACGCCCTGTTCGGCGCCTTCGGCGACCTGGCGATCGTCGTGCTGCCGACGGCGTTGCTCACGACGTTGCTGCTGACCGTCGTGAACGGCCTGCTGGCCGCCGTGATGGGCCGCGCCGCGCTGGGGCGCGAAGTGACGTTCTCGCTCGCGTGGGCCGAAGTCCGGCCCCGGCTGCTGCCGCTGCTCGGCGTCGGGCTCGTCTACTCGATCGTCTCGACCATCGGCCTGATGCTGTGCATCATTCCCGGAGTGGTCGCCTACGTGTTCTGGGCGCTGGCCAGCGCCGCGCTCGTGCTGGAGCACGGCACGTTCAAGCAGGCCTTCTCCCGGTCGGTCCGGCTGGTCAAGGGCTCGTTCTGGCGCGTGTTCGGCATCCTGCTGCTGGCCGGGCTCATCGCGTACCTGTTCAACAGCATCATCCAGGTGCCGTTCAGTCTCGGCAGCGGCGTGTTCAGCCAGATGCTGAACCCGTCGGCGCAGCCGGTCCTGCCCGGCACCGGCGAACTGCTGCTGCAGTCGGTCGGCCAGATCATCTCCGGCACCATCGCGACGCCGTTCGTCGCGCTGGTCACCGTGATCGTCTACCTGGACCAGCGGATGCGCCGCGAGGGCATGGACATCGAGCTGGCCCGCGCCGCCGGGGTGACGCCGCCGCAGGCATGGTGACGCTGCTCCTGACGGATGTCCCGGTCGACATCGACCGGGACACCGCGCGGCGCGCCGCGCAGGAGGAGCTGACCGACCAGAGGTACCAGCAGGCGAAACCGAGCCTGCTGCAGGAAGCCGCCCACTGGGTCGGCGAGCAGCTGGACAAGCTGCTGAACGGCCTGTCTTCGGTGGTCCCCGGCGGGATCTTCGGCGTGGTGCTGATCCTCGTGGTGCTGATCGTGCTCGTCGTCGTGATCCGCCTGCGCACCGGCAAGATCGCCCGCGCGGCCCGCGCCGACCGGCTCGTCTTCGAGGGGAAGCGGCAGAGCGCCGCCGACTACCGCCGGTCCGCCGCGGCAGCCGCGGCCGCCGGCCGGTACGACGACGCCGTCCGCGACGGCTTCCGCGCGCTCGTGCGGGCGCTGGAGGAACGCGCGCTGCTGGACGCCCGGTCCGGCCGGACGGCCGACGAGGCCGCCGCGGAGGCCGGGGTGCTGCTGCCGAACGTCGCGAACGAACTGCGCCAGGGCGCGCGGCTCTTCGACGACGTCCACTACGGCGGCCGCGAAGGCACCGAAGCGGCCTACCGCACGCTGACCGAGCTGGACGACCGCTGCCGCCGGGAACGTCCGGTCGTGATGGCCTCTTGAACACCTCCGTTTCGCCGGACGTACGCCGGATCTGGCGTGGCTCCCGCATTCCGCTGGCCCTGCTCGCGCTGGTGATCGCCGTCGCCGCGCTGCTCCTGCTCGGCCGCGGCGACCAGACGCTCGGCGCGCTCGAACCCGGCTCCTACGAACCCGGCGGCGCCCACGCGCTCGCGAAACTCCTGGCGGACCAGGGCGTCGACGTCCGGACCGCGCACACGATCGACGAAGCGGACGACGCGCTCGGCGAGAACTCGACGTTGCTCGTCACGCAGCCGGACCTGGTGCCGGCGAAGCGCTTCGACGCGCTGCGGCAGCGCGCCGCGGACGTCGTCCTCGTGACGCCGGGGGCGCCGACGCTGAAGGACTCCCTGCCGCTGGTCCGGCCGGTCGGCCAAAGCAGCGTCGACACGCTGAGCCCGCAGTGCACGGTCGCGGCCGCCGTCGCGGCCGGCGACGTCACGCTCGGCGGGATCGGCTACGCCGCACCTGGCGCGCGCTCGTGCTACCCGGGCGAGGACGGCGGCGGCACGCTGCTGCAGCTCGCCGACGACGGTGGCACGACGACGCTGCTCGGCTCGTCGTCACCGCTGACCAACGGGAAACTCGCCGAGCAGGGCAACGCGGCGCTGGGCCTGCACCTGCTCGGACAGCACCCGAAGCTGGTCTGGTACCTGCCTTCGGCGTCCGATCCGGCACTGGACGACTCGCGGAAGTCGATCTTCGAGCTGATCCCCGACGGCTGGTACTTCGGGGCCGCGCAGGCCGGGATCGCCGTGGCGCTGCTCGCGCTGTGGCGGGCCCGGCGGCTCGGCCCGGTCGTCACCGAGCCGCTGCCGATCGTCGTCCGCGCGGCCGAAACCGCCGAGGGCCGCGCCCGGCTGTACCGGCGCGCGAAGGCGGCCGGCCACGCGGGCGAGACACTGCGGGAGGCGGCGCGGGCCCGGTTGCGGACGGCGCTGGGGCTGCCCCGCGACGCCGACGCGGCGGCGCTGGTGACGAGCGTGAGCGCGCGCACCGGACGGCCGCCGAACGACGTCGGCGCCGTGCTGTACGGGCCGCCGGTGACCGGCGATCCCGCGCTGGTGCGGCTGGCCGGCGAACTGGACAGGGTGGAACGAGAGGTGGAGCGATCTTGACCAGCGGTACCGAAGGGACGACCGGGGCCCGCGACGCGCTGATCGCGCTGCGCGCGGAAGTCGCGAAGGCCGTCGTCGGCAACGACGCCGCCGTCACCGGGCTGATCCTGGCCCTGCTCTGCCGGGGGCACGTGCTGCTCGAAGGCGTCCCCGGCGTCGCGAAGACGCTGCTGGTGCGGGCACTGGCGGCGGCGCTGGACCTGGAGACCACGCGCGTGCAGTTCACGCCGGACCTGATGCCCGGCGACGTCACCGGCTCGATCGTCTACGACGCGCACAGCGGCGAGTTCTCCTTCCGCGAGGGCCCGGTGTTCACGAACCTGCTGCTCGCCGACGAGATCAACCGGACGCCGCCGAAGACGCAGTCGTCGCTGCTGGAGGCGATGGAGGAGCGGCAGGTCTCGCTCGACGGCAAGTCGCGGCCGCTGCCCGACCCGTTCATCGTGATCGCCACCCAGAACCCGGTGGAGTACGAGGGCACCTACCCGCTGCCGGAGGCGCAGCTGGACCGGTTCCTGCTCAAGCTGACCATGCCGACGCCGTCGCGCGAGGACGAGATCGGCATCCTCTGGCGGCACGCGCAGGGTTTCGACCCGCGCAACCTCGCGGCGGCCGGCCTCAAGCCGGTGGCGGGCGCGGCGGAACTCGCTGTCGCGCGCGAAGCGGTTGCGAAGGTGACGATCGGGCCCGAGGTGATCGGGTACGTCGTCGACCTCTGCCGCGCGACGCGGCAGCTGCCGTCGGTGCGCATCGGCGTCTCCCCGCGTGGTGCGACGGCGCTGCTGGCCGTCGCGCGCGCCTGGGCGTGGCTCGCCGGGCGCGACTACGCGACCCCGGACGACGTCAAGGCGCTGGCCCGGCCCGCGCTGCGGCACCGCCTGGACGTCCGGCCCGAGGCCGAGCTGGAGGGCGTCACCGCGGACGGCGTGCTGGACCGGGTGCTCGCGTCCGTGCCCGTGCCGCGCTGACATGGCCGTCACCGGAAGGCTCGGGCTGCTGGCGCTGTTCGGCGCGCTGGTGGTCGGGCTGCTCCTGCCGTCGCGGACCGGCCTGCTGGCCGTCGGCGGGGTGCTGCTCGTGCTGGTCGTCGCCGACCTGGTGCTGGCCGGGAGCGTCCGGCCGCTGCGGTTCACGCGCTCCGGCGACACGTCGGTGCGGCTCGGGGAGCCGTGCGAGGTGACGCTCGTGGTGACCAACCCCGGCGGCCGCGCGGTCCGCGGGCAGCTGCGCGACGCGTGGCCGCCCAGCGCCGGCGCGGCCGACCGGCACGCGTTGCGTGTGCCGGCGGGGGAGCGGCGCGCGTTGGTGACGGCGTTGCGTCCTTCGCGGCGCGGTGACCGGACGGCGGCGCGGGTGACGGTCCGGTCGGTGGGGCCGCTGGGGCTGGCCGCGCGGCAGGGTTCGCACGCGGTGCCGTGGACGGTCCGCGTGCTGCCGCCGTTCCACAGCCGCAAGCACCTGCCGTCGCGGCTCGCGCGGCTGCAGCAGCTCGACGGCCGCAACGCCGTGCTGATCCGGGGCCAGGGCACGGAGTTCGACTCGCTGCGCGAGTACGTGATCGGCGACGACGTCCGCTCGATCGACTGGCGCGCGACGGCCCGCGCGGCGGACGTGATGGTCCGGACCTGGCGCCCGGAGCGCGACCGGCACGTGGTGCTGGTGCTCGACACGGGGCGTGTTTCGGCGGGCCGGGTCGGCGACGCTCCGCGCCTCGACGCGGCGATGGACGCCGCGCTGCTGCTGGCCGCGCTGGCGACCCGCGCGGGCGACCGCGTCGACCTGCTGGCCTACGACCGTCGCCTGCGCGCGGCCGTCCAAGGCTCGACCGGGGCGGCGCTGCTGACGTCCCTGGTCAACGCGATGGCGCCGCTTGAGCCGTCCCTGATCGAGACGGACGCGCGGGGCATGGTGGCCGAGGTCCTGCGGCGCACCCGGCGTCGCGCGCTGGTCGTGCTGCTGACGGGCTTGGACGCGGCGCCGCTGGAAGAGGGCTTGTTCCCGGTGCTGAGTTCGCTGACCACGCGGCACGAGCTGGTGATCGCGTCGGTCGCGGACCCCCGGGTGGCGGAGATGCTCGCGGGACGCGGCGACGCGGAAGCGGTGTACGACGCGGCGGCGGCGTCCCGGACGATGGCGGAGCGCAGCCGGGTGACCGAACGCCTGGCGCGCCACGGGGTCAGCGTCGTCGACGCGGTCCCGGAGGAGCTGCCGCCGGCCTTGGCGGACCGCTACCTGGCCCTGAAGGCCGCCGGCCGGCTCTGATTCCCGTACCCAGCTGGACGACACGCGCACCCAGCTGGACGACACGCCAGGCGAGCCCCAGTATCGCTGTGTCGTCCGTCCAGGTACGCGTGTCGTCCACCTGCGTGCGCGAGTTCGCCGTTCCGGTACGCCGCTCGCCGGTGATCGCCGGGTCGACTCGTGTGATCGAGCAGTCGACACGGCCCGCGTGTCGGCGTTCTGATCACGGCGTCCCTCGGGCGAGTGGCTACGGTGGTGCGTGGCCCGCCGGACTGTTAAGCCCGAAGGATGCGAAAGCTTTTCGTGGGGTGCCTGGTCCTGGTCTCGGTGTCGGTTCCGGCGGTCGCGTCGGCCGACGACGGGGCGCCCGTCTACCTCGCCGACGGCGGGGGCACGCTCTCGCTCGCGGCCGTCGACGGCAAGCCCGTCCTCGCCGACGCCAAGGACCCGAACGCCAAGTGGACGTACGACAAGACGTCCCAGCACTTCACGAGTGTCCCGAGTGGACAGTGCCTGACCGCGGCCAGCCCGGTCGACGGCGTCGCGGTGAAGCTCGCCGCCTGCGACGACAAGGACAAGCACCAGGCCTGGCGGCGGGTCGCGGGGCTGCCGGGGCTCGTCGAGATCGCGAACGTCGCGACCGCGCGCTGCCTCACCGCGGAAGGCGCGGTCGCGGGAGCCCGGTTGTACCAGGAAGTCTGTTCCCTGACCGGGATTTCGAACACCTGGGCCGCGGGCGGCCGCACCCTCGCCATCCTGTCCGGCAACGGCCAGCGCCTGGCGACGAAGGACCCGGGCGCGCCGTTCGTCGTCCGGGTGATCGGCGAAAACGGCCAGCCGGCGGCGGACGTCCCGGTGAGCTTCTACGTCCGCGCGGCCCGCCCGAAGAACCTCCTGGTCTTCGAAGGCGGCAGCGACACGGCGACGGCGAAGACGGGCGCCGACGGCTCGGCGTCGAGCCCGAAACTGACGTTGACCGAGCAGGGTGAATTCGAGGCTCGCTTCGTCGGAACCGCGAGCCTGGACGACGGATCGTCCATCGCCTTCGAGGGTTCGTGCCTATGCTGATTCGGGCAGCGCGTCGCCGATGTCCCGCGCCTCGAGGTCGCCGACCTCGCCTTCACGAGCCGCGCGGCGGCCGAGCGTGAAGACGTAGACCAGGAACAGCACCTCGACCAGGACGCCGATCCCGACGCGGACCCACGTCGGCCAGCCCGACGGGGTCACGAACGCCTCGATGACGCCCGTCACCAGCAGCACGCACGCCAGCCCGAGCGCCATCACCACGACCGACCGGCCCTGCTCGGCCAGCGCCGCGGTGCGCGAGCGGCGGCCCGGGTCGATCACCGTCCAGCCGAGCCGGAGGCCCGTGCCCGCCGCGACGAACACCGCCGTCAGCTCCAGCAGGCCGTGGGGCAGCAGCAGGCCGATCATCACGTCGCCGCGGCCGGCCGCGCTCATCGCGCCGATGATCAGGCCCGCGTTGAGCGCGTTCATCCAGAGCGCGCCGATCACCGGCAGGCCCAGCGCGATCCCGAGGAACAGGCAGGTCGCCGCCACCCAGGCGTTGTTCGTCCAGACGTGCGCGGCGAACGTCGTCGCGGGCCCGGTCGAGTAGTAGCTCTCGGCCTCGCCGCCCGGCTTGGTCAGCTGGTTCAGCTCGTCCGGCGTCGCGATCGAGGCGCGCACGTGCGGATCACCCGCGACCCACACCGCGATCACCACGATCACCGCGATCGAGGCCAGCATCGCCGGGATCCACCACCGCCGCGACAGGTAGACCGCGGCGGGGAACCGGCGCGTGAAGAACAGCGCGACCTCGCGCCACGCCGGGTTGTGCGACCCCGAGATCGCCGAGCGGCCGCGCGCGACCAGCCCGGACAGCCTGCCGATCAGCGCCGGGTCGGGCGCGACCGACCGGACGATCGACAGGTGCGTCGCCGTCCGCTGGTAGAGCGTCACCAGTTCGTCGGCTTCCGCGCCGGTGAGCTTGCCGCCGCGGCGGGTCAGCTCGCCGAGCCGCTGCCACTCGGCCGAGTGCGCCACCACGAAGACGTCCAGATCCACCAGGCCACCCTATCCGTCGATAGGCTGGTTCTCGTGCACGAGGAATCCGAGCTGGTCACCGGCGAAGCCGTCGTCCTGGACCTGCGCGTCGCCAAGCTCGCCAGCCGGGCCGTCGCGATGGCGCTCGACGTCGTCGTCCAGTTCGCCCTCCTGCTCGGCGCGTTCTTCGTGCTGACGCTGACCGTCCCGCCGGACGACGGCTCGCTCGCGCTGACCCTCCTCCTCGTGTTCCTGGTGCTGGTGATGGTCGGCTACCCGGTGCTGTTCGAGACGCTCTCGCGGGGCCGGTCGCTGGGCAAGATGGCGCTGGGGCTGCGCGTGGTGCGCGTCGACGGCGGCCCGATCCGCTTCCGCCACGCGCTGACCCGCGGGCTCGCCGGCTTCGTCGTGGACTTCTGGACGCTCGGGCTGTTCGGCGCGGTCGCGGTGATCGTGTCGCTGTGCTCGTCCGACGGCCGCCGCGTCGGCGACTTCCTCGCCGGGACACTCGTGGTGCGCGAGCGCGTCCCGGAAAGCGCCGGCTACCCGGCGATCGGCATGCCGCCGGGCCTGGAGGGCTGGGCGTCCCAGCTCGACCTGACCCGGCTGCCGGACGACCTCGCGCTGGCGAGCCGCCAGTTCCTCGCGCGCTTCACCGAGCTGCGCCCGGAGGCGTCGCACGCGCTCGGCTGGGGGCTCGCGCAGCAGGTCGGCAACGCGCTGGGCGTGGCGGTGCCGCCCGGGGTGCCGCCGTGGGCGTTCCTGGCGGCGGTGCTGGCGGAACGGCGGAACCGCGACCACGCCCGTGCCTTCCAGGCGTATGCGACGGCGCAGGCCCAGCAGGCGCAAGCGTTTGCGGCGGGGGGACAGGGTTATCCGGCGCAGGCTTGGCCGGCGCAGGCTTATGCGGCGGCTCCGCAGGCTCACCCCGGGCAGGCGCCGTCGCAGCCCTTCGCGGCGCAGCAGAGTGCTGGACCCTCGCAGCCGTTCCCGGCGCAGCCGAACGCCGCGCCGTCGCAGCCGTTTCCGACGCAGCCCGCTGCTGCCGAATACGCGGGTTCCTCCGAGCTGACCCCGCCGCGGGGCACCCCGGCCGTCGAGAACCCGTTCACGCCGCCGAGCTGACCGGGCTGCGTTACGAGACGTCTCCGGCGGAGGCCGTCCACGTGTTGCACTGCTGGCTGCGGTTGGTCGTCGCGCCGTGCTGCCACCAGGAGATGTTGTGCTTGGCGCTGCCGTGATCGCGCTTGCCGTTGCGGGCGTAGTCGTCGCCGCGGTCCTGGGCGTTCCAGGCCTCGTTGTAGAGGTTCTTGTCGACCGAACCGCCCGAGACCGACGCCGAGCCCAGGAACATCCCCGAGAAGCACTGCGCCTCGAGCTCCATGCGGCGTGACAGCTCGAGGCCGGTCGCCGAGTCGGCGCCCGCGTCGTAGCGCTGCTCGCCGTAGGCGTCGGAGATGCCGGCCATGTTCTGCACGTGGTGGCCGTATTCGTGGGCGAGGATCGACAGGTACGGGCCGGGGTGGTTGCCCCACACGTCGATCTCGATGCGGTCCATCGGCATGTAGATCGTGTTGTTCGACGGGCAGTAGAACGGCGTGACGCCGGTGGTCGTGCCGCCGCTGCCGCACGGCGTCGACGATTCCGAGAGCGACCGCGGCACCGCCAGCTTCGGCGACTCGAACGGCAGGTCCGCGCCGCCCAGCGCCTTCGACCACATCGCGTCGAGGCAGGTGATGGCGGACTGGAAGAACCGCGTGACGCTGGCCTGGTCGGTCGCCCAGCGGCTCAGCGAGCACGGGACGTTCTGCAGGCCGAAGTTCGGGCTGGCAAACAGCGGGTTGTCGCCGGTCTTAGCGACCGAGTGGGGCCTGGACGGCGTCTGCGACGTCGGCGTCTCGCGCCCGGACGTGGTCTCGCGCGTGGTCGTCTCTTCGGTGGACGACGTCGTTCCGGTCGTTTCCTCGCTGGTGGTGGCGGAGCCGGTGTCGGTCGGGTAGGTGCTGGAGTAACCGGCGTCGGCGACGTGGCGCGAGTTCCCGCCGGTCAGCGCGACGGCCGCGATCAGCCCGCCCACGACGGCCACGATCCCGATGATCGACACGGCGACGATCAGCCCGGTGTTCGACTTCTTGGCGACGTAGGGCCGGTACCCGGGCGCGAACCGCGGCCCGAACGACATGGCGGGCGGCGGCCCGGCGTAGCCCGGAGCGAAGACGGGAGCGGGAGCCGTCACGGGCGGCGGCAGCGGAGCCCCAATGGGCGGCGGCGGACGGAACTGGGGGCCGCCTGGCTGGGGGTAGGGCCCGGACGGCGGTCCCGGCGCGGAGAACCCTTGGGTGCCTTGCGGACCTTGGGGCGGACGCCCGGGCTGCTGCGGCCCACGCGAACCCGGTGGCGGCCCGGCAGGCGACTGCGGATTCCACGGTGCCTGGGGATTTTGCTGCGGTGAACCGCCTGCCCCGGGCGGATTCTGCGGCGAACCGGCGGGGCCATGGGGATTCTGCGGCCCGTGCGGCGGCGGTCCAGCGGGGTTCTGCGGCATCCCGGCGGGTTGCTGCGGTCCGCCCGGATTTTGCTGCGGCGAACCGGCAGGCCCCTGCGGCGCCCTGACGGGTTGCTGCGGCCCGTGCGGCGGCGGTCCGGCAGGTCCCTGGCCCGGCTGCCCTTGGCCCGGCTGGCCCTGCCCTGGCTGTCCTTGCCCAGGCTGACCGTGCCCCTGCTGTCCCCGACCCGGCGGTCCGGCAGGCCCCGGTGAACCGGAAGGTTCGTGCCCAGCTTGCCCCTGACCCGGCTGCCCCTGCCGACTTTGGTCCTTCCCCGGCTGCCCTTGGCCTGGCTGCCCCTGCGGAGGCTGCCCTTGGCCCGGCTGGCCCTGCCCCGGTCGCCCCCGCCCCGGCTGCCCCTGCGGCAACGGCCGGTTCGCCGGCGGTGGCAACGGCCGGGCCCCCGGCGGAGGCGACGGAGGCAAAGGCGGGACTGGCGGCTGTGGCGGCCGAGCCCCCGGAGGCGGCACCGGACGTCGCGGGTCGGGTGGACCCTGCGGCGGCTGAGACATCTTGGCGGAACCCCCCGTGGACTATCCCCGTCGGAAGCGGCGTACCTGCGCTGATCTCGCCGTTCCGGCCGTCAGCATAGATCCAGTGCTCTAGGGTGTGGTGCTGTGTTGAGGAAACTCGCCGCTGTGGTCGCCGCGGCCGGGATGCTGACCGCGGGAACAGCCGCGGCCGCCGACGGGCCGACCGCCGGGCCGCCGCTGCCCGCCCAGCCGAGTGAGCAGGTCAAGAAGCCGCAGCTGCTCGGCAGCGTCGTGCCGGGCCAGCCGCCCGCCGACGGCACCAGCGCCGACGTCGCGCTCAAGCTCCTGCGCGACGGCTCCCTCTCCGTCACCGAAAAGGTCACCGTCCCCGGTGGGCAGCAGCTCGTTTCCCGCGTCCCGCTGCGGGTTTCGGCCGGTGACGACCAGGATCGCGTCTTCGCCGTCCGGGACGTCAAGACCGAGGGCGCCGCCACCGGCCAGGTCACCGGCGACCAGCTCGTCCTCACCTTCACCGGCGGCACCTCCACCGTCACCTACCTGGTCGACGGCGTCGTCGCCGACCAGGGCGGCCGGCAGCAGGCGCGCTGGCAGGCCGCGAGCGGCTTCGACGGCCCGGTCGCCAAGCTCACCGCGTCGTTCATCGCGCCGTCGCCCGAACTGTCCCCTGTGGACTGTTTCGCCGGCCCGATCGGCTCCAGCCGTCGTTGCACCCTCGCCGAGCTCGACCACACCGGCGTCGTGCGCCTGGAGCAGAACGACGTCCCGCCGGGCGACCGCGTCGACCTGCTGGTCGGCCTGCCCGCCAACACCACGCCGGCCACCGCGAAGTTCGCCGACATCGGCCTGCTCGCCAGCGCCTTCGCCATGACGCCGCTGACCGGCATCGTCTTCGCCGTCCTCCTGGTCCTCCTGATCGCCGCCGCGGTCTTCGTGGTGCGCCGCCGCAAGCAGGACGCGGGCGCGCTCACCGCCGCCACCGGCCCGGTCGAGGTGCTGCTGCGTGACGGCGAACGCGTCTACTTCGCCTCCCCGGACGGCGTGCTGCCCGGGCAGGTCGGCACGGTGATCGACGAGACCGTCGACGTCGTCGACATCAGCGCCACCGTGGTCGACCTCGCCGTCCGCAACTACCTGTGGCTGGCCGAAGTCCCCGGGCAAAATGGGCCCGACTGGCAGCTCGCCCGCCGCAACCCGCCCGACGAGCACCTCCACGACTTCGAGCGCGCCGTCTACGAAACGCTCCTGCCCGAGGGCACCGACGCCGTGCTCGTGTCGCAGCTGCGCGCCCGCGGCGGGCTCGACCTGCGCCGGATCAGCGACGCGATGTACGCCGACGTCGTCACCAAGCGCTGGTTCTCCCGGCGCCCGGACACCGCGCGCGGCCGCCTGACCTGGCTCGGTGCCGGGATCTTCGCGCTCGGGCTGGTCGTCACGGCGATCCTCACCTTCACCGTCGGGGACGCGCTGCTCGGCGTCGCGCTCGCGCTGGCCGGGCTCGGCGTGGCCGCCGCGGCCGCGCTGCTGCCGTCGCGCACCGCGCGCGGCCGGGTGCTCGTCGGCCAGGTCCGCGGCCTGCTGCACTACCTGCACCACGCCAAGGCCGAGGACATCCCGCCGGGCGACCGCGAGATGGTGTTCTCGCGGTCGCTGCCGTACGCGGTGGTGCTGGGTGACACCGAACGCTGGCTGGGCACCTTCGCCGCGCTCAACCCGGCGTCGGACGGCACGGCCGGGCTCTACTGGTACGGCGGCATGGAGGCCGACAGCGACCTGCGCCGGTTCGGCACGCACTTCCCGTCGTTCCTGACCGCGCTCGACGGGCTGCTCACCGAGTCCGGCCGCACCACGTCGCCGCGCTGACGTGCTCGCGGCGGCGGTGCTGACGCTCCTCCTGGCCGCGGCGCCGGTGGACCAGCCGCCGCTGCCCGCGCTGCCGCAAAGCGCCGAGATCCAGCTCAAGGTGCAGCGTGACGGCTCGCTCTCGGTCGCCGAAGCGGTGTCCGTGCCGGGCGGCGTCACGATGGACCGCCGGGTCGCGCTGCGGGTCGCGGCGCCGCACCACCGCGACCGCGTCTACGGCGTCCGTGACGTCGTGCTCGAAGGCAGCGGCACGGCGTCGGCCGACCAGGACGCGTTCACCGTCCACCTGACGTCCGGCACGTCGATCGTCCGGTACACAGTGGACGGTGCGGTCGACGGCGACCGCGTCACCTGGGAGCTCGCCGGTGGCTGGAACACCGACCTCAAGTTCCTCCGCGCCTCCTTCGCCGCGCCGAAGATCCCGACGGCCGTTGACTGCCTCGCCGGGCCGGCCGATTCGGACTTCCCGTGCGGCGCCGCGCAGATCGACCACGCCGGCCTGACCCGGTTCAGCCAGCAGAACCTCCTCGCGGGCCAGCGGATGACGGCCACCGTCGAGCTGCCGGCGGGCACCGTCCCGGCGAACGCCCGGCTGGTGCCGTCCAAGACGCTCGCGGGCGCGTTCGTCGTCACCGCCCCGGTCGGCTGGGCCTGGGCGTGCTTCGGCGCGCTGCTGCTGGCCGCGGCCGCGTTCGTGCTGTTCGCGCGGCGCCGGGACGCCGCCGCGCCGGAGCCGCCGAAGGCCGAGCTGGTTTCGCCGAGCGGCGAGTTCGCGTCACCGGAAGGGGTGCTGCCGGGCCACGCCGGCGTGCTGCTGCACGGCCGCGCCGGGCCGGCCGACCTGGCCGCGACCGTGCTCGACCTGGCCGTCCGCAACTACCTCTGGGTCAGCGACGGCGCCCGGCTGACCCGCCGCAACCCGGCCGACGAGCACCTGACCTCCTTCGAGCGTGCGGTCTTCGACGCCGTCCTGCCGGAGGACTCGGTCACCCTTGCCGAACTGCGGCGCGACCACGTCGCCATCGCACCGGCGCAGCTGTACGCCGACGCCGTCCGCCGCGGCTGGCTCGCACCCCGGCCCGGCCGGCTTCGCCGCGCCGGGATCCGGGTCGGCTTCTACGGCGTGTTCCTGACCGTCCTGCTGGCGTTGACCGCCGGGTACGCCCAGCTCGGCGTCGTCCTCGCGCTGGCCGGGGCGGCCACCACGGTGGTTTCGGCAGCGCTGCCGGCGCGTCGGCGGGTCGGTCTCGACGTCGCACGACGGCTGCGCGGGGTCGCCGCGGAACTGGCTGCCGTGAAGGTCGGGGACCTCGGCAAGCCGCACCGGGAACTGGTGTTCTCACGCGGCCTGCCGTACGCGCTCGCTCTGGGCGAACTAGGGCCGTGGGTGGCCGCGTTCGACGGCCTCGAGCACCCGCCGGCGGTCTACTGGCACGACGGCGACATCACCCCTGACCAGGCCGGATCCTTCGCGACGGCGCTCGCGGGCGCGTTCGCCGGCGCCCGCCGCGCGCGGCTGCTCGCCGCGCTCGGCCCGGACGCCGGTTCTCACCCGCCAGCCGGGAAGCCAGGAGGCGCCGAGCCGTCGTAGGGTGGGGCCATGGCCGATCCCGAGCTCGTCCGATACACCCTAGACAACGGTTTGCGCGTGGTCCTCGCACCCGACGCGACCGCGCCGGTGGTCGGCGTCAGTGTCCACTACGACGTGGGTTTCCGCTCCGAGCCGGAGGGACGCACCGGTTTCGCGCACCTCTTCGAGCACCTGATGTTCCAGGGCTCCGAGAGCCTGGAGAAACTCGCCCACTTCCGGCACGTCCAGTCCAGCGGCGGCACCTTCAACGGGTCCACCCATCCGGACTACACCGACTACTTCGAGGTGCTGCCGAGCGCCGCGCTGGAGCGCGCGCTGTTCCTCGAGGCCGACCGGATGCGCGCGCCGAAATTGACCGCCGAGAACCTGGCGAACCAGATCGACGTCGTCAAGGAGGAGATCCGGCTCAACGTGCTGAACCGGCCCTACGGCGGGTTCCCGTGGATCACCCTGCCGCCGGTGCTGTACTCGACGTTCCCCAACGCGCACAACGGTTACGGCGGCTTCGAGGACCTCGAGAGCGCCACGGTCGAAGACTGCGCCGCGTTCTTCGACACCTACTACTCGCCGGCCAACGCCGTGCTCACCGTGGCGGGCGACTTCGAGATCGCCAACGCCAAGAACCTGATCGAGCAGCACTTCGGCGACGTCCCGCACCGGCCCGCGCCGCAGCGGCCGTCGTTCGCCGAGCCGCTGCCGACCACCGAGCTGCGCGGGGAGAACCTCGACCCGCACGCCCCGCTGCCCGCGCTCGCCGTCGGCTACCGGATGCCCGACCCGATCAACGACGTCGACGGTTACCTCGCCTACCTCGTGCTCGCCGGCGTGCTGACCGACGGCGACGGCTCCCGGCTGCAGCAGCGGCTGGTGCACAAGGAGCCGCTGGTCGTCGACATCGGCGCCGGCGCCGGGCTGTTCGGCCCGTTCGAGGCCCGCGACCCGGACACGTTCACCATCACCCTGATCCACCCGCACGAGGTGACGCGCGAGCGCGTGCTCGCGGCGCTGGACGACGAGCTGCAGAAGCTCGCCGACAGCCCGCCGAGCGAGGAGGAGCTGCGCAAGGTCACCGCCCGCTGGACGGCCAGCCTGCACTCCGAGCACGACCGCCTGGTCTCCCGGACCCTCGCGCTCGGCTCGTTCGAACTGCTCTACGGCGACGCGTCGCTGGTGTACCAGCTCGCGGACCGGATGTCCGCCGTCACCTCGGAAGCCGTTTCGGCGGCGGCGAAGGCGCTGCGCCCCGACGCGCGCGCCGTCCTGGTGGTCAAGCCCGCTTCGGAAGGGACCAACGAGCAGTGAGCTCCCCCACGACTTCTGCAACGCACCGCAGCGCCGAGGAGATCGGCCGCACCGCGCGGGGGCCGCGTCCGCTGCCCCCGCTGGGCGAGCAGCGCGTTGCCGGCGACCTGTCCCATGTGGACACCACGCTGTCGAACGGACTGCGGGTGCTGGCCGTCCGCAAGGCGACCGTGCCGATGGTCGAGGCGCGGCTGTGGATCCCGTTCGCGGGCGACGACGCGCTGCACCCGGCGACCGCCGAGGTGCTCGCCGAGACGATCCTCACCGGCACCGCCCGCCGCAGCCGCATCGACATCGACACCGAGCTGGCGCTGATCGGCGGCGACATCGGCGTCGGCGTCGACCCGGAACGCCTGGTGCTGACCGGCTCCGCGCTCGCCGCCGAGCTGCCGACGTTCCTCGACGTGCTCGCCGACGCCCTCACCGGCGCGACGTACGCCGACGAGGAGATCGCGCGGGAGAAGGAGCGGCTGGTCGAGCGGATCGCCGTCTCCCGCACGCAGCCGCGCACGATCGCCCGCGAGGCGCTGCAGAAGCACCGCTACGGCGACCACCCGGCCACCCGCGAGGTGCCCAAGGCCGAGGACGTCGCGGTCGTGACGCCCGAGCAGGTCCGTGCGCTGCACCAGGCGTCCGTGCAGGCGCGCGGCTCGGTGCTGGTGCTGGTCGGCGACATCGACCCGGGCGGGGTCATCGGCGAGCTGGAGAAGGTGCTCGGCGCCTGGGCGTCGGACCGCTCCGCCGTCCGCCTGCCCGCGCTGCCGGACCTGACCGGCCCGAGTGTGCTGCTGGTGCCGCGCGCCGGGGCCGTGCAGTCGCAGATCCGGCTGTCCGCGCAGACCGTGCCGCGCACCGACCCGGGTTACGCCGCGCTGCAGCTGGCGAACCTGGCCTACGGCGGGTACTTCTCGTCGCGGCTGGTCGAGAACATCCGCGAGAACAAGGGGTACACGTACTCCGCGCACTCCGGTTTCGAGTTCACCGACGACACCGCGGTGGTCAACGTCGACGCGGACACCGCGACCGACGCGACCGCCCCGGCGCTGCTGGAAACCCGCTACGAGCTGGGCCGCCTCGGCCAGGTCCCGCCGACGGGTGACGAGCTGGAGTCGGTGCGGCAGTACGCGATCGGCTCGCTGCTGACCTCGACGTCGTCGCAGGCCGGGCTGGCCGGGCAGGTGCTGGCGCTGGCCTCGACCGGGCTGGGCCTGGAGTGGCTGAACGAGCACCCGGCGCGGGTCGCCGCCGTCACCGCGGAAGAAGTCGCCGACGCGGCGCTGAAGTACTTCGCTCCCAAGCGGTTCACCGGCGTGGTCGTCGGCGACGCGGCGGTGCTGGAACGCAAGCTGCTGGCGCTCGGTGACGTCGAAGTGGGCGAGCCGGCCTGATGTCCGTCCCGTTCACCCTCGGTGCCCTGCCGACCCTGTCCCGGTCCACTGTGGACCGTCAGGAGGGCTTGCGCACCAACCCTTCACGACTGCTTTCCCGCTGGGCTGACGCCCGGGTCGTCCTGCTGGACGACACCGGGCGCACCCCGGTCGTCGAGGGATCGTCGGTTCTGGCGTTCCGCAAGGCCGTCGACTTCGGCGCCGAGCCGCCGCCGGACGCGGTCTTCCTCGGCGAGTGGCAGGACACGGACTACTGGTCGCTCCCGGGTGGCCCCTCGGGTGAGACCGACACCGTCAAGATGGCCGGCAGCTGGGGCTTCGTCGAAGAGGTCCCGCGCGTCGACGGCGAAATCTGGGTCGAGCTGCGTGGTTACGGCGACCTGCTGGACGACACGTCGGCCGGCCTCTTCACGACGGCGCAGGCGTTGCGCAACTGGCGTCGCCAGGCCAAGTTCTGCACCCGCTGCGGCCACCCGACCGAGCTGATCCAGTTCGGCTGGGCGAGCAAGTGCACGAACGACGGCCGCGAGGAGTACCCGCGCACGGACCCGGCGGTGATCTGCCTGGTGCACTCGCTGGAGGGCACCAACGGATCCCACGTCCTGCTGGCCCGCCAGCCGATCTGGCCGCCCGGGCGGTACTCGGTGCTGGCCGGCTTCGTCGAGGCGGGGGAGTCGCTGGAGGCGTGCGTGCTCCGCGAGATCCGCGAAGAGGTCGGGGCTGCCGTTTCCGACGTCCGCTACCTCGGTAGCCAGCCGTGGCCGTTCCCGCGTTCGATCATGCTGGGCTTCACCGCCCGGGCGGACCGCACGCTGCCGCTGGTCCCGGCGGACGGCGAGATCGAGGAAGCGCTGTGGGTGTCGCGCGCGGAAGTGCGGGCGGCGTTCGAGAACAGCTCACTGCGCAACGAGGGCGCCAAGCCCACCCCGATCGCGGACGGCGCGGCGGAGATCCTCCTGCCGGGCAACTCCTCCATCGCCCGCGTGATGCTCAAGGCCTGGGCGGACGCGGAGGAGTAGTCACGGCCAGTACGGCTGGGCCAGCTTCGCCGCCTCGGTGATGGCCCGGCCGTCCAGCGTGGTGGCGGTGCGGTCCAGACCGGCCTTCCGCCACTCGACGGAGAACTCGAAGGGACCGGCCGGCAGCGGGCTCAGCCAGAGCTGCCGGTCGCCCCGGTAACGGCGGTCGTCGTAACTCGCGCCGCCGCCGACCTCGGTCAAGCTGCCGCGGTCGACCCGGAACTTCAGACCGTCGCCGGTCGGGCCGGGGAACCCGCCGGCGTGACTTTCGCCGATGCCGTCCCAGGTGGACCGGTCCAGCGTCCCGCGCCGGACGGTCAGGTGCAGGTGCAGAGCGCAGCCGTCCGGATAGGCGACGACGTGCTGCAGCGCGACCACGGCGAGGTCCGTCCGCGCGACGAACCGCGCGATCGGCACGGGGTACCCGAGCACGTCATCGGGCGGCGTCATCGCAGGTCACCGCGCTCGATCACCGTGCGGTTCGGCTCGCCGGTGAGGTTGGGGATGGCGCCGTACGCCAAGTTCAGCGTCTCCAGCCGGTACTGCCACTGGTCGCCGCACCCGCACGTCGAGCCGAAGCGGTAGTTGATCTGCCAGCGCAGCCACTCGCCCGGCCACAGGCGGACCGGCTCCGGTCGCCACTCCCTCCTTGGCCAGCTCATCGGCGCCAGTTCGATCCGCACGGTCAGCGAACCACCGGCTTCCCGGAGTGTCACGCCGTCCAGCGTGTCGAGCACCTTGAACCGCGGTTCGAAACCGGTCGACTCGTCGACAGCCACCTCGTGGATCGGGGCCTCGCCGGGCCAGGGAAAGGCCACCGGCACGCGATTGCGTGCGGAAGCCGCCGGACCACCCCGGGACCGCTTGGTCCAGGTGGTCCGCACCCGCTGCGCGAAGAAATCCACAGGACCAGCATCCCCGCGCGCGCAACCGGAAATCCGCTGACCAGGCCCACATCGCCCGGCGGAACTCGTTCACCGGTGTTTCCGCCACGTGGCCCAGTACGCCGTCAAGCGTTACCTGGCCGTTTCCGGAGCCCGTTGACGGCTGTGGCTCGGCTCACTACAGTCCCCGAAAACCGTCTGTAAAGTATCCTAATTAAGTCGGGAGCGACGACAAGTGCGAGCCGGTAGCCCGCGGATGCTGCGTGAGATCAACGATCGCGCGGCCATCGAGGTCCTCCTCCGGGAGGGGCCGCTGACGCGCGCCGAGCTCGAGCTCGCCATCGGGCTGTCCAAGCCCGCCACCGCGCAGCTCATCACCCGGCTCGAGCAGGACAACCTGGTCGTCAAGGCCGGAGTACGGGGTGGCGGACGCGGTCCGCGCGCCCAGCTCTGGTCGGCCAACGGCGGGCTCGCCTACGTCGCCGCCGTCGATCTGACCCCGCACGTCGCGGACTTCGTCGTCGCCGACGTCGCCGGGACGATCCTCGCCGAGCACCAGGTCGCGCTGCCCGTCCACGAAGGCGCCGACGTCGTCGGGACCTTCGGCGAGGCACTGAGCCATGTCGCCGAAGCGGCCGGGATCACCCGCGAAGAGCTCGCCCACGTCGTCATCGGCGCCCAGGGCGCCTTCGACCCGCGCACCGGCCTGCTCTCCTCCGCGCCGCACATCCCCGGCTGGCTCGGGTTCGACGTCCCGCAGAAGCTCAGCGACGAGCTCGGTGTCGACGTCCTGATCGAGAACGACGTCAACCTCGTCGCCGTCGAGGAGATGAGCGCCGGGAAGGCGCAGGACGTCGACGACTTCGTCATGGTGTGGCTGTCCGAAGGGGTCGGCGGCGCGGTCGTCATCGGACGCCGGCTGCTGCGCGGCGCCACCGGCGGCGGGGGCGAGATCGACTGGATGCGCGTGCCCGACCCGGCGACCGTCGACACCGGTGACGTCTGGCCCGAGGCCGGCGCCCGGTTCGGCAACCTCGTCGACTCGCCCGCCATCTGCCGCCTCGCCGCCGCCCACGGCATCGAAGCCGACACCGCGTGGGACGCCGTCGAGCTGGCCGGAGACGCGCACCCGTTCCTCGACGATCTGGCCCGGCGCGTCGCCGGCGGCATCGCGAACCTCGTCGCGGTCGCCGACCCGCAGCTCGTCCTGCTCTGCGGCGACACCAGCCGCGCCGGCGGCGAGAACTTCGCCGGCCTGGTGCAGGGCCGGCTGCACGACCTCGTCCTGCCGCGGACCCCGGTCGGCTGCGCTTCCGTGCAGGGCAACGCCGTCCGCGCCGGAGCGCTGCAGTCCGCGCTTGCCAAAACCCGTGAGGACGTCTTCGGCGTCGTCACCCCCACGCTCCTCGGGTCGCGCCGACCCGCGGTCGGACCCTCGCCCGGTAAAGCGGCGGTCCCGAACACCCGTCCCGCCCCGTCCCCAACCGAGTAGCCCAACCGATGAGGAGGAGGGCCATGCGCCCTACCAACCGGACCCGTCGCGGCGCAGCGTTAATCGCCGTGGCCGCGGCGTCCGTCCTGCTGACCAGCGCCTGTTCCGGCGCCGCCGCGCCGAGCGGTGGCGGTGACGCGGCCGCCGCGCCCGGCAAGGACGACAAGATCACGATCACCGTCTACAGCAAGTTCACCGATCGCGAGTACGGCGTGGTCACCGCGGGCCTGAACAAGCTCAAGGCGAAGTACCCGAACATCGAGATCAAGCACGAGGGCAACCAGGACGACGACAAGCTCACGCAGTCGATCCGCGGTGGCAACCCGCCCGACGTCGCGATCTCGTTCTACACCGACAACCTCGGCGCCTGGTGCTCCAACGGCAGCTTCCAGGACCTGAAGCCCTACATCGACCGCGACAAGATCGACCTGAACCAGATCCCGGAAGCGGTCCGCAACTACACCGAGTACCAGGGCAAGCGGTGCGCCATGCCGATGCTCGCCGACGTCTACGGCTTCTACTACAACAAGGACATGTTCGCGGCGAAGGGCGTCACCTCACCGCCGAAGACCACGGACGAGTTGCTCGAGGACGCGAAGAAGCTGACCGAGTACAACGCGGACGGCTCGATCAAGGTCGCCGGCTTCCTGCCGTCGATGCCGTTCTACGCCAACCAGGCCCAGTACTGGGCGCCGAACTTCGGCGCGCCGTTCCTCGGCCCGGACGGCAAGTCGGACCTCGCCACCAACCCCGGCTGGAAGGCGATGTTCGAGTTCCAGCAGAAGCTGATCGACGCCCTCGGCGGCCACGACAAGGTCGAGAAGTTCAAGGCCGGTCTCGGTGACGAGTACTCCGCCGACAACGGCTTCCAGAAGGGCAAGCTGGCGATGATCTACGACGGTGAGTTCCGCACCGCGTTCATCAAGGACCAGGCGCCGACGCTGAACTACGCCACCGCCCCCGCCCCGGTGCTCACCACCATGGCGGACAAGTACGGCAGTGCCTTCACCACCGGCACGATCATCGCGATCCCCAAGGGCGCCAAGAACCCGGGCGCCGCGTGGGAGCTGATCAAGCAGGTCACCCTGGACACCGACACCCTGGTGGACATGGCCAACGGCCTGAAGAACGTGCCCAGCACGAAGGCCTCGCTGACGTCGCCCCGCCTCGACCTGCAGCCGCAGTTCAAGACGTTCCTCGACATGTACGACAGCGGCAAGCTCGTGTCGAACCAGACCACCCCGATCGGTGACGCGCACCTCAAGGCGGTCAACGACTTCGCCGAGAAGTGGCAGGCCGGCTCGATCCCCGATCTGACCGAAGGCCTGAAGAAGGTGGACGCGCAGATCGACGACGAACTGAAGCAAAAGGGCGCAGGCGGATGACCTCCATTGTCGCCGAGAAAGCCCAGGGTTCCCCGTCCGCGCCGGAAAAGGCGCGGGCGGGGGCCCGCCGGGCCGGCAAGCGCCGCCGGACCGCGCTGTTCTTCATGGCCCCGGCGCTCATCGGGTTCCTGGTCTTCTTCGGTTACCCGCTGATCGCCACGGTCTACTACTCCTTCACCAAGTACGACCTGATCAACCCGCCGCAGTTCATCGGGTTCGACAACTACGTCCGGATGTTCACCACCGAGCCGCTCGTCGCCACCGCGGCGTACAACACGCTGTGGCTGGTGGTCGTCCTGACCGTTTGCCGGGTGGCGTTCTCGCTCGGCATCGCGTCGGTGATCTCCCGGCTCAAGTCGGGTGTCGGCCTGGTGCGGACCCTCTGCTACCTGCCGACCCTGGCCCCGCCCGCGGCGGCGACGCTGGCGTTCGTCTTCGTGTTCAACCCGGAGTTCGGCCCGGTGAACCGGTTCCTGCGGCTCATCGGCATCGACGGCGGCCTGTGGTTCAACAGCCCGGCCATGTCGAAGCCCGCGCTGACGCTGCTCGCGCTGTGGGGCTCCGGCGAGCTGATGATCATCATCCTGGCCGCGCTGCTCGACGTCCCGACGGAACAGTACGAGGCCGCCGAGCTCGACGGCGCCGGCTCGGTCCGGAAGTTCTGGCACGTCACGCTGCCGTCGATCTCGCCGGTGCTGCTGTTCGGCGTGGTCAACTCGATCATCTACGCGCTGCAGTTCTTCACCCAGGCGATCGTCGCGGCGTCCGCCTCGGCGGGCACGGCCGACGTCGCCGGCAACTCGAAGCTCATCGGCGCGCCCGAGAACTCGACGCTGACGTACCCGATCTGGCTGTACGTCCAGGGTTTCCGCTACTTCAACATGGGTTACGCGGCGGCGATGGCGGTGCTGCTGTTCATCGTTTCGGCTGGCTTCACCTGGATTCTCGTGCGGCAGCTGCGTAAGTCCCAGCACCAGGAGGAGGGGGCATGACCGCACTGGCGGACGCGCCGCAGAAGCCGGCGGGCGTGGACCCGAAGGTGCGGTTCAAGCGGAGCTGGGACCGGCGCCTGTCCTGGATCGCGTTGCACGCGACCGGGATCGCGCTCGGCGTGATCTTCATGCTGCCGCTGCTGTTCGTGTTCCTCACCGCGGTGATGGCGGACGACCAGGCGATGACGGCGAGTCTGTGGCCGACCGAATGGCACTTCGAGAACTTCGTGACGGTGTTCAAGAAGGCGCCGCTGCTGGAGTACTTCGGCAACAGCCTGCTGTATTCGGCGCTGGCGACGATCGGCGCACTGCTTTCGGCGATCCCGGCGGCGTACGCGCTGGCGAAACTGCGGTGGCGCGGGCAGAACCTGTTCTTCATGCTCACGGTGGCCGCGATGATGCTGCCGCCGCAGGTCACGGTCGTGCCGCTGTACGACCTGTGGGTGCGGCTCGGGCTCACCGGCACGCTCGTGCCGCTGATCACGCCGTACTTCTTCTTCGACGCGTTCTCGATCTTCCTGCTCCGGCAGTTCTTCCTCACCATTCCGAAGGACTACCTCGAAGCGGCGAAGATCGACGGCTGCAACGAGTTCCAGGCGATGTACCGGGTGCTGATCCCGATGGCGAAGCCCGGGATCGCGGCCACCGCGATGTTCTGCTTCCTGTTCACCTGGAACGACTACTTCGGGCCGCTGCTCTACACGGGCGAGAACCAGGACCACTGGCCGCTTTCGCTGGCGATCGCGTCCTTCCGCGGCATGCACCACGTCGAGTGGAACATGACGATGGCGGCGACCGCGCTGATCATGGCACCGGTGATCGTGCTGTTCATCTTCGCGCAGAAGTCGTTCGTCAAGGGCATCACATTCACGGGAGTCAAGGGATGAAGCTGGCAGTCGTCGGTGGCGGGTCCACCTACACGCCGGAGCTGATCGACGGGATCGCCGGTCGGAGGTCCACTTTGGACGTCGACGAGATCGTGCTGGTGGACCCGGACGCCTACCGCGTCGAGGCCGTCGGCGGGTTCAGTCAGCGGCTGCTCGACCACGCCGGCCACCCCGCGCGGGTCCGGACCACGCAGTCGCTCGAAGAGGGCGTCGACGGCGCGTCGGCGGTGCTGATCCAGCTGCGGGTCGGCGGCCAGCGGGCGCGGCGCTCCGACGAGACCTTCCCGCACGCCTGCGGCTGCGTCGGCCAGGAGACGACCGGCGCGGGCGGCCTCGCGAAGGCGTTGCGCACGGTCCCGGTGGTGCTCGACATCGCCGAGCGCGTCCGCAAGATCGCCGGTGACGACACGTGGATCGTCAACTTCACCAACCCGGTCGGCATCGTCACGCGCGCCCTGCTCAACGAGGGGCACCGCGCCGTCGGGCTGTGCAACGTCGCGATCAACCTGCAGCGGCAGTTCGGGAAGCTGCTGGGGGTCGGCGCGGACGACGTCAAGCTCGTCCACACCGGACTCAACCACCTGAGCTGGGAGCGCGGCGCGCTCGTCGACGGCGTCGACCGGCTGCCGGAACTGCTGGACCAGCACTTGGACTACCTGTCCACTGAGGTCAGCGTGCCGGAGAAGTGGTTGCGGCGCATGAACGTCGTGCCGTCGTACTACCTGAAGTACTTCTACGCGCACGACGAGCAGGTCGCCAAGCAGCGCACCGAGCGGCCGCGGGCGGAGGTCGTCAGCGACGTCGAAGAGGAGCTGCTCAAGATCTACCTCGACCCGGAGCAGAACACGAAGCCGGAGTCGCTGGAGAAGCGCGGCGGCGCGTACTACTCCGAGGCCGCCGTGCAGCTGGTGCACGCGCTGACCGCGGGCGGCCCGGCCGAGGAGCACGTGGTGAACGTCCGCAACGATGGCACGTTCGGCTTCCTGCCCGACGACGCCGTCATCGAGACTAGGTCCACTGTGGACTCGAAGGGGGCGACGCCGATCGCGCAGTCGCCCGTGGAACCGCAGTTCTCGGGTCTCATCGCGGCGACGACGGCGTACGAGTTCCTGGCGCTGGAGGCGGCGGTCAAGGGCGGCCGCGACCGCGTGGCCGACGCGCTGCTGGCGCACCCGCTGGTGGGCCAGTACACCAAGGCCGACACGCTCGCCGATTCGCTCGTGCAGATCAACCGTGAGTACCTGCCCTGGGCGCGCGGATGAAGCCGGCTGTCATCGCCATCGACGGAGGGAACAGCAAGACCGAGGTCCTCGTGGTGTCGCACGAGGGCGTCGTGCTCGGAAAGTCGCGCGGGCCGGGGGCCTCGCCGCAGAACGTCGGGGTCGCGGCCTGCGTCGCGGCGCTGGAAGCGCTGGTGCTGGAGGCTTTCCCGGATTTCGGGGAGAAGCCGTTCGCGGTGCACACGTCGGCCTACCTCGCCGGGCTCGACTTCCCGCGTGAGGAGGAGGCGCTGCACGCGGCGCTGGCGGCCCGCGGGTGGAGCGACACGCTGACCGTCGGCAACGACACCCTCGCGCTGCTCCGGGCGGGCAGCGCGGGGGTCGGCGTGGCGGTGGTGTGCGGCGCCGGGATCAACGGCGCCGGTGTCGGCCCGGACGGGCGGGTGCACCGCTTTCCCGCGCTGGGCAAGATCTCCGGCGACTGGGGCGGCGGTTACCGGCTCGGCGAGGAGGCCCTGTGGTGGGCGGTGCGCGCCGAGGACGGCCGCGGCCCGCGCACCGCGCTGCAGGCGGCGGTGGCCGGCTTCTTCGACCGGACGACCCTGCTCGACGTCGTCCAGGGCCTGCACTTCGAAGAAATCCCCGCCGCCTCGATTCACGGGCTCTGCCCGCTGCTGTTCGAGGTCGCGGCGACCGGCGACGAGGTGGCGGCGGACATCGTCACCCGGTTCGTCGAGGAGGTCAGCGTGTTCGCGGCGGTGATCCTGCGGAACCTCGACCTGACCGGGGAAGCGCCGGAGGTCATCCTCGGCGGCGGTGTGCTGACGGGCGTCGGCGCCCCGGTGATCGCCGAGATCGAGAAGCGGTGCCTGAAGGTCGCCCCGCGCGCGGTGGTGCGCGTCGTCGACGTCAACCCCGTGGTCGGCGCGGCCCTGTTCGGGCTGGACACCTTGGACGCGCCGGCGTCCGCCAAGGCCGCGCTGAAGGCCGCGACCCAGCGCGCGTAGACCCCGGCGGGCCCGGCTCGAAGCGGCGCGAGCCGGGCCCGCCGGACCCTCGTTCAGGCCGAGAGTCAGGCCGGGACGATGACGTCGCCGGTCTCCAGCAGGGACTTGAGGTCCGACAGGATCCACGCCCAGCCGCCACCGGCGTTCTCGCCCGGCCTGGCGTTGACGTCCTCGTGCACCCCGGCGACCATGTCGGCGGTCAGCGGCGCGCCGGTGACGTCGTGGGTGACGGTGAGTCTGGTGCCCGCGGTCTGCGTCGCCTCGATGTCGTAGGTGACGGTCGTGTACGGCTCGTCCGCCATGGCCGGGTCCATCAGCAGCTTCCAGGTGATGACGAGCTTGCGCGGCGGGTCGGCTTCGAGGACCTCGCCGTCGATCAGGTCCCCGGTGTAGCCCCCGTCGATGTACGCCTGCGTCGGGTGGGTCCGGTGTTTTCCGCCCGCCTTCAGATCGAAGTCGACGAGGCCGGTGTAGCCGTACTTCTGCGTCCACTCGGGCTTGGTGATGGCTTCCCAGATCCGCTCCGGAGTCGCCTTGATGTAGATGCGGTTGACCTGCACGGTGTTCGTCATGGTTCGTCGCCTTCCAGTTCGTTCTTGAGGTCGAGCAGCGCGGTCACGTGGCGCTCGGTGTACTTGTCGATCCACCGGTCGTGGATCTGCCGGATCGGCACGGGGTTCAGGAAGTGCAGCTTTTCGCGGCCCTCCCTGCGCGCGACGACCAATCCGGCCTCCTCGAGCAGCTTCAGGTGCTTCATGACGCCGAAGCGGCTCATGTCGACCTGCGTTTCGAGTTCGGTGAGCGTGCGCCCGTCGCGTTCGAAGAGCAGGTCGAGCAGGAACCGGCGGGTCGGATCCGCCAGCGCCTTGAACACCAGGTCATCGTCGGGCACGCCGGAAGAATAGGTGACCAAAAGGTCACGTGTCAACGGTCGCCAAAAGCCGTGAAGGCCACCTTGAGGGACTCAGAGTCCCTCAAGGTGGCCTTCACGGCTTTGAACTACACCACCAGCGACAGCGGCAGGATCAGCGCGATCGCCACCACGGAGATCAGCGTCTCCATCACCGACCAGGTTTTCAGCGTCTGGCCGACCGACAGCCCGAAGTACTCCTTGACCAGCCAGAACCCGGCGTCGTTCACGTGCGAGAAGAACAGCGACCCCGCGCCGATCGCCAGCACCAGCAACGCACTGTGCGAAGGGTCCATCGTCGCGGCCAGCGGGGCCACGATGCCCGCCGCCGAGACGGTGGCCACCGTCGCCGAGCCCGTCGCCAGGCGGATCGCCACCGCGACCAGCCAGCCCAGCAGCAGCGGCGACAGGTTCGCGTCCTTCGCCAGGCTCGTGATGACGTCGCCGACCCCGGCGTCCACCAGGGTCTGCTTGAAGCCGCCGCCGGCGCCGACGATCAGCATGATGCCCGCGATCGGTCCCAGTGACTCGCCGACCACAGTGGACAGCCGAGCGCGGTCCAGGCCGGCCGGGCGGCCCAGCAGGACCATGCCCACCAGCACCGCCGCGAGCAGCGCGATCAGCGGGTCGCCGACGAAGTCCAGCACGCGCCGCGCCTGGTTTTCCTTGCCCAGCAGGATGTCCGACAGCGCCTTCGCGAGCATGAGGACGACCGGCAGCAGGACCGTCGTGAGCGTCGCCGCGAAGCTCGGCCGCGGTTTGTCCGGGTCCGCCCGCTCGGGGATCAGCCGCTCGGGTGGCGTGGCGTCCGGGACCAGCCGGGCGGCCAGCTTGCCGAACAGCGGGCCCGCGATCATCAGCGTCGGGATGCCGACCAGCAACCCGAACGCCAGCGTGATCCCGACGTTCGCGTTCAGCGCGCCCGCCGCGGCGAGCGGGCCGGGGTGCGGCGGGACCAGGCCGTGCAGCACCGACAGGCCGGCGACGGCGGGAATTCCCAGCAGCATCAACGGTTTCCCGGTGCGCTTGGCCGCCAGCAGCACCACCGGGATCAGCATGACGAGCCCGATCTCGAAGAACATCGGCAGCCCGATCAGCGCCGCGACCAGGGCCATCGCCCACGGCAGGGCGGCCCCGCGCGCCTTGCCGAGCACGGTGTCGACGATCTGGTCGGCGCCACCCGAGTCCGCGAGCAGCTTGCCGAGCATCGCGCCGAGCGCGATCAGGATCCCGACCGAGGCGACCGTGCTGCCGACCCCGCCCGAGAAGCTCTTGAGCAGCTTGTCGACGGGCATCCCGGCGGCCAGGCCCAGCACGATCGAGCCCAGCACCAGCGACAGGAACGGGTGCAGCTTCACCTTGGTGATCAGCACGACGATCACCGCGATGGCGACGACCGTCGCGGCGATCAGGCGGGTGTCGTGGCCGGTCCAGGCGGCCGCGAGGACGGAGTTCATGCGCGCTCCCGGAAGGCGGTCAAGGCGGCTTCGGTGATTTCGTCGGGGGTGTTGCGGATGTCGAAGATCGCGCCGGGCTCGTCCGGTTCGAGGGGTTCGAGGTCGGCGAGCTGTGAATCCAGCAGGGAGACCGGCATGAAGTGGCCCTTTCGGGTCTTCATGCGCTCGGCGAGCACCTCGCGATCGCCGTGCAGGTGGGCGAACCAGACGTTGCCACCGGTGCGCAGGACGTCGCGGTACCGGCGTTTCAGCGCGGACGACGTCACGACGCCGCCGGACTCCTGGTGCGCGCGGATCCAGCCGGCGATGGCCTCGAGCCAGGGGGCGCGGTCGGCGTCGGTCAGTGCGGTCCCCGCGGTCATCTTGTCGATGTTGGCCTGCGGGTGGAACGTATCCGCTTCGGCGTACTCGACGCCCAATGCGTCCGCGAGTTCCGTGCCGACCGTCGTCTTCCCGGAGCCCGACACGCCCATCACCACGATGACGGTCATCGCCACCTCCCACTTCGTTGTGCTCGGGTGAGTCAAGCTCAAAAGTACTACTTATTCAAGATTAAGTGCTACTTAATCGAGTCAGTTCGCTAGGTTGGCTGAGTGGGGAACGACAGGCACGACCAGGTCCTGGACGCGCTCGGCGCGGCGATCGCGAACGGCGAGCTGCCGCCGGGCACCGTGCTGCGGTCCGAAGAGCTCCAGGAGCGCTTCGGCGCTTCGCGGACGGTAGCGCGTGAAGTGGTCCGAGTGCTCGAGACGATGCGCCTGACCAGCAGCAAGCGGCGCGTCGGGGTGACCGTGCGGGAGCCGGGGGAGTGGAACCACTACGACCCGAAGCTCATCCGCTGGCAGCTCGACGGCCCGGCGCGCCCGGCGGCCCTGGCCACGCTGAACGAGCTGCGTTCGGCGATCGAGCCGTGCGCGGCGCGCTACGCCGCCCTGCGCGCGACGCCGGAGGAGCGCGGCCGCCTCGGGGCGCTGGGCGAGCGGCTGGCGCGGACGGCTCGCGCGCGGGACCTCTCGACGTTCCTCGAGTTCGACATCGCGTTCCACGACCTGCTGCTGAGCGCGTCCGGGAACCCGATGTTCGCGCAGCTGTCCGAGGTCGTCGCGGAGGTGCTGACCGGCCGGACCGGCCACGGGCTGATGCCGCCCGAGCCCCAGCCCGAGGCGGTGGCCCTGCACCTGGAGGTGGCGGCCGCGGTCGCGGCGGGCGACGCGGACCGGGCCGAACGCGCGATGCGGGACATCGTCGTCCAGGCGCGGGACGAGATCGCGGCCCTGGTGGAGTAGGCCGCAAACCGGCCTGGCGGGGGCGAGTAGCCTCTCCCCGAAGCAGACTTTTCTTATGCCGGGGGGCACGGGTGAGCGCGGCGCGCGCGATCGGACTGGTGTTGGGCGTGGCGGCCGACGGCGCCCTCGGCGATCCGCGACGGCGTCCACCGGTGACGGCTTTCCGCCGCTTCGGGCCCGCTCCGGGAGCCGCCGTGGCCGGCGCCGCGGTGCTGGGTGGCCTGCTGCTCGAACGCGCGGGCCGGGGCCGTCCGCTGGTGCAGGCGACCGCGACCGCCGTGACGACCTGGGCCGTGCTCGGCGCGGCCGGCCTGGCGGTGCAGGGCACCGAGCTCGCCCGCGACCTCGAGGAGTGCCGCTTCGAGCCGGCCCGCTCGACACTGTCCGAATTGGACCCCCGCGTCGCCGACGGGCTGGGCCCGGTCGCGCTGTCGCGGGCGTCGGTGGAAACGTTGGCGGAGAACACTTCCGACGCCGTCGTCGCGCCGCTGGTGTGGGGCGCGGTGGCGGGTGTCCCGGGCCTGCTGGGCGCGCGGGCGGTCAGCCTGCTGCGCCGCACCCGCCGCGGCCGTCCCGGTCACTGGGCGATCGACCGGCTCGACGAGCTCGTCCACCTGGTCCCCACCCGCGTCGCGGCGGGCCTGACGGTGCTGGCGGCCCCGGTGGTCGGCGGCTCGGCGGGCGGCGCGTGGCGCGCGTGGCGCCGCGACACGATCGCCCACCCGAGCCCGAACGCGGGCCGCGTGGAGGCGGCGTTCGCGGGAGCGCTGGAGATCCGCGTCGGCGGCCGGACGGTGTACCCGCACGGCGTCGAGGAACTGCCGGTGCTGGGCGTGGGCCGCAACCCGGACGCGGGTCACGTGACACGCGCGGTGGAACTCTCCCGCGTGGTCGGCTGGCTGGCCGGGGTGACCTCGGTGCTGCTCGCGGTGGTCGCGGGTTTCTGGCGCCGCTCGCGCTGACTCAGCCGCGGCGGCGCAACTGCGCCAAGGCCTCCGCGTCCAGCCGCCCGTCGCGCTCCGCCAGCCGGGTGCCGATGCGCTCGCGGTCCTCTTCCGTCCGGTTGCCGCCGAACTTGAACTTCGCTCGGACGCCCGTGATCGTGAACTCGATTCCGCGGATGCCCGGCAGCAGCCGCCGGTCGGGGGCGTCCGTGGCGCTCACCTCGGCGCGGGCGCCGTCCGTCTCGAAGTGCCGCAACTGCTTGTCCAGCAGCGCTGCTTTTTCCGCCGGGTCGTCGATCAGCCGGACGTCACCCTCCAGCTGGACCGTCGCGTAGTACGACGTCGGCACTCCGCGAGCCGGGTCCGCGCCGGGCGCCGTGTTCCAGTCCGCGCGGATGTACGTGTAGTCGTCGACCACCGTCAGCAGCGCGCGCGGGTGTTCCTCCAGCAGCGGCCAGATCGGGTTGGGGCGGGCCAGGTGCGTGACGATCGTGCGGTCGCCGTCGTAGGCGAAGTGCGCGGGCGTGACCATCGGCAGGTCGCGGCCGGTGCCGCCGGCGATCAGCTGGCCGAAGTCGTGGCCGGCCAGCCAGTCCCGCCACTCGGCGTCGTCCTTCGCGGCGTCCCAGGGGTGGATCAGCATGAACCCAGTGTGAAGACTACAAGTGGCCTCGCCACAGGTCCATTTCCGGCTTACTTCGAAGGGCCACTTTCGGCGTACTCGGCCTCGTCCTCGGCCAGGATCTCCGAGACGGACTTCCGCCGCGTCCGCTCGCCCGACGGCTTCGGCTCGGACAGCGCGCCGCCCGGCTTCAGCTCGCGCACGGTGAAGTAGAGCCAGCCGAGCACCGCCATCGCACCGAACGCGATCCACTGCAGCGCGTAGGAGAAGAACGGCCCCGAGTCGGTCTGGGGCAGCGGCAGCGCGCCCAGCACGCCGGGCTGATCGGTGTCGAGCTGGAAGTACCCGGGCCGGATGTCGATCTTCCCCGCCCGCGCGACGACCTTCGAGTCGACGACGTAGCTCTGCAGCCGCCCGCCGGTCGACGCGTCGGCGAACGCGTCCCGGTTCTTCGGGTCGGTCTCGTCGCTGCGCACCCGCGCGGTGACCTGCACGGTCCCGCCCGGCGCCGGCGCGAAGGGCAGCACACCGGACTTGCTGTCGAGCTTGACGAACCCGCGGTCGATCAGCACGACCGTGCCGTCGGTCGTCCGCAGCGGCGTCAGCACCTCGAAAGCGCCCTCACCCTGCACGGTCCGCAGCCGGGCGACGACCTCCTTGTCCGGGAGGTACTGGCCGGTGATCGACACGAGGTGCCACTCGGTGTGCTGGTCGGGCACGGCGCCCGGCGGCAGCAGCTGCGCGAGCGGCACCGGCGCGGCCGTGAACGACGTCTCGAGGGAGGAGTTCTGCTGCTCGCGCTCGGTGTTGCGGCCGAACTGCCACGGCGAAAGGAGCGTGAAGCAGCAGACGGCGAAGGCGAAGACCACCACCGTCAGAGCCAGCCACCCGGGCCGGAGCAGGAACCGCAACCGCACCCCTCCACGGTAGGCCGTGCCCGGTCCGGCCCGCCCGCCGACCTCGCCGAATGTGACGTGTCAGGGGTGCGAACGCACCCAATCCAGCAAACCGGGCACGGCGCGTTCGATCATGCGGAGGACGTCCTCGAAACCGTCGTCGCCGCCGTAGTACGGGTCCGGCACCTCGGCGCCGTCCGGGGCCGACGGGTCGAACGACCGCAGCAGCCGCACCTTGGCGGGATCGTCGACGCGGGCCCGCAGGAACTCGGCGTGCCCCTGGTCGGCGGCCAGGAGCAGGTCGGCCTCGAGGTCGTCTTCGGTCACCTCGGAGGCGACGTGCTGGGTCGGGTAGCCGTGGGCTTTGAGCGTCGCCCGGGCGCGCTTGTCGGCGGGTTCCCCTTCGTGCCAGCCACCGGTCCCGGCACTGGACAGCCGGACGGCGCCGGCCAGCCCGGCGTCGTCGAGCTCCTTCCGCAGGACGAGCTCGGCCATGGGGGAGCGGCAGATGTTGCCGGAGCAGACAACGACGATCTGAAGCATGCGGCGAGCGTAACCACCGGCGGTGCGGGTTCACCTGGTCTGCTCACCGCTCGGTTGTAACAGCAGCCACTCCTCGCGCGAGTCAGACAACCACCACGGCATCCGAGGAGTCCGCTATGTCCGCCACCATCCGTCACTCGGCTCTCGTCGGTGTGTTGCTGACCTCGGCCGTGCTGTTGCCTCGATGGCTCGGCGGCGATGAGGAGGTCGACGGCTTCGCCATCCCTTCCCCGCGCCCGGCCTTCCCCGCCGAGCACGTGTACAACCGGCAGGACCTCGCCGGTTACGTCGCGTCCGACGCCGCGGCGTCGATGCTGGCGCGCGGCTACACCGACGTCCGTTACGCCTCCGACTCGACCCGAGTGCCCAGCGACAAGGGGTGCACGCCCGGCGAGGTCGTCGGCGTGTACGGCGTCGGCCCGGACGGCACCGTCTGGCTGCAGACCTTTCGCGACCCGGCAGGCCCGGATCCGTCCGCGCCCACCGCCTACGACGTGTCCGTCAGCGCGCGGCTCGCCCGATGCGCCCGGTGAGGCGGCGCGACGCCGTGCCGTAACCACCGGCGGTGCGGGTTCACCTGGTCTGCTCACCGCTCGGCGGTACCACCGGCCCTCACCAGGCACCTAGCGTCGATCACGCGAGGACGCGAACCGGAAGGAGAGCGATCATGCACGGGTGCTGCTCGAAGTGCACCGGACAGGGCTGCGGCTGCTGCGGCAACTGCAACTGACCCCCGCACGGCGCCCGCGGCGGCGGTGATTCGCCGCCGGGGCGCCCCTCAACTCGACCCTGCGGGCAGGTCGCCGCCGGCGACCCACTGTGGAGTCGGTCACCGCGCGGATCTCGCGCGGGCGGCGCGGAAGAAACCGCACCGCGACGAGCCAGGGCCGAGGTTTCACGGCCGGAAACGCTCCATGCGAAGATCCCCGGATGCCCGCCCTTTCCGAAGTCATCACCGTGCTGGAGCAGGCGTACCCGCCGGCGCTCGCCGAGTCGTGGGACGCCGTCGGCCTCGTCTGCGGCGACCCGGCCGAGCCCGTGACGCGCGTGCTCTTCTGCGTCGACCCCGGCACCGAAACCCTCGACGAAGCCGTCGAGCTCGGCGCGCAGCTGATCGTCGCGCACCACCCGCTGCTGCTGCGCGGCGTGCACGGTGTCCCCGCCGACACGGCGAAGGGCGCGTTGGTGCACCGGATGATCCGCGCGGGCATCGCGCTCTACTGCGCGCACACCAACGCCGACTCCGCCGACCCCGGCGTCTCGGACGCGCTCGCCGAGGCGATCGGCCTCCGCGTCACCGGGCCCCTCGACCCGAAGCCGGACGGCGTCACGGGAATCGGCCGGATCGGCGAACTGCCGGAGCCGGAACCCTTCGGTGTCTTCGTCCAGCGCGTCGCCGACGCCCTGCCCGCGACCGTCCCGGGCGTGCTCGGCGCGGGCGACGTGGACCGCCTGATCCGCACCGTCGCCGTCTCCGGCGGGGCCGGGGACTCCTACCTCGAGCGGGCCGCGGAAGCCGGTGTCGACGCCTACGTCACCGCCGACCTGCGGCATCACCCCGCGGGTGAGCACCTGGCCCGCCCGGGCACGGCGCCCGCGCTGGTCGGGCTGACCCACTGGGCCAGCGAATGGCCCTGGTGCGGGCAAGCCTCGGCGGTCGTGGCCGGGGCGTTTGCGGGTAACGTCGACACTTGCGTCTCCACGCGGTGCACCGACCCGTGGAACGTCCGCGCCGAGCGCACATCGAATTAAGAGGAGCACCGTGAAGGCCGAACCCGCCGTGCAGCGCCAGTTGCTCGAGCTCGCCAAGGTGGACGCCGAGCTCTCGCGCACCGCGCACCGCCGCCGCACCCTCCCTGAACTGGCCGAAATCGACGCCGGTGAGAAGACCGCCCGCGACCGCCGCGACGCGCTCGTGTCCGTGGAGACCGCCGCGTCCGACCTCGACCGCGAGGTCGCCCGCCAGGAGAAGGAGATCGAGTCGGTGCGCGCTCGCGAAGACCGCGACCGCAAGCTCCTGGCGTCCGGTTCCGTGAACTCCAAGCAGATGACCGACATCGAGCACGAGCTGCAGACCCTGCAGCGCCGGCAGAGCGCGCTGGAGGACGACCTGCTGGAGCTGATGGAGCAGCGCGAGGCGCTGGGGCTCGACGCCCAGCGCACCGGCGCCGAGGTCGACAAGGCCGAGGCCGAGATCGCGGCCGCGATCATCCGCCGCGACGAGGCGTTCAAGGACCTCGACACCACCCTCGCCCGCCGCGAGGAAGACCGCGCGAAGCTGCTGCCGCGGTTCCCCGAGCCGCTGCTCAAGCTGTACGAGCGCGTCCGCGAGCACAAGGGCATCGGCGCCGCGCTGCTGCGCGCCCGCCGGTGCGGTGCCTGCCAGCTGGAGCTGGACCGCAACACCGTCAACGAGATCAAGGGCGGCCCCGAGGACGACGTCGTGCAGTGCGAGAACTGCGGCGCGATCCTGGTCAGGACCGTGGAGTCCGGCCTGTGACCGAGCACGTCGTCGTCGAGGCCGACGGCGGTTCCCGGGGCAACCCCGGGCCCGCCGGGTACGGCGCGGTGGTCAAGGACGCCGCGACCGACGAGGTCCTGGCCGAGCGCAAGGACGGCCTCGGCGTCGTCACCAACAACGTCGCCGAGTACCGCGGCCTGATCGCCGGGCTGGCCGCCGCGGCCGAGCTCGGAGCGTCCACTGTGGACGTCCGGATGGACTCGAAGCTCGTGGTGGAGCAGATGTCCGGGCGCTGGAAGATCAAGCACCCGGACATGCAGCCGCTCGCCGAGCAGGCCAAGCAGCTGGCCGCGGGCTTCTCGCGCGTCAGCTACCAGTGGATCCCGCGCGCGGAGAACTCCCACGCGGACCGGCTGGCCAACGAAGCCATGGACACGGCCACGGGGAAGCCCGCCGCGGGGAAGCCCGCCGCCGGACCCGGCACTCCCCAAGCGGCGCCGAAGCTGCCGACCCGGAAGCCCGACCGCGCGACGGTGGCCTGGACCGGCGCGCGCGGCACACCGACCCGGCTGCTCCTGCTGCGCCACGGCCAGACCGAAATGTCGGCGCTGCGGCGCTACTCCGGCCGCGGCGACGTCCCGCTCACCGAGCTCGGCCGCGGGCAGGCCGCGGCGGCGGCGAAGCGGCTGGCCGCGACCGACGGCCTGATCGTGGACGGTGAGGCCGTTCCGATCATCTCCTCGCCGCTCACACGCACGAAGCAGACCGCGCAGGCCGTCGCCGACGCGCTCGGCGGCCGCGTCGAGACCCACCCCGGCCTCATCGAGACCGACTTCGGCGACTGGGAGGGGCTGACGTTCGCCGAGGCGGCCGACCGCGACCCCGAGCTGCACCGCTCCTGGCTGGGGGACAGCTCGGTCCCGCCACCCGGCGGCGAGAGCTTCGACGTCGTCCACCGGCGCGTCCGCAAGGCCCGCGACGAGCTGATCGCCGAGCACGGCGGCCGGACGCTGGTGCTGGTCAGCCACGTGACGCCGATCAAGACGCTGCTGCGGATGGGCCTGGACGCCGGGCCGTCGCTGCTGTTCCGGCTGCACCTGGACCTGGCGTCGCTGTCGATCGTGGAGTTCTACCCGGACGGCAACGCATCGGTCCGGCTGGTGAACGACACGTCGCACCTGAGCTGAGGCGGGGCCGGATGTGGGGTGGATCACGCTCAATGGCGACGCGTGGCCGACCCCTGATGGGGTATTGGCTACAGTGTCCCGACCGCGACGCCGCGGTGGCGGGCCCGGCCTCGGGCGCGCTTCATGGGGCGCCAGCTCGTGCGTATCCCACCGGCAGAGGCCTGCGGGCGGAACAGTGACGAGGAAATGACGGCTAGCGCACTCAGTGAGACCTCCCAGAGCGACGTCCCCGAGGACCCCGCGCCCGCCACCACCGGCCGGAGCTGGGGTGCGCGGCTGGCGCCGGTGCTGGCCGTGCTCGCCGGCGTCGCGGCGGTCGCCGTCCACGCCCTGCGCTACGGCCACTGGATCGTCGACGACGCCGCCATCACGTTCTCCTACGCCCGCAGCTTCGCCGACGGCCTCGGCCCGGTGCTGCAGCCGGGCGCCCCGCCGGTGGAGGGCTTCTCCGACCCGACGTGGATGGTGCTGCTCGGTGTCGGCAAGCTCGTTGGCCTCTTCGACCACGGCCAGCTCTTCGGCCTGCCCGACTACGTGCTGTTCCCGAAGCTGCTGGGCCTGCTGTTCACCGGCGGCATCCTGACGGCCTGCTACATCGCCGCGAAGCAGATCTTCACGCGCTTCGCGTGGCTGGTCACCCTGGTCGCGGGCCTGACGCTGGCGACGATCCCGTCGTTCGTCATCTGGGTCGTGTCCGGCCTGGAGAACTCGCTGTTCGCGTTCGCGGTGGTCACGCTGGGCGTGACGCTGTTCGTCTCGGTCAAACGCGACAAGCTGCTGACGCCGAAGGTCGCGCTCTGGGCGGGCGTCATCGTCGCGTTCGCCGCGCTGACCCGGCCGGAAGGGCTCATCTACGCGGGCGCGTACCCGCTGGCCGCGCTCTTCCTGCTGCGCTCGGGCCTGTTCTGGAAGAGCTTCCGGCTGGCGCTGCTGTCGGTGGCGGCGTTCGCCGTCCCGTTCGGCGGGTACGTCCTCTGGCGGCACTCCGAGTTCGGGCGGCTGCTGGCCAACCCGTCGGTCGCGAAGCAGCAGGGCCTGCCGGGGATCGACGCGCTGAAGCGCCCCTTCGAGCTGGCCGGGTACGCGGGCTGGGCCGGCGTGGTCCTGCTGCTGCTCGTGATCGCGTTCGCGCTGGTCAAGGCGCCGTGGCGGCGTTCGCTGGTCGCGCTGCTGGTGCCGCTGGGGCTCGGGATCGTCGCGTACGGCGTGCTGGTCGCCGACTGGATGTACCAGCACCGGTTTGCCAGCCCGATCTGGCCGCTGGCGGTCATCGCCGGCACGCTGTCGGCCGGTGAGCTGCTCAAGCACCGCCGCGCGCTGCTGCGGATCGGGATCGTCGTGGTGCTGGTGGGCGCGTTCGTCCCGTCGGCCGTCGGCTTCGCGCAGGCCGCGGACAAGTTCGCGAAGAACCCGAACATCACGGCCTGCCTGGTCGCGGACCGCTTCGGCCGCGGGTTCAACACCTACGCCGACATCCTGGGCATCCAGAAGGCGTCGCTGCTGCTGCCGGACCTGGGTGGCTCGTCGATGACCAGCCGGCTCGAGCTGGTGGACATGGCCGGCCTGGTCAACAAGCCGATCGCCGACCTGGTCCACGACAACGACCTGGCCGGCCTGCGCAACTACGTGTTCGACACGGTCAAGCCGACGTTCATCCACTCGTGGGGCCCGTGGGCCGCGGGCAACGGCATCGCGCTGGACCCCCGCCTGGACCGCGACTACGTGCTGATCTACTCGTCGCCGATCGAAGGCCTGCGCAACGGCGACTGGGTGCGTCGCGATGCCGTGACCGACCCGGCGAAGCTGAAGGCGGCCCAGGACTACGCGAAGGTGACGATTCCGGCGGTGGCCGCGGACCGCTTCGGCGGCCCGCTGGACGACTGCGGCGCCACGATGAAGCCGGGCCAGACCCTGAGGATGCCGGGCAACTGAGTCCGGAACCTGGTTGCCCGGACGGGCTCGCGCTGGTGATCATGGTGGTCATGACCGAGAGAATCGAGCCCTCCGCCCGCCGGTGAGCGCGCCGATCGAGCCGGGAGCACCCCGGACCACGTTGTTCCGGCACGCTCTGCGGCTTCACCAGGCGGCGCCCGACGCGCCCTTGCGGCGGGACGGCGAGCCGTATCCGGACGACGACCTCCACCGGCGGCACCGTCCACCGGCAGTGGGGGATCGGCGCCTTCGAGGTGCCGAAGCCGCGCGTGTCCTCGACCGGTACTTCGGCGATCCCGGCGCCCCGCCAAGCGATCTTGCCGACGCGTTCCACGCCGTCGACGTCCCGATCCGCCGCAACGAGCACATCACCGCGGCCGCCCTGCGGGCGGATCGGCAGCGAGTTCGGCACACCGGCCGATGGCTGGTGCGGCACAGCACCGACCGCTGCTCGGCCACGATCGGACTGGCTCTGCTGGCCACGGACTCGGTCGAGCAGGACATCCCGTTGATCCAGACCATCGGGTTGCTGTCGGACCGGTTCGGGTCGTTGGCCGCCGATGCGCTCAGGCGTCGTAGCGGCGGTGAGGAGGCCCTGCTCTGGCTGGCCCAGCGCGTCGGCGGCTGGGGACGGGTCGACGTCGTGCGAGCCCTCTGCCGGCAGGTGACGTCCCTTTCGCGTCCCTGGCTGCTTCGCCATGCCTGTGACGGTGACTTCCTCAACGGCTACTTCGCAGGAGAGGTCGCCACTGCGGCTCACCTGCACGAAGCCGCCGATGACCCGGACGACGACCTGGTAGACCACACTGGTCTGCTGCTGAGGACCATGGCCGATTGCGAAGGCATGGGCATGAGCCTGAGTACCTATCCGCCGGCGCCCGCGGTGCTCACCGCACACGCGGCACACGTCGCGCGGCAGAGCCCGACAGCGGACCGGTACCGCACCGCCGAGATCATCGCCGGCTACTTGGCGACGCGGATGCCTGAGCGGAACGGTTGTACTCCCGGCCAACGCGACCGCATCCTGAGGCAGTACCGGGATGTCCTGGATCGTCAGGCCTGGCGTGACGTCTCGCACCGGTGACGGGTCACGTCGCGACGGTCAGGCCCAGCCACAGGGCCACCGTCGCCGCGGCCAGGCACAGCGGGGTTGTCAGCGCCCCCAGGGTGTGGAACGTCTTCGCCGACGGGTGCCGCGGGAGCGCCCGGCGCCACAGCAGGGTCGCCAGCGAGCCCAGGTAGCTCGCGTTCGGGCCGATGTTGACGCCCAGCAGCACCGCCAGCAGCACACCCGGCGCCGGGTGGGTGCCCAGGACCGACAGCAGGATCAGCGTCGCCGGGAGGTTGTTGACCAGGTTGGCCAGCAGGGCCGCCACGCCGGCCGCCAGCAGGAGGTCCACCAGGCCGGTCGACGTCGGGAGCAGGTCGCGCAGCAGGCCGCCGAGCAGGTGCTCCGAGACGGCCTCGACCACCACCGCCAGGCCCAGCACGAACAGGCACAGCTGCGGGGCCGCCTCGCTGATCAGCTGCCACGGCTTGATCTTGCCCCGGACCAGCGCCCGTACGCCCAGGACCAGGGCCGCGGCCGTCGCGATCCAGACCGGCTCGACGTGGGCCAGCGGGCCCAGCCCGAAGCCGGCCAGCGTGGCCGCCAGGACGACCAGCGCGAACGTCGGCGTCTCCAGGTGCTGCCGCGGCTCCGCCGTCTCCCGGGGCCGGAGATCCGCGGCGAAGAACCGCAGGAACACGAGCAGTTCGATGCCGATGGTGACCAGCCACGGCAGCGCCATCAACGCCGTGAACCCGGCGAACGTCAGCCCGGACGCGGCGAAGGCCAGCAGATTGGTCAAATTGGACACCGGCAGCAGCGTCGAGGCCGAGTTCGCCAGGTGCACGCAGGCGTAGGCGTGCGGGCGCGCGGGCATCTTCAGGCTCGACGCCGTCGCGAGCACCACCGGGGTGAGCAGGACGACCGTGGCGTCCAGGCTGAGCACGGCCGTCACGCCCGCCGCCGCGGCGAACGTCAGCACCAGCAGCCGCTTCGGCCTGCCGTGGCACGCCTCGGCGAGGCGGTTGCCGAGCCAGTCGAACACGCCGTCCACACTGGCCAGAAAGGACAGCAGGAGGATCGCGGCCAGGAAGCCGAGGGTCGGCAGGATCTCGACGGCCCGGTGCCCGGCCGCGGCCGGGCGCACCAGCCCGAGCAGCAGCGCCAGGCCGGCCGCCGGCACCGCGGCGACCGCCTCCGGCCAGCCGCGTGGGCGGACGATCGCGAAGACCAGCACCCCGATCAGGAGCACAAGGCTCGCGGCACCCGCCCAGAAGTTCACCGGCTCACGCTAGCCGGAGCCTCCTTCAGGACATTCAGACGCCCAGGGGTTCGGGGGTCGCGGCGCCGCGTGCGAGTTCGCGTTCCTTCTCCCGGATCACCGGCAGGACGTGCTTGCCGAAGTGCTCGACGTCCTCGAGGTAGTGCAGGAAGCCGAGCAGCAGGAGGTTCGCGCCGCGCCGCTTGTACTCGATGGCGCGGTCGGCGATCTGCTCCGGCGTGCCGATCAGCCGGGTGCGGAAGCCGTCGTTGTACTGCACGAGGTCCTCGAACTCCGAGTCCGCCCACATGCCCTTGCTGTCCGAAGTGGACTTTCCGGCCTGCTTGACGGCGTTGCGGAAGCCCTCGACGGCGTCCTTGTTGGCCTTCTCGACGATCTCGCGCAGCACGGCCTTCGCCTCGCTCTCGGTCTCCCGGGCGATGAGGAAGCCGTTCAGTCCGAATCGGACGGTGTGGTCGTTCTCGGCCGCGTAGCCGTTCACTTCGGCGACCTGCTCGCTGAAGCCGTCGAAGTCCTTGCCGTTGCTGAAGTACCAGTCCGAGACGCGCCCGGCGAGCTTGCGCGCCGCCGTGGAGTTGCCGCCCTGGAAGATCTCCGGGTGCGGTGCGGCGACCGGCTTCGGCTTGATGTCGAAGTCGTGGATCCGGTAGAAGTCGCCGCGGAACTCGGCGTGGTCGTTCGTCCAGAGTTCCCGCAGCACGCGGATGAACTCCTCGGAACGCCGGTAGCGCTCGTCGTGCTCCAGCCAGGCTTCGCCGAGACCGGTGAACTCGTCCTTGAACCAGCCGCTGACGACGTTCACCGCGGCGCGGCCGCCGGAGATGACGTCGGCGCTGGCGATGAACTTCGCCAGCACACCGGGGTGCCACAGGCCGGGGTGCACGGCCGCGATCACCTTCAGCCGCTGCGTCGCGAGCAGCAGCGCCAGGCTGAACCCGGTGGACTCGTGCTGGTAGGAGGCGCCGTAGCTGGCCGTGTAGCGGACCTGGGAGAGGGCGTACTCGAACCCGTTGTCCTCGGCGAGCACGGCCAGTTCGCGGTTGTATTCGTAGCCCCAGTCGGTGCGCTGCTCGATGTCGCTCGTGACGAGCCCACCGCTCACGTTCGGGACCCAGTAGGCGAATTTCAGGGGTTCTTCGAGCGAAGCCATGGCCCGAGTAGAGCAACGACGTCGCAGGCGGTCAACGCGTGTCCACGCGCTGGGACTTCGCCAGCGCACCACCGAGTTCGGCCCGGCCGGGGATGCCGAGCTTGCGGTACGCGCCGGACAGGTGCAGCTCGACCGTGCGGCGGGTCAGGTGCAGTGCCGTCGCGATCTCGCGGTTGGTCAGCCCCTGCGCGGCCATCACCGCGATGCGGTTCTCCTGCCGGGTGAGGCCGTGCTCGTTGTCCTTGGCCGGCGTCAGCGCGCGCCGGGACGACCGCAGTTCCTCCGCCGCACGGCGGGCCAGCGGACGCGCGCCGCAGTGCTCGCTCAGTTCGACCGCTTCGCGCAGCGTCTCGATGGCCTTTTCGGACTGACCGTGCCGCGCCTGCAGCGCGCCCAGCTCGGTCAGCGCCGTGGCCAGCTGCAGCCGGGCCGGCGACGAGCGCAGCGCGGTGATCGCCTTGTTCAGCGCCCGCTCGGACTCGTCGTCCTCGCGGACGAGACCGAGGGTCGTGAGCGCCGTGCCGAGTGGCCGCGCCGCGCCCCAGCGGGTCGAGGCGGACAGGTCCTCCTCCGCCAGCCGGGCCGCGTCGTCGGACTGGCCGAGGGCGAGCGCCGCGCGGGCGGCGTGCGCGCGCCACGGGACGAACCCGGGGAACCGCATGCCGTGGTGCGCGAGCCGCCGTCCGCAGCTGAGCAGGTCCTCGAAACCGAACCGGGTGTACCCGGTGGCGGCGCGCAGGCGGCCGCGCGCGTACAGCAGGTAGGTGTGGGTGAACAAGCCCTGGCTGGCGACGAAGTCCATCCGGTCCAGCAGCGACGTCGCCGCCTCGAACCGGCCCAGGTCGACCCAGCATTCGACGAGCTTCGCCGCACACAGCACGCCGACCGGGCACGTCGTCGTCGCGCCGCGCTCGTCGAACCGGCGCAGCAGCGACTCGAAGTGGACGCTCGCCCGCTGCAGGTCGCCGCTGGCCTGCAGCGCGATCCCGCGGGCCAGGGTCGGCAGCGCGCCCTGCGGGATGTGCACGTCCCACGGCTCGCGCTCGACGTCGAGGACCCGGCACAGCCGGTCGACGTGCACCGGCTCGTCCGCGAGCACCGCGGTGGCCAGCGTGAAGAAGTAGTGCTGCTCGAACAGGTCGCCGTCGCCGCCGCCCAGCCTGCGGGGCGTGCCGTCTTCGGCCGGGGCCGAGATGTGACTCAGCGCGTCGGCGAAGTGCGTGACGGCGTCCTGCGCCGACTCGCCGCTGCGGACCGCGTCGAGCGCCAGCAGCGCGGAGCGGCTGCGGCGCGCGGCCGGGTCGGTCAGCGGGGCCCACTGCTCCTCGAAGTCCCGGAACTCCGGCGGCGGGCCGAGCCGGCTGCCGGCCTCGGCCAGGTAGGTCATGCACAGCAGCGGCCAGACGGCGTCCGGGCCGCCGGCGTCGAGCCGCGCCGCGATCTGACCGGCCGCGCTGATCGCGAGCCGGGCGTCCTGGCCGCCGCAGAGCGACAGCAGCATCGCGGTGGCGATGAACGCGGCGGTCTCCCGGCGGCCGATGTTGTCGACGGCCTCGCGCACCCGCACGGCGGCGGCCGGCGGGTCGAGCTGGAACTCGGCGTGGGCCAGCTGCAGCAGCACCGCCACTCGCCGCCCGGAGCTCAGCCGCTCGTCGAGGGCCCGCCGCAGGTACCGCGCGGCCAGGTCGGCCTCGCCGGCGAACAGGGCGTTGCGCGCGCCCAGCCGCAGCACGTCGACGCCCCAGGGGATCCGGACCGCGGTGGCGTCCAGCAGGTGCGCGGCGACGCGCTCGATCGGCGCGCCGGTCTCCGCCAGCAGCTTCGCGGCCCGGGCGTGGCTGACCGCCCGGGTCGTCTGCGGCATGTCCTTGAGCACGGAGTTGCGGACGAACGGGTAGGACAGCGTCGGCTGGTTGCTGTTGTCGAGCACGTGCAGCCGGACCATCGTGTCGATCGCCTGCAGCGCGTCGAGCTCGTTGATGCCGGCGAGCTGGGCCAGCAGGTCGAAGCCCGCGTCCTGGCCGAGGATGGCGGCGGCCTGCAGGATCGCGGGGGCGTGCGGGAACTCGTGCATCCGGGTGTGGAGCACCTGGCCGATCAGCGACGAGCCGAGCGCGTGCGGGTCCGCGCCGGGCAGCAGCCGCGGCCGCAGCGCGTGCAGCAGGTACGGGTTGCCGCCGGTGGCCTCGCGGCAGGTGGACGCCAGCTCGCCGGGGGCGAGGCCGAGGATCTCCGCCGCGGCGGCGTCGCCGAGGCCGTTCAGGGTGATCGTGGCCGGCGTGCAGCCCGCCATCTCCAGCATCGCCACCTCGCTGTGCGGGGGGTGGCCGATCAGGGCGGTGAGTATGATCAACACCGGCAGGTCGAGCACGCGGTGCCGGATGTAGGCGAGGCAGCGCATCGACCAGGCGTCGGACAGGTGCACGTTGTCGATGCCGAGGAACAGCGGGCCCTGCTCGGCCGCGCGGCGCACGAGGTGGAAGAAGCGCTCGAGGGCTTCGCTCTCGGCGGCCGGGCCGCACTGCTCGGTGGCGTGCGCGGTCCGCGGGCGGGGTGACGCCGGGTCGGCGGTGATGTCGTCCAGCGCGTCGGCCAGCTGCCGGGCCAGCCCGCCGGCCAGGTGGCTCTCGAGCCGCGACCCGGTGGCGATCGCGACCGCGAAGCCGGCGTCCGCGGCCAGGGCGGCGGCGGTGCGGAGCGTGGCGCTCTTGCCCATGCCGAACTCGCCGACCAGCACCGCGCTGGCCGCCGTGCCGCCGAGGGCGACCGGGAAAAGCCTGGTCAGGCGGCTGAGCTCGGGCTCGCGGCCGGGGAGCCGCGGAGCGGGACGCTTCGGTACCGAAGCCCCGCTGACGGGGTTCTCGGGATTTACTTCGGTATCCACCGTAAGGACTTTCATGTTGGGTTCGGGCAGACTACTGGAAACCGGCCGACCTCGGGAGAATCCGCAGGTGGGCGCCGGTGCCGGCGACGACCTGAGCAGGGGAGACCATGGACGCAGCGGTTGCGGACCGGTCCTTCCCGCAGGCCGGGCCCGGCGCGCACAGGGCCGTCACGCCGATGGCCAGCGCCACCAGCAGCAGCGTGCCGGTCGCCGAGCCGGGCCGCCGCCCGCCGAACAGGCACGACTTCCGGCGCGGGGCCGTGCCGTCGCCCGGCGGCAGGTAGCCGAGCCGGACCGCCTGCGCCAGCGCGCCGGTCACCGAGCGGAACTCGGCGACGCGGACCCGGCAGCGGGCACAGCCGCTCAGGTGCGCCTCGAACTCCCCCGGATCGTCGAGGACGCCGAGCCCGTAGGCCGCGGCGTCCTCGTGCAGCTCGTTCCCCTCCTTCATCGCACCGTCACTTCCCCGAGCGCCTTCCGCAATTGCCGCATCGCCGTGTACAACCGCGATTTCACGGTTCCCTCCGGAATTCCGAGAATTGTCGCGGCCTGTCGAACGGTGTTTCCGGCGAGGTAGGTCTCGGAGATCACCGAGCGATATTTCTCGTCGAGTTCCGACAGTGCCCGGGAAATCGTTAGCGCGGCTAACGAACTGTCGGTGCGGTCGGCCGTTTCGGCGTTGTCCGGGATCTCCAGGGCGACCTCCTGCGGGCGGACCCGGCGATTTCGCCAGCCGTCGATGACGATCCGGCGGGCCACCGTGAGCAGCCAGCCGCGCAGCATTCCGGGCTCGCGTTCGAGGGTGTCGGAGTGCTGCCAGGCGCGGATCATGGTCTCCTGCACCACATCTTCGGTCCACTGCCGGTCGTAGTTGGTGAGGGACAACACCTGGCTGAACAGGGTGGTGCGAAAGTTCTTGTACAGCAACGGGATCAAGTCTTCCGTCGGGTTCGCGGCGAAGTCGACCGCGACGCCGGACGAGAGGTGGCCCGCGTGGCCGAGACTTGTTCTTCCCAGTGCATCCATAAATCTTCGCAACCTCACCTGACTGGCGGACTTATGCGCCAGCAGAGCGTAGCGCACAAGCACTTAATAGGCCATATGCATCAGTTTCCCCGGCTAATTGGCTCCCGGTCGCCACGGTGAGTGCTCACGGCCGGTTCAAAAACTGTCTTGTGATGCACGTCACAGTCTCTAAAAGGTGACATCGAGAACCAGGCAATGCCCTTTGCGCGTAGCTCCCGGTAAGGACTACTTCGCGAAGGGACCCGGAATGCCGCTCCGATTCGTGGCGCTGTTCGCGGCCACGACCGCGCTGGTGCTCGGCGCCGTTCTGCCGGCCGCCGCCGGGGAACTGCAGCAGACCGACCGTGCCCTGATGACCCGGCTCAAGCAGCACTCGCTGTGGGCCGGGCCGGCCAGCACGCTGGCGGCCGAGCGCGCCGGCAACCGCCGCGTGCGCGACGTCGCCGCCCGCATCGCCGACGACCAGGTCCGCCTCGGCGTCGCCCTGCGCGCGGCCGCCGACCGGGTCGCCGTGACCCTGCCTTCCGCGCCCACGGACCAGGAGCGCGCGTGGGCGGCCGAGATCGCCGCCGACTCCGGTGACGAGTTCGACCGCGTCTACGTCAACCGCCTGCGCGCCGAGTACGGCGACCTCTTCGCGCTCGCCTCCGACGTCCGCGCCGGCACCCGCGACGACGACGTCCGCGCGTTCGCCCAGACCGCCGTCGACACCACGCTCGGGCACCTGACGCTGCTGGAGAGCACCGGGCTCGCCGAGACGACGTCCCTGCTCGTCTCCGCCACCGAGGACGACACGCTCGGCGGCGGCGACCTCACGCTCGGCGCGGTGCTCGTCGCCCTCGCCACCGTGGCCACGTTCGGCCTGCTCCGCCTGCTCGGAACCCCCGCCACCACCCCGCCGCGCACCCGGAGGTAAGCCGCTCCATGTCCCTGTCAGCCGCGCTGAACACCGCGTCGTCGCCGCACGACGGCGGGATCGCCGAGGCCGCCGCGTTGTCCGGCCGCCTCACCTACCTCTGCATGTGCCTCACCCTGTGCTGGGGCGTCCTGGCCGCCGCGGGCTGGGTACGCCGGTTCAGCGGGCAGGACGCCGTGCGCTCCGGCCACGTCGTGCTCGCCGCGTTCACCCTCGCCACCGGCGCCCTGCACGGGCTGACGTTCCTCTTCCTCGACGACGACGCGTTCGGCTTCGCCGACCTGCTCCTCCCGTTCTACGACGGCACCACGCGGCACGCGCTCGGCATCGCCGGCTTCGAACTGGTCGTCGCGGTCTCGGTGACGGCCGGGCTGCGCCGCGGCGCGCGTGAAGGCCGCTGGCTGCGCTTCCACCAGTTCGGCTACCTGGCGATCGGCCTGCTCGCGGTGCACGCCTGGCTCGGCGCGGTCTCCAGCGGGCACCTCGCCGTCGTCTGGCTCGCGGGGATCACCGCGAGCGTGCCGCCGGTCGTGCTGTCGGTGCTGCGCCTGCTGCCCGCGTCGGCGCTCGTCCGGGCCGGGCTGATCGGGCCGGCGCCGGCCGTCCCGGAGGACGACGACGCGATCCTGCGGATCAATGTCGACAGCCACCGCTGCCACTCCTACGGCGTCTGCCAGTCGGAGGCGCCCCAGGTCTTCCGGCTCGGCCACGACGGCCGGCTGGAGTACGAGAAACGGCCGGAGGCCCGGCTGACCCCCCACGTCCGGGCCGCCGCGCGCGCCTGTCCCATGCGAGCCATCCACCTGTTGGGAGCCACCCGATGACCGAACGGATCGTCATCGCCGGAGCCGGCCTCGCCGGCCTGCGCGCCGCGGAGCGGGTGCGCGAACTCGGGTTCGACGGCGAGGTCGTCGTCATCGGCGCCGAGCCCGACATCGCCTACCACCGCCCGGCGCTGTCCAAGAGCCTGCTCACCGGCGCCGTCAGCCGCGCCGACACGCTCCTGGCCGACCCGCTGGAGGTGGACGCCGAGTGGCGGTTCGCCACCGCCGTCACGGGCCTGTCGCCGAACCGCCAGGTCGTCCACCTCGCCGACGAGGAACTCCGCTACGACGGGCTGATCATCGCCACCGGCGTCGAACCCCGCCGCCTGCCGGGCGCGCCGCACGGCCACCCGCGGGTCGTCGTCGTCCGGACGCTGTCCGACACGATCGCGCTGCAGCGCGCGCTGCTCACCAGCCCGGGCCCGGTCGCCGTCGTCGGCGACGGCCTCATCGGCTGCGAAGTCGCGTCCAGCCTCCGGGAGATGGGCCGCGACGTCGTCCTCTTCGGCCGGCCCCGCGCGCTGCTGGCCGACGTGCTGGGCCCCGACATCGGCGAGTGGCTCACCGCGCTGCACACCGCCCGCGGCGTCCGCCTCGAGCTCGGCACGACGATCCGGCGCTGGCGGCCGGCGCCCGCGGGGGTCGGCATCGAGTTCGCCGACGGCCGGGCCCTCGACGTCGCCTGCGTCGTGGTCGCCGTCGGCAGCGTCCCGGCGGTGTCCTGGCTGCGCGGCGCCAAGCTCCCGCTCGACGACGGCGTCGTCTGCGGGCCGACGTGCCACGTCGTCGGCTCGAGCACGATCGTCGCCGCCGGCGACGTCGCCCGCTGGCCGAACCTGCGCTTCGGCCCGGTGCCGCAGCGCGACGAGCACTGGCTCAACGCGGTCGAGATGAGCCGCGCGGCCGCCGCGAACCTGCTCGCCGGTCCGCAGGGCTCGCCGGCGTTCACCCCGGTGCCGCGCTACTGGTCCGAGCAGCACGGCGTCCGCATCCAGGTCGCCGGCCGCCCGATGCTCGGCACCGACACCGTGCTCCTGGAGTCTCCGGCCCCCGGCACCCGCCCGATCACCGGGTTCGTGCGGGGTGGCGCGCTGGTCGGGCTGATCGGCCTCGACAGCCCCGCCGCCGTCCTGCACTGGACGGCCGAGCTCGCCCGGCAGCAGGCGCACGGGGCCGAACCCCGGCCCGCGCCCGAGATCGTGCGCCCGCGTCACGGTGGTTCCCACGACCACCGCAGTGCCGTCGCGGGGTGGTGAGAGCCGCGCGGGTACGCTTCTCCGCGCGGACGAGCTGGCAGGGCGGTCGCGGGCCGGGGTGACCCGGCTCGAGGAAAGTCCGGACTCCACAGGGCTGGGTGGTTGCTAACGGCAACCCGGGGTGACTCGCGGGAAAGTGCCACAGAAAACAGACCGCCCCCGGTCCCCGGACCAGGGGTAAGGGTGAAACGGTGGTGTAAGAGACCACCAGCGTCCCGGGCGACCGGGACGGCTAGGTAAACCCCACCCGGAGCAAGGCCAAGAGGGAGCTTCGGCTCCTGCGCAGGCGTTCGAGGACGGCCCGTCCGAGCCTGCGGGTAGGCCGCTGGAGCCTGCCGGCGACGGCAGGCCGAGATGGATGACCGCCGCCCCGGAAGCCGCAAGGCGACCGGGGAACAGGATCCGGCTTACATGCCAGCTCGTCCGCACCCGCACCCGCATCCCCGCCGACGAAGGCTCGTCGGCGGGGGTTACCCGGGGGTAGGGTGCCCGCATGGCGGGAAACGAGAAGCAGTTCAAGTCGGCTTTCGACTCCTTGCACGCGCTGGCCTACTTCGCCCCCGAAGTCGACGCCGCCCTCACCGGGATCGGGCTGCGACCGGGGCGGATGCCCTACTTCGCCGGCCGCTCCGCCGCCATGGGCCCGGTCGGCCCCGAGATCGTCGCGGCGACCTTCTACAACTTCAACCCCGAGGTCGTCGCGCGGGTGATCCCGCGGGCCTGGACGCTGGCCACGCCCGAACAGGTCCTCGAAGCCCGCCTCGACGGCGTCGACAAGGTCCTCACCAGGCTCCTCGGCGACGACACGCTCAAGGGCGAAGAGGTCGCCGAGGCCGCCGAACTCGCCCGCGAGGCCACCGCCGGGTGCACCGGCGAAGGCCGCGCGCTCTACGCCGCGCACACCGCGCTGCCCTGGCCCGAGCAGCCGCACCTGGCCCTCTGGCACGCCCTCACGCTGGTGCGCGAGTACCGCGGTGACGGCCACGTCGCCGCGCTCGTGCTCAACGGCCTCAGCGGCGTCGAAGCCGTCGTCACGCACGTCGCCACCGGGCACGGCTTCACGACCGACGCCGCCAAGCTCACCCGCGGCTGGAGCGACGAGCAGTGGGCCGCCGCCGAGGCCGGGCTGACCGACCGCGGGCTCCTCGACGCCGAGGGCGCGCTGACCGAGGCGGGCGTCGCCCTGCGCGACCGGATCGAGGTCGCCACGGAAGCCGCCGCGACCGGCCCGTGGGACCACCTCGGCCCGGAAAAGACGGCCCGGCTCGAAGCGCTGTGCCGCGACCTCACCCGGCAGGCCGTCGCGGCCGGCGCCTTCCCCGACGGGGTGTTCGCCCGGCAGCGCCGCTGAAGGGAGCTGCCGCTCGAGCCGCTCACGACGTGCTCGCGGACGAGTGGTTCGTTCAACCGGCGCGAGACCGGAATCCGGCGACGACTACGCAGTGCGCTCGTCCCGGGCGCGGTGACGGCTACGGCGGGGAGGCTTCGGGCGCGGTGAAGATCGTCCTGTGGCCGGCCGTGGGCGTCGTGCGGCCGAACGCGTCAGGCGAGGACGCGTCTGAATGGAGCAAGATCACGCTATGTAGTGAAACTTGTGTGAGGTCTTGAACACCTAGTGACGGACCTTTGCGGTCGTGAAGATCGGGAACTCGGCCGAACGGTCCACTGGGCGTCACAGTGTGGACTCCTGCAAGGCCGCCGTTCGGGTCGTGTCACACTGTTTCCCGCCCGGCGGTGGTCACAAGCCGGGTACGCAAAGTGAGCAATTCTCTGCCAAGAGAGTGAGTTCGGCACTGCGACGAAAACGATGGGCGGCCGGGCTTTGACCGGAGGACCCTTGCCGCGATGATGGTGAGCGTGGAGATTTCGGGTAACAAGCGCGCCGTCCCGGTTGAGCAGCGAGCCGGTACCTACTCAGCGCGCTTTGACCGCTACCCCTCGTAGCCGCCATGATGTTGTTCGAAGCACTGCCTGAGCCAGAACCGCGCGGCCCCCACCGCGCACCGGGAGTAACGCGATGATGACCTTGACCACCCTCGACACGCTGGCCGCCGGCGAGCTGGGCACCGGAAACGTGCGCCAGTGGCTGCTTGACAACGTCATCCCCCTGGTGCTGCTGGCCGTCGCACTCCTGCTCCTGTGGCTCGGTGGCGGCAAGGGCGACAACGCCGGTGTCATGCGCCGGCTCGCGGGCGTGGTCATCGCGCTCGCGATCATCGGGCTCGCGGTCAGCGGCGCCGGCGTCAACGTGGGCCAGTGGATCGCCGGCCTGTTCACCGGCTGAGACGGGGTCCACGTGCGGATCAGGACTGATGACGAGGTCTACCGGGTCGACGCCGTCTGGCTCGGCCCGCCGAAAGCGACTTTTCCCTGGAGGGCCCGCTACGTCGCGTGGCTCATCGGCATCCCGGTGTTCTTCCTGGTGCTCGGCGTCGAACGCTGGGCCGGGTGGAGCTTCGGTTTCTTCTCGACGGCGTGGGCGTTCATCGCGACCATCGTGGTGACCCGGCTGCTGACGGCCAAGATCAGCCACGAGCGGCCGCTCGGCACCGTGGTCGCGATGGCCGGGCGCGAGCTCAACACACCGAGGGAACAGACCACGGGCACGGGTGGCGCCGTCAGCGCCAGCCGCGTCCGGGTGCGGGCGGAGCGCCCGTTGCCGAAGCACCGTCGGAGACGGCAGTACCGGCACCACGGCTCGCCGCCGGGTGTCGTCCAGGGAGCCACACGAGCGCGCCGGAGCCGCAGCGCGGCTCGGGCCGGGAGGTAGTCGTTGTTCGGTCGCGGCGGTAGCCGAGGTAAAGGTCGGGACGCACACTCGGGCGCGTGGCAACCGCCCGAGCAGGTCCGCGCGGCGCGGAACGGTTCGGGCGGGGGCAGCACCAAGGGCCGGCGCCTGCCCGGTGAGCAGGCGATCCCCGCGTACACCCCGTCGATCGCGGTGCGCAGCATCGACGGGCACCTGGTCCGCACCGGGTACGAGGTCTACGCCTGGTACCGGCTGGCGCCGCAGCGCTGGTCGTTCCGCTCCGACTCGCAGCGTCGCGACCTCGTCGCGGCCATCGCCGGCCAGTACGCCGAGCTGCAGGGCCGCTGGCTGCACCTGCGTGTGACGAACCGGCCCTACCCGATCCGGATGTGGGCCGAGGCGCACGTCTACAACGCCCACGGCCGCCCCAACGACGTCCCGGGCGCGCTGTCCTTCGACGACTACCTGATCGGCGAGCAGCAGCAGCTGATGGGCCGCTCGATGGCCGAAAAAGAGGTCTACCTGGGCGTCCAGGTGCAGACCCGGCGGATGGTCGACCGCGCGGTCGAGCGGGCCGCGCCGGTGCTGCGGAAGATCCTGCCCGAGGCCGTCGACGCCGAGCTGGCCGCGCTGGACTCCGAGGTCGAGCACCTCGACCAGGTCATCGGCAGCGCCGGGCTCGAAGGCCGTCCGGTGCACGCCGAGGAGATGTCCTGGCTGATGCACCGCTCGTGCTCACTCGGCCTGCCCGCGCCGCGGAACATGCCCGCGGTGCCCGGCGCGGCCTGGGAGCCCGAGGACCTGGCCAGCTTCACCGACGCCGCCGACTACTACGCCGACCCGTACGCGCCGACCGTGACCGTCCGCGGCCGCACCGGCTCCAACGCCGGCGTCTCGCGGCACCTGGCGATCCTCACCGTCGGGCAGATGCACGGCCTGCAGATCCCCGAGGTCGACGACCCGTGGATCCAGCACGCCGACCGGCTGCCCGCGGCGGTCGAGGTGTCGGCGCGGATCTACGTCCGGCGTCCCGAAGAGGTCGCCAGCGAGCTGCAGCGCCAGATGAACAAGGTGCGTTCGCAGGTCAAGCACTACACCGACGAGCACGAGCTGGAGCCGCCGCAGTCGCTGTCGCGGCAGGCCGGGCGGGTGCTCGAGATCGACGACGAGATGACGTCGGGCTTCACCGCGCTCGCCACCCGCGTGCGCAGCTGGTGGCGGCTGGCGGTGTCCGGCCCGACCGAGCGCGACGCCCTGCGCCTGGCCCAGCAGCTGCTCGACCTGTACAAGCCCAAGATCGCCATCGAGCACCCGGAGGCCCAGTACGCGCTCGCACGGGAGTTCATCCCGGGTGAGCCGCTGGCGTCGGCGGCCTACATGCGCCGCGGCTCGGTCGTCTGGAGCGCTTCGGCGGTGCCGACGGCGACCGCGGAGGTCGGCGACCGGCGCGGCATCCTGCTCGGCGAGACCTGCACCGCGACCCGGCGCCCGGTGGCCTGGGACCCGTGGATGGCCCAGGAGATCCGGGACGGCTCGGGCCTGACCGCGATGGTCGCCGGCCTGGGTGCCGGCAAGTCGTTCCTCGGCGGCGGCATCGTCTACAAGACGCTGCGGGCCGGGGCGAGCTGGACGCTGCTCGACCCGTCCGGCCCGCTGTCGCGGCTGTGCGACCTGCCGGAGCTGCGGCCCTACGCGCGGCCGATCAACCTGCTCAACGCCCAGCCCGGCATCCTCAACCCGTACCGGGTGGTCGCCGAGCCGCTGATCGAGCACTTCATGGACGAGGACGACCCCGAGCGCTCCTGGCGCCGCGAGAAGGCCCTGGCCGGCGCGACCCGGCGGCGTCTCGTGCTGGACGTCCTCACCGGCGTGCTGCCGTACGAGGTGTCGCGGATGGCCCAGACCCGGATCGTGCTGCTGCGCGCGGTCCGGACCGTCGGCGGCCGCTTCGACGCCGACCCCGGCCAGGTGATCGACGCCCTGCGGCGCGACTCGAGCGAGCACCACGAGCACGCGGGCGTCGTCGCGGACTTCCTCGACGAGATGCGCGAGCGGATGGCGCTGCTCATCCCGGAGTCCGACGCCGACCCGTACGCCGAAACCCGTGACGACCGGCTGACCGTGCTGACGATGGCGGGCCTGACCCTGCCGAAGGACGGCGTCCCGCGCGAGTACTGGACGGACGCGGAGTCCCTCGGCGTCGAGATGCTGAACCTGGCGGCGTGGCTGACCCAGCGGTCGGTCTACGAGAAGCCGAAGGAGATGCGCAAGGGCGTCTGGATCGACGAGGCGTTCTTCCTGTCCGAGGTGCCGACCGGGCGCGTGCTGATGAACCGCTTCGCGCGTGACTCGCGCAAGTGGAACGTCCGCGTGCTGCTGTCGTCCCAGATCCCGGCGGACTTCCTGAAGATCCAGGGTTTCGTGACCCTGCTGGACTCGGTGTTCGTCGGCCGCCTCGACGACGACGACGCCCAGGCCGACGCGCTGCGCCTGCTGAAGGTGCCGGTGGGCGTCGGGTACGAGCAGGTGGTCGCGGCCCTGGGCCGCCGCCCGGGCGCCGCGCAACGCGGCCTGGAACGCGACATCGAGCCCCGCCAGTTCATCTTCGGCGACGGCGCGGGCGGCGTGGAGCGCATCCGCGTCGACTTCTCCGGCCCGCACCTGGACCACCTGCGCGCGGTGATGGACACGACCCCGGGCTCGAAGGACGCGGCCAAGCCGCGCCCGGGCACGGAACTGGCCCTGCCGAAGAACCCTTCGGAGGAGAAGCCGTTCGTCGCAGCCCCGCCGGAGGACGACATCGAGCTGGAGCAGGACTTCGAGCTGGCGGCGGAGCTGGAGGTCGGCCTGGCCGACGAAAACCTCCTGGGCGCCCCGGACCCGCTGGCCTCGGAAACGGGCGAGGTCCAGGGCGACGTCCGGCAACCCCCGAACGGAACCGGACCAGGCCAGAACGGCCACGGCGGGCAGCAGCACGCCCGCACGGGCGGGAAGGGCGGCACCGGCCGGGACGCCGCATGAGTACCCTGCTGACGCTGGCGGTGCTGCTGACGTTGGCAGCCGGGTGGAACGCGCTCAAGCGCCGGATCAAGGACGGTCCGCGGCGACCCGGCAGGCGCACACCGAGCCGCAGGGCGACGATGTTCGCCGTCATGCTGGTCCTCGGCCTGCAGGCCATCGCGACCGCGCCCGCGGCGAGCGCGGCCGCGTGCGGTGAGGCACCGAACCCCGAACGTCCCGGCGCGGGCATGGTCGGCGCCATCGACCCGGCCGAAGGCCACGGCGAGGCGGGCAGCCCGTACGTCGACTACAGCTACGCCGGGTTCGTCTGGAACACCTTCGAGACGAACTGTTCCGGCCTGAACATCACCCCGGCCGGCTCGACGCTCGACACCTGGGGCGGCAACCAGCTGTTCAACCTGGGCAAGAACATCGTCGGCGCGACGAACTCGCTGCACTACACCGTGCTCGAGGGTGGTCTGCTCAATCCCTTGTACAGCGCGGTGAAGTCGGGCGCGGAGAAGGTCTACAACAACATCTACGCCCAGTTGTTCGGCCTGGTCGCGCTGATCCTGTCGATCATGATGTTCCGCAACATCTGGCGCGGCGACCTCGCCGCGGTCAGCAAACGCGCCTTGTACGCGATGGCCGGGATCTGGCTGGCCGCGTCGTCACTGGCGATGCTGCGGTACTTCGACCCGATCGACAAAGCGATCGTGCAGACGACCACGAACATCCAGGCGGGGTTCGTCGACGACTCCGACAACCGGGTCATCCGGCACGTGCTGCCGACGAACCTGCACAACGAGATCGTCTACAAGAACTGGCTGCGCGGGGAGTTCGGCTCGCCGACCGCACCGCAGGCCGACCAGTTCGGCCGCCCGCTGCTGGACGCGCAGGCGTTCACGTGGGGCCAGCTGCGCAACGGTGACGACGGCAACCAGGGTGTCATCGACGGCAAGAAGAACGCCTACAAGGACATCTCCACCAAGCTCGGCCCCGCCACCGGGTACTTCACCGGCGAGGCCGGCGGGCGTACCGGGGCCGGGTTCCTGTCCCTCGGCCAGGCCATCGTCTACTCGCTCTTCCAGTTGCTCGCCAAGGCGTCCGTGCTGCTCGCGCAGGTCCTGATCCGGCTCTTCGCGCTCACCGCGCCGCTGATCGGGCTCGTCGCGCTGCTGCACCAGGACATCCTGCGCCGCGTGCTCAAGGTCGCCGGCGGGGTCGCGTTCAACCTCGTGGTGCTCTCGGTGCTCGCCGGCGTGCACGCGCTGCTGCTGCAGGCGATCTTCGACGCCTCGAACTCGCTCAACATGCTCACCCAGATGGTGCTCGCCGGGCTGATCACCGTGCTGCTGTTCATGGTCGGGCGTCCGGTGCGGCGGCTGTGGCAGATGGTCGAGATGTCGGTCAGCATGGTCGGCGCCGCGGTGCCGTCGCCCGGCGGCGGGATCTTCTCGCGCTTCCGGCGCAACCACAGCGGCCCGACCCCGCAGGACGAGTTCTGGCAGAACGTGCGCGACACCGACGACGTCGTCGACGGCGAGCAGCGCGGCCCGATGGGCGCGACCGTCGGCGGCGGCCGGTTCCGGCCGGAGGCGACGATCTTCGCCAACGCCCAGCGCCTCGACAACGGCTCGGGCGCGTCCCGTCCGGCCGCCGCGTGGTCCGGCGCCTGGCCGGGGGCCGTCAACGGCGGCCGGGCCGGCGCGCTGCCTGCGGGCGGACGTCCCGGCGCTCCGGTGTTCGGCCAGTACAACCCGGCCGGCGGTGACCCCGGCGAGTACGTCGTCGTGGGCGCCGGCGGCCATCCGACGGTGCGAGGCCAGGAGAGCCGGCGCGTCGACACGTCCCCGGTGGCCGACCGTCGCTGGAACGACGAACCCGAGCCCGTCGTCGTGCCGTCGGATCTCCGCACGCCGGAGTCCGGGTTCAGCGACTACACCCCCCAGGACACGCCGAGGACGCCGGGAGTGCGGGCGCAGCCGCGCCGCGTCGACCCCGAAGTCGTCGCCGGCAAGCCGGTCTTCGTGTTGTACCGGCCGTCGCGGGGCATCGAAGTCCGCGAGGAACCGCGGGACACCGACAGCGTCATGGGGCGGTGACCGATGCCGATCCGGACCAACCGCGGCCGCGCCGCGGTCTACCGCCGCCTGTGGGGCTGGCCGCTGCGCTCGCCCCGCCACCTGGTCGGCGCCCTGGTGTTCCTGGCCATCCTGGTCACCGCGCTCGGCATCGTCCTGCCGAAGGTGATGGGCAAGCAGCAGGCGAAGGCGTCGCCGACGACCGGGACCACGACCACCTCGGTCACCGCGCCGACGCCGTCCGGGGTCGCCGCGCCGGTGCCGACGTCGAACCTGCCGACGAGGCTGTCCACGCCGCTGGCCACCCCGACCACGGCGGCGCCGAACGGCGACGCCGTCCGCGTCGCGAAGGAGTGGGCCGCGGCCTGGGTGGACCACCCGCCGGGCATCACGTCCGCGCAGTGGCTGGAGAAGCTGAAGCCGTACACGACGGAGGAGTACCTGCCGGTGATGTCGTCGGTCGACCCGGCGAACGTCCCCGCCACGAAGGTGACCGGTGAGCCGACGGTCGGCACGTCCTACACCAGCTCGGTGCAGCTGACGATCCCCACCGACGGCCCGAAGCTCAGCATCACGGTGGTGAGCACCAACGCCGGCTGGCGGGTCGCCGACTACGACCAGGCGAGCTGACCCGTGCGGCGGCTGGGGTTGTGGCTGGGGCTGGTCGTGTTCGTCGCGATCGGCGCCCTGATCATCACCGCCATCGCCGCCAAGGTCGTCGTCGACAACCAGCAGGCGCAGGCCCGCGGCGTGTCGCTGATGAGCTGCGACGCCTCGGTCGGGCCGACCCAGCCCGGCGAGGGCGAGCGCGGCACGGTCGACGCGTCGAAGCTCGACGACGAGCAGAAGGGCATCGTCGCGCTGATCATCTCGATCGGCAAGCAGCGGTCGCTGGCGCCGCGCGCGTGGCAGGTCGCGATCCAGGCCGGGATGACCGAGTCCGGGCTGCACAACCTGACCTACGGCGACCGCGATTCCCTGGGCATCTTCCAGATGCGCCCGACGATGGGCTGGGGCACGGTCGCGCAGGTCACCGACCCGACGTACGAGGTCAACAAGTTCTACGACGTGCTGCTGGCCGTGCCGGACTGGGAGAACAAGCGCCCGGGTGACGCCGCGCAGGCCGTCGAGCGCTCGGGGTTCCCGGACCGGTACCACAAGTGGGAGCCGATGGCGGCGACGCTGGTGGAGAACGTCGGCCAGGTCGTCGACGTCGTCGCCTGCGGCACCGGGCTGGGCCAGCTGCTGCCGCCGAGCCAGGCCGCCGCGAAGGCGATCAGTTTCGCGCTGGGCGAGCAGGGGAAGCCGTATGTGTGGGGCGCCACAGGGCCCGACTCGTACGACTGCTCGGGCCTGATGCTGCGGGCCTACGAGTCGGCCGGGATCATCCTGCCCCGCGTCTCACAGGACCAGTACCACGCGGGCGCGATGCTGCCGGTGCGGGAGGCGCAGCCCGGTGACCTGCTGTTCCTCGCCACCGACCCGTCGAACCCGGAGACCATCCACCACGTGATGATGTACCTGGGGGACGGGAAGGTCGTCGAGGCGCAGCAGACCGGTGTTCCGGTGCACACACGGGCGTTCTCGTTCGATGAGGCCGAAGTGGTGCCGCAGGCGGTCCGGCCCGGCGTTTAGCATGGGTTAAAGCCCCTTGACACGAGCGGGCCGGCGGATGGGCCGACAACGGAACCGATTCACCCGACGTCGCGGCGCTTCCCCGAGCAGGCGGCCGCGTACTGGCAGAGGATGAGCACGTGGGACGGAAATTCGGCAAGCGAGGCAAGCCCGGCGGTCCCCAGGATCCGGCGGCGCTGTTCGGCGCGCCCCAGCCCCCGAGGCAGTCGGCTCGCCCCGCGTCCAGCACGCCCCTGGCCGACCAGCTGAGTGTCGGTTACCCCGGCGTCGACGCGGGTTACGTGGTGCTGCCCAGGTCCCTGGCCGAGGGGATGTCCCTGCCGTGGCAGCAGCAGATGGCGGCGCTGCTGGCCCAGTTCCACGCCGAAAACGCCCGGCTGACGTGGCCGATCTACCGCGTGGTGCCGTCCCGCTACGAGCGGCTGGAGGATCTCGACGAGGAGCAGCTCGCGGAGGCGGGCTACCTGGTGGAGATGGACGCGGACGGCGAGATGGTCTACCGCGAGCGCAGCGGCCGCAAGGTGGACGACCCGGCCAACACGACGGTCCTGGTGTCCAGCCTCGACCCGATCCCGAAGCCGGCTGCGCGTCCGCAGGCCCCGCCTCCGGGAGCGCCCCCGCCGCCGAGCCAGGCCCCGGCCCCGATGAACATCGGCCCGGCGCCGGTGTGGCGGACGGTGCCTCATCCGCCGGGTCCGGCTCAGCCGGTCCAGGGCGGGCGGGAGCAGGGACCTCCGGCCGTGGCTTCGGGTGGCGTTGAGGCGTCTGGTGGGTTTGTCGAGTCGCGGCCTGCGGCTGAGCCTGTTGGTGGGTTTGGTGAGGCGCGGCCCGGGGCGGAGTCGCCGGTTGGGTTTGGTGAGGCGCGGCGCGCGGCCGAGTCGCCGGTTGGGTTTGCGGAGGCGCGGCGCGCGGCCGAGCCGCCGGTTGGGTTTGGTGAGGCGCGGCCCGCGGCCGAGTTACCGGTCGGGTTTGCGGAGTCGCGTCCTGAGGTCGAGCCGGCTGGTGGGTTCGTCGACTCGAGGTCCGGGGGCGAACCGTCGGGCGGGTACGTCGATTCGCGCCTCGGTGCGGCCGAGGCCGAGCCGTCGGGCGGATTTGTCGATTCGCGCGCTGAGGCGCCCGGTTCTCCCGCTGAGGTCGAGCCGCCCCCGGCGGCCGCAGATTCGCGACCGGGGGTGCCCACCGGCGGCCTGGCGTGGAGCCGCCCGGAGGAGGCGGCGCCGAACCAGCACCGCCCGGAACCCCCGCCCAGCTGGGAACACCGCGCCCCGGAGCCGGAGTGGTCGGTGGCCGCCGAAGCGGACCTCCCAGGCCCGGTCAAGGCACCGCAGCAGCAGGCTCGCCACGCGGCGCCGGAGACGACGGACCCGGTAGCCGAGGCGTTGGCAGGCGCCCCGCGACACGCGCCTTCGGCGTCGGTCGCCGAGGAGTCGCCGCTTTCGGTGCAATGGTCCGGGGCCGCGCAGCCCGAGGAACAGCTCCAACCGGAAGCTCCCGCGACGGACTTCCAGGGAGAGTTCTCGCCCGAGCCGCAGCCTGCCGAGGAGGTATCGCAGCAGGGCGGCGAGCCGACGGCAGATTCGCCGGCCGAGCAGCCCGATACGTCCGCCGCGGACCAGGCCTCCCAGGCGGAGCCAGCCGAGGCCCGTTCGCAGCACGACAATTTCGTGTCACCGCAGGCCGACGCGCCAGCACCCGCCGCAGAGGACGGCTTGGCCGTTCCGCACCCTGACGATCCCGCCGAGCCAGCACCCGACGGCGGCGACGCTTCACCTACCTCGCCCGCCGACGAGGCACGGCTTGCCGCGGAGGGGAACTCGCCCGCGTCGCGCTCGGATGAGCCGGCACCTGCGGCGGAAGGTGCTTCGCCTGCGTCGCGCTCGGACGAGTCTGTCGTGCCGGCACCTGCGGCGGAAGGTGCTTCGCCTGCGTCGCGCTCGGACGAGTCTGTCGTGCCGGCACCTGGGGTGGAAGGTGCTTCGCCCGCTTCGCCTACGGCCGAGCCGGTACCTGTGGCGGAGAGTGGCTCGCTTGCGTCGCGCTCGGGTGAGTCGGTCGTGGCGGAAGGTGCTTCGCCTACCGGCGAATCGGCCGAGCCGCCACCTGCGGTGGAGGGTGGCTCGTTTGCGTCGCGCTCGGCCGAGCCGCTACCTGTCGTAGAGGGTGACTCGCCTGCGCCGCACCTCGACAAGTCGGCCGCGGTACAGCCTGCAGACGAGGATGCCTCGCGCTCCAGCGCGCCGCCTGCTTCGCAGGGCGGTCAGGCGGTTCAGCGCATAGAGCCGCCTGCCTCGCAGTCGCCCTCTGGTCCCGCTGGACCGCAGCCTGGTCAGCCCGCTGTACCGCAGGACGGGCCGCCCACCGGGGTGCCGTCTGGCCAGCACCCCGTGCCACCCTTTGCGCAGCCTGCCGCGGCATCGCCTGGCCCGTTGTCGTCGCCTCAGCCGGAGCAGACCGTTGCGACAGCTGGCGCGCAGTCCGGCCAGCCTCTGTCGCAATCGGGCCCGGTCGCTTCGTCGGGTCAGGCCCAGCCGCAGGCGAGCCCGTCAAGGCCGGAGAGCAGCCGGCCAGACCCGGTCGTGTCGCAGTTCGGCCAGCAACCAAGCCCGGCCGCCTCACAGGCCGGTCAGTCAAGCCCGGTCGCGGCCCGGCCCGGCCAGCAGCCGGGTCCGGTCGCGGCGCAGTCTGGTTCGGTCGTGCCTCAGGCCGGCCAACAGCCGGACCCAGTCGCGCCTCAGCCCGGTTCGGCTGCACCGCAGCCGGGCTCAAGCGCGCCGCAGTTCGGTCAGCACCCAGGCTCGGCGGCTCCGCAGCCCGCCCAGCCGCAGTCAGGTCCGACCCAGCAGCCAGACCCAACCACGCCGCAGTCCGGCCACCACCAGTCAGGCCCCTCCATCCAGCAGTCGGGCCCGAGCACGCTGCACCCCGGCTCGTCGCAGCCAGGCTCAGCGATACCGCAGATTGGCCACCAGCAGCCCGGCCCGATCACATCGCAGCCAGGCTCGGCTGCGCCGCACTTCGGGCAGCAGCCAGGCCAGCAGCCCGGCTCAATCACGCCGCAGCCTGGCCAGCAGCCCGGCCCAACCGGGCTGCAGTCCGGCTCAGCCGCCTCGCAGTCCGGCGCAACCGTGTCGCAGTCCGGCTCAGCCGTGCCGCAGCCTGGTCAGCAGTCCGGCGCAACCGGGCCGCAGTCCGGCCCAACTGCGCCGCAGCCTGGCTCAGCCACGCCGCAACCCAGCCAGCAGAACGGACCAACCCCGCCGCAGCCAGGCCAGCCGAGCCAGCCCGGCCAGCCGAACCACCCGCAAACTCCCCAGCACTGGGCCCCGACCAACAACCCAGCCCGCACCCAACCCCCGAAACCCGTCTTCCCCGGCCCGGAATCAACCCCCCAGTCCTTCCCGACCAGGCACGCCGCCCCCGTCCGGCCGGTTTTCCCCGGGCCGAACTCCGCGCCCCAGCCGCCGAACCCGGCCGTGCCGCCTGTTTTCCCCGGGCGGGAGCCTCTCCCGCAGCCCTCGAACGCGCAGTCGGACGCCGATACCCCTCCTCGGGGGACCGCCATGCCTTCCCGCGGGTGGTTCGACGAGTTCACCGATCAGCCCGCCGAACCCGAGGAGCCGCAGGAGTTCGGGCCCACCGGGCAGCCGACCGAGATCCCCTACCGGTACAAGCGCTGACAGACCGGCCCGGGGATGCCAGGCTTGGGGTATGGCGAAAGACGCGAACCCGGACCCGGGGTGGTACTACAACACCCGCACCAACCAGGTCGAGCACCTCGAACGCGGCCGCGGCATCGATCTGCTCGGGCCGTACCCCGACGAGGCCACGGCCCGGCGGGCCCTCGACATCGCCAAGGAACGGACCCGGCAAGCGGACGCCGAAGACGACTAGACCACCACCTGCGGACCCAGCACGAACTCCGGGTCCACCTGGGAGGCCAGCTCGGCGCCGGCCCACGCCTTGGCGTTGCGCAAGTGGAACTCGACGGCTTGACGCTGGTAGCGCGCCCAGTCGCGCTGCCCGGCGTCGACCGCCGTGTGCATCGCTCGCAGCGTCGAGAGGTTGGCCGGCTCCAGTTCGGAGATCGGCCGGGCCGCGCCGCGTTCGGCCGCGCGTACGTGCCGCGACGCCGACATCCACCCCAGCAGCGCCTCGCCGACCTGCTCCCGCAGGAATTCGACGTCCTCGTCGTCGGTGACCTTGTTGCCGACCACCACGAGCCGCACGCCGAAGTCGCGCGCGTAGTCCGCGTACTGCCGGTACACGCCCACGCTGCGCACCGTCGGCTCGCACACCAGGAACGTCACGTCGAACCGCGTGAACAGCCCCGACGCGAACGCGTCGGCGCCCGCGGTCATGTCCATCACGACGTACTCGCCGTCGACGTCGACCATGTGGTTCAGCAGCAGCTCGGCCGCGCCGACCTTCGAGTGGTAGCACTTGACGCCGAGGTCGTCCTCGTCGAACTGGCCGGTGACGCCCAGCCGGACCCCGCCCAGCTGCCGGAAGCAGGCGGCGAAGACCGGGTTGTCCTCGAACGGCCGGACCAGCCGCGAACCCCGGCCCGGCGGGGTCGTCTTGATCATCGACGCCGCGTCCGGGATCCGCGGGTTGTCGCCGCGCAGGTGGTCCTTGATCAGGGCCATGTTGTCGCCGAGCGTCGGCCAGGCGAGCGCTTCCTCTTCGGTCGCGCCGAGCGCCACCGCGAGGTGCTGGTTGATGTCGGCGTCGATGGCCAGCACCGGCCGGCCGGCGTCGGCGAGGTACGCGACGAACAGCGACGACAGCGTGGTCTTGCCGCTGCCGCCCTTGCCGACGAACGCGATCTTCACGGTCGGATCCCTTCTTGGAAATGAAGACGGTTTTCATTATTGTGGAAGTCAACGTACACCCGACCGGCCCCAGCCCGATCGGGCGATCACAGTGGCGTTTCCCGGGCCGTTCGCGGGTTAGGGTTGGGGGGTGCCTCCCCTCGTGATCAGGACACACTCGGCGGGCGGGGACTTCGGCCCCCTGCGTGCCGAGTTTTCGCTGCCGGAGTCCTTCGGGCCCGAGGTGCTCGCCGAGGCGGAAGCCGCGGTCCTGGATCCGCTGGCGAGCGCCGGGACCCGGGAGGACGCGACGGACCTGCCGTTCGTCACGATCGACCCGCCCGGCTCGAAGGACCTCGACCAGGCGATGGTCGTCGAACGGACCGCGCACGGCTTCCGGGTGCACTACGCGATCGCCGACCTGGCCGCGTTCGTCCCGCCCGACGGCGCGCTCGACCGCGAATCCCGCCGCCGTGGGCAGACGCTCTACCTGCCCGACGGCAACGTCCCGCTGCACCCGCCGGTGCTGTCCGAGGGCGCGGCGAGCCTGCTGCCCGGCGAGATCCGGCCCGCGGTGCTCTGGACCATCGAGACCGACGAAGCGGGCGAGCCGACGGCGACCCGGGTGCGCCGCGCGCTGGTCCGGTCCACCGAGCAGTTCGACTACGAGACGGTCCAGGCCGCCCTCGAGGCCGGTGACCCGCACCCTTCGGTGGCCGCGTTGCCCGAGCTGGGACGGCGGCGCCGCGAGCTGGCCGTCCGCCGCGGTGCCGTCGAGCTGCAGCTGCCCGAGCAGGAGATCAGCGGCGACCCGGACGGCGGCTGGGTGCTGGCGCGGCGCCCGCGCACCGCCGTCGACGCCTGGAACGCCGAGATCTCGCTGCTCACCGGGATGGCCGCGGCGCAGATCATGATCGACGCGAAGATCGGCGTCCTGCGCACGCTGCCCGACCCGGAACCCGAGGCCGTCGACTGGCTGCGCCGCTCCGCCGAAGCGGTCGGCATCGCCTGGCCGGCCACCGACACCGTCTCGGAGTTCCTGTCCCGGCTGGATCCCCGGCAGCCGGCGGCGATGGCGATCTACGCCGACACGACGCGCTTGCTGCGCGGCGCCGGCTACACGGCGTTCGACGGCGGCTTGCCCGCGCTCACCACGCACGCGGGCATCGGCGGCGCGTACGCGCACGTGACGGCGCCGATCCGGCGGCTGGTCGACCGGTTCGCGACGGAGATCTGCCTCGCGGTGTCGGCCGATCGCGACGTCCCGGCGTGGGTGCGGGCGGCGCTGGCGGACGTCCCGGAGCGGATGACGGCGTCGGACACCCTCGCGGCGAAGGTCGAGCGGGCGTGCATCGACCAGGTCGAGGCGTGGGTGCTGGCCGAGCACGTGGGCGGCGAGTTCAGCGCGGTGGTGCTGCGCGCGGACGAGAACAAGGCGGAGATCCTCGTCGAGGACCCGACGGTGATGGCGAAGTGCTCGGGGGAGAAGCTCACCGCGGGGGAGCGGATCGGCGTCCGGCTGACCGCGGTGGACGTCGAGAAGCGGAAGGTGTCGTTCGAACGCGCATGACGCACCTGGTCGACGATCTCGGTGAGCCGGTTCCGCTCGGTGACTCGGTGTCGCGGGTGGTCTCGCTGGTCCCGTCGCTGACCGAAGCCGTCGAGGTCAGCGCGCCCGGCCGGCTGGCCGGGGCCACCGACTACTGCACCCATCCGTCCACTTTGGACGTACCGCGGGTCGGCGGGTCGAAGTACCCGAAGCTGGACCGGGTGCTGGACCTGGCGCCCGACCTCGTGCTGGCCAACTCGGAGGAGAACCGCCCGGAGGACGTCGAACGGTTGCGCGCCAACGGGATCCCGGTGTGGGTGATGGCGGCGTCGGCCTCGGTCCCGGCCGCGCTCGGTTCGCTGCGGCGGATCCTGACCCAGGCGTACGAGCTGGCGGAGCCGGACTGGCTGGTCGAGGCCGAGGAGATCTGGCGCGAGGTCCGGCCGGTGCGGTTCCACGCGGTGGTCCCGGTGTGGCGCAAGCCGTGGATCGTCCTGGGCCGCGAGACGTTCGCGGGCGACGTTCTGCGGCGGGTCGGCGTCGCGAACGTGTACGCGACTTCCGAGGAGCGCTACCCGCGGCCGGACGTCGAGGAGCTGCGGGCCCACTTCGCGGCGGACGCGGACCTGCTGGTGCTGCCGGACGAGCCGTACCTGTTCACCGAGGAGGACGGCCCGGACCACTTCCCGGACGAGCGGTACGTCCTGGTCTCGGGCCGTCACCTCACCTGGTACGGGCCTTCGCTGGTCGAGGCCCACGAGGCGGTGACGGACGCGCTGGCGGCGCTGTGAAGTCGAAGCCTCTGGTCAGCGCGGCGCGAACGCCGTCGGCGACTTCGGCCGGGGTCACCGGTTCGGTGCTCTGGTCCAGCCAGTTGTCCGGCCGCGGCCGTCCGGTGTCCACGACGAGTACGGGCCCGGGCCGCTCGGCGAGTTCGACGGAGTAGGTCATCGTCGCGCCGAGGCCCTGCGAATAGGTGGGTTTCGGGCGGACCGACCAGCGGTAGTCCGTGCCGTCGACCGTGATGAGCCGTGAACCCTTGCGCGCCAGTGTCATGGTTCCGGCGAACCTACGCCGGGACCGGCGGGCGGGCGATCGGTTTTCCGCCGGCGCAACCAGGACTCGAGCGCGTCGAAGTGCTCGGCGGCGAGGCCCGTGTGCGGGTCGACGGCGATCAGCTCGGTCGGCAGGTCGCCGCGGCGGTCGAGGAACGTCTGCCGGGCGGCGGGGAAGAGGTCGAAGTCGTCGTCGAACCAGGCCAGCGGGCGACCGGCCGCGAACCGGGCCACCGGGCCGAACTTCCACGTCGTGGGCCGGGCTTCGAGCTGGCCGGCGAACCGGACGACCGGCAGCGGCGGCAGGCCGATGGCCGGGCCCACCTGGGCGTTCGCCCGGTCCTCCCAGCTCGTCGCCCAGGCCGGCTCCGCGTCCGCGGAACCGGCCAGGGCGAGCAGCGCCGGGCCGTGCGCCGGGTTCAGCCAGATCCGTTGCCGGCGCCGGCTCCAGCGCGAGATCCGCAGCTGGTGCTCGACGTAGCCGGCGGGCTTCGCGTGGCGCGGTGCGGCCCACGGGCTCAGCGGGCCGTCCACGTCAAGCAGGATCAGCGGTCTCACACCGCTTACAGCGTCAGACCCGTCAAGACCGTTACCCGCTCCTCCGTGAAGTCCGCCATCGCCGACGCCGGGCCTTCGCGGCCCACGCCCGAGTCCTTCACCCCGCCGTACGGCATCTGGTCCGCGCGGAAGCTCGGGACGTCGCCCACCACAACCCCGCCGACCTGCAACGCGGCCGACACCGAGAACGCCGTCGGGAGGTCCCGCGTGAACACTCCCGCCTGCAGCCCGAAGCGTGACGCGTTGATCCGCGCCACCCCCTCCGCCACCGAGGCGACCCGGATCAGCGAGACCACCGGGCCGAAGACCTCGTCGGCCATCACCGACGCGTCCTCCGGGACGTCCGCCAGTACTGTCGGCTCGAAGGTCGCGCCCGATCGCGAGCCGCCGGTGAGGAGCGTGCCACCAGCGGAAACCGCCGAGGAAACCCACGACTCGACACGAGCGGCGGCAGCAAGGTTGATCATCGGGCCGACGTCCACACCCTCGGCCCGCGGGTCACCCGTCCGCAACGCGCTGACCTGAGAAAGCACCTTCTCCTGCAAGGTGTCGAAAACGTCAGCGTGCGCGTACACCCGCTGCACCGAGATGCACGACTGCCCGGCCTGGTACATCGCGAACGTCGCGATGCGCTGCGCCGCGAAGTCGAGGTCCGTCCAATCGGGACAGACGAGGACCGCGCCGTTGCCGCCCAGTTCCAGCGCGACGTGCTTGCGCGGGACGCTGTCGCGGATGCTCCAGCCGACCGGGACCGAGCCGGTGAACGAGACCACCGGCAGCCGCGGGTCCTGGACCAGCCGCGACGACGTCTCGTTGTCCACCGGCAGGATCGACCACGAGCCCGCCGGAAGGTCGGTGGCAGCCAGGATCTCGCCCAGCAGCAACGCCGTCAGCGGCGTCGCGGGCGCGGGCTTGAGCACGATCGGCGCGCCGGCCGCGATCGCCGGGGCCACCTTGTGCGCCACCAGGTTCAGCGGGAAGTTGAACGGCGTGATACCCAGCACCGGACCGCGGGGCACGCGCCGGACCAGCGCCAAGCGGCCGGTGCCGCCCGGGTCGGTGTCGAGGCGCTGCAGCTCGCCGGAGAAGCGGCGGGCCTCCTCGGCGGCCCAGCGGAACGTCGACACCGCCCGGCCGACCTCGCCGCGCGCCCACTTCAGCGGCTTGCCGGACTCCGCCGTGATCAGCTGGGCGATCTCCTCGGACCGCTCACCCAACGCCCGGGACACGTGGTCCAACGCTCCCGCGCGGACGTGTGCGGGCAGCGTCGCGAACTCGTCGCGGACGTCGTGCGCGGCCTGGACCGCGGCCTCGACGTCCGAAGTGGACGGTACGAAGTGCGACCCGGCGAGCGAGCCGTCGAAGGAGTGGCGGACGTCGGCCGTGGCGCCGCCGGTCACCGGCTTTCCGGCGACCCAGAAGGGGAAAGTCACGAGCGAACCTCCGTGCGGACAGCGTGCTCGAGGACCGAGAGGCCCTCGTCGAGCAGGTCGTTGGACAGCGACAGCGGCGGCAGCAGGCGGACGACGTTGCCGTAGGTGCCACAGGTCAGCACGATGACGCCGGCCCGGTGGCAGGCCGCCGCTACGCGCTTGGTCAGGTCGGCGTCCGGTTCGGTCGTGCCCGGTCGCACGAACTCCGCGGCCAGCATCGCGCCGCGGCCGCGGACGTCGCCGAGCACGCCGGTCTCGTCGGCCAGCGCGCGCAACCGCGGCAGGACAACCCCTTCGGTGCGCTTCGCCGACTCGGCCAGGTTCTCGGCCTTCATCGTCTCGATCGAGCCGAGCGCGGCGGCGCAGGCGATCGGGTTGCCGCCGTACGTGCCGCCGAGGCCACCGGGCGGGACGGCGTCGAGCAGCTCGGCGCGGCCGGTGACCGCCGCGAGGGGCAGGCCGCCCGCGATGCCCTTGGCCGTCGCGACCAGGTCCGGGACGACGCCTTCCTCGCTCGACGCGAACCAGGAACCGGTGCGGCAGAAGCCGGTCTGCACCTCGTCGGCGACGAACACGACGCCGTTTTCGGCGCACCAGGCCGAAAGCGCGGGCAGGAAGCCGCGGGCGGGCTCGATGAAGCCGCCCTCGCCCTGGATCGGCTCGAGCACCACGGCGGCCACCTGGTCGCCGCCGATCTGCTTCTCGATCCGGTCGATGGCCAGGGCCGCCGCCGCTTCGCCGGAAAGCCCATCGCGGTACGGGTACGACCCTGGCACCCGGTAGACCTCGGGCGCGAACGGGCCGAAGCCGTGCTTGTAGGGCACCGACTTCGCGGTCATGCCCATGGTCAGGTTGGTGCGGCCGTGGTAGGCGTGGTCGAACACGACGACGGCCTGGCGCCCGGTCGCCACCCGCGCGATCTTCACGGCGTTCTCGACGGCTTCCGCGCCGGAGTTGAACAGCACCGACTTCTTCGCGTGGTCACCCGGCGTCAGCTCGGCCAGGGCCTCGCACACCTCGACGTACCCCTCGTACGGCGTGACCATGAAACAGGTGTGGGTGAACCAGCAGGCCTGCTTGCGGACGCGGTCGACGACGGCCGGCGCGGAGTGCCCGACGCTGGTCACCGCGATGCCGGAGCCGAAGTCGATCAGGACGTTGCCGTCGGCGTCGGTGACCAGGCCGCCGCTGGCGGAGGTGACGTAGACGGGCAGCACCGAGCTGACCCCGGCGGCGACCGCGTTGACGCGCCGCTCCTGCAGCTCGCGGGAGGCGGGGCCGGGGATCTCGGTGCGCAGCCGGCGCTGCCGGGGTGCCGGGGCCTGCGGCTCGGCGGTGGTGCTTGCGGTCACGGCGTGCTCCTCCGGACGGGGGTGGACGTCCTCAGGATGAGCTGTGACGCGGCTGCCGTCAGCTGGCCGGACTGGCGAATTCGGAGCGTAGAATTGGCCGTTATGGCACTCACGCTGCGAGGACTGGCCGCCGACCGCCCGCTCGGCCTGCGCGTGCTCACCGGCGACGCCGCGCTGAACCGCCCGATCGGCTGGGTGCACCCGACGGAGCTGACCGACCCGCAGGCCTTCCTGGAAGGCGGCGAGCTGCTGCTCACGACCGGCTTGGCCCTGGACGAGGAGACGTCGCCGTCGTATGTCCGCCGCCTGGTGCACGCCGGGGTGGCGGGGCTCGGTTTCGGCGTGGGCCTGAGCCACGACGAGGTGCCGGCCACGCTGGTCGCCACGGCCGCCGAGGTCGGGTTGCCGCTGCTGGAGGTGCCGCGCGAGACGCCGTTCATCGCGATCACCCGCGCGGTGTCGCGGGCGGTGGCGGCGGACGAGTACGCGACGACGGTCCGCATCGGCAAGGCCCAGCAGGAACTGACCCGCACGGCGGCCGGCAAGGGCGGCCCGGCGGGGGTGCTGCGCAAACTCACCAAGCTGGTCGACGGCTGGGTTCTGCTCTTCGACCACGCGAGCGTCGAGGCCGCGCCCGCGAGCGCGCACGCGCACGCCGACTCGGTCCGCGAAGAGGCGAAGCAGCTTCGGTCCGGTACGCGGGCCTTCACGCTCGACGGGGAGGAGGTCGTGCTGCAGACCCTCCACACCCGCGCGCGCCGGATCCTCGCGGTCGGAACGCCCGAACCGCTCGACACGGCCGGGCGGCACGTCGTCAACGCCGCGGTGTCGCTGCTTTCCCTTGCCCTGGAACAGGATCTGACCCTCACGCACGCGTGGTGGTCCCTGCGCAAAGGGGTGGCCGATCTGCTGGCCGCCGGGCAGCACGAGCTGGCGCTCGGCCTGATCACGACGGTGTGGGGCGACCCGCCCGAGCCGCCGTGGGCGATGGTCGCACTGTTCGGCACGCCCGCGCAGCGTCGCCGCGTGGGCGACGCCCTCGACGGGGACAACTCCCTCTTCTTCGTGGAGTGGGGATCGGCGGTGCTCGTGGTGGGCCGCTCGGGCGGGGACGTGCTGGACCGGGCCCTGGCCGCCGCGGCGACGGTCCCGCCGATGTACGCCGGCCTGGCGGACCCGGTGCGGCTGGAGGACTTCGAGGCAGGTGCGGAGCAGGCCGACTTGGCGGCGCGGGCGGCCGAGGCCGACGGCAAGCCCCTGGTGACCTTCGCCGAGCACTCCGCTCGCGGCCTGGTGTCGCTCATCGACCCCGTGGTGGCGCGGATCTACGCCGCAAACACGCTGGCCCCGCTGCGCGAACACGACAAGACCGGCCGCGGCGACCTCGTCGGCTCGTTGCGCTGCTGGCTGGAGCACCACGGCCACTGGGACACCGCGGCCACCCGCCTCGGCGTCCACCGCCACACGCTGCGCAACCGGATCCGGAAGGCCGAAGAACTGCTCGGCCGCGACCTCGACTCACCGGGCGTGCGCGCCGAACTCTGGGTGGCTCTCCAGACGTCCGTCAGTTGACGCCGACGTCCGCTCGTCCTGTGGCGATGAACTGTCGTAAGGCAGTACTGCTCCGCTAGTCCGGCGCCGCCGAGCAGTTCGAGTTCGGCTTCGACCGGGACCATTTTAGCCACGATCCCTGGCATCTGGTTCGCGAACTCGGCTTCGAGCGGCATGTCTACCAGCGCGCGAACAATCTCCGAGCCAGCTTCATGCGCGAGTTGAATCGCCCGAACGTAAACATCGTGTCGCATCTCGAGGCCCCGAGCGTGCCGGTCACGCCGATTGCCGCGCCGAGAAGAGCCGCAGTGGTCGCGTCCACTTCGGACCTAGCGCACCAGCACGATCGGCGAATCCCCGCACCGACGCAGCACCGGCCCCGGCTCCGCGCCCGACGACCACCAAGCCGGGACGTCCACCTCGCGCACCAAGGATCCCGTCGCCTGCCGGACGCTGTTGGACACGATCACCCGCCCCTGCGCGTTCAGCAAAGCGGCGCCGCGTCCGAGGGACCGTAACCGAGGACGCACCGCGCGCTCGAACTCGCGCACGTACACGTCCGCGCCCACCACGCCCGCGAAGACGCCGGCCGAAACCACCGGGATCGTGAACGTCAGGGTGTACTCGTCGGTGCACAGGTAGTCGACGTACGGGCCGTTGATGTGGCGCCGCCCGGTGTCGCGCGGGACCGTGAACCACGACTGGCGCGTGTAATCGAGGAAGTTCTCGCTGCCCGGGTCGAGGCTGATGAACAACTGGGACGGCGGCTCACCCGAAGTCCACCACTCGAAGCCGAACTCCGAATCCTGGAGCACCCGCGGCGCGCTGACGAACCCCGCGCCGACGATCAACCCGCCGAGGGCCTCGGTGACGGCCGGGCGGATGCGGTGCAGCGCCGCGGCGGCCGGGTCGTCGGCCAGCACCGACTCGGCGGCCGCGAGCAGCGGCTTCAGCCGGTCGAAAACCCCTTCCACCAAAGCGGAAACGTGCTCGACGACCTCGTCGCCGGCCAGCGTGCGGGTGTCGTTCACGGTGCTCACCTCGATGCGCGGGGTTGGGACGGAGCTTACGGGGTGAGCAAGTCGAGGTGCACGTCCGCGAGCCGGTCGAGGGCGCCCAGGAGGTGCTCCTCGGTGAGCTTGCGGGCCAGGTCGCCGTCGGCCGACGCGATCGCCGCGGTGATCGCCGTGTGCTCCTCGTACGGGTGGGTCCCGAGCGGCAGCCACAGCAGTCCGCCCAGCTCGGCCTGCAGGTGGACCTCTTCGTGCGTCAGCCGCGGCGACTGGGCGGCCGCCGCGATCTCCAGGTGGAACTGCCGCTCCGCCCGCGTGAAGTCGATGCCGTGCGCCGTGCGGAGGTCTTCGGTGGCCAGCCGCAGCCGTTCGACGTCCTCGGAGGAGCTGCGCTCGGCGGCGAGCTTGGCGGCCGCCCCGGCGATCGCGAGGTAGTGGTCGCCGACGTCGCGCAGGTCGGACAGCGACACCTCCTGCAGCCGTTCGCGCCAGAGGTCCGAGGGCGGGTTGGCCGGCGTGCGGACGAAGCTGCCGCCGCTGCGCCCCCGCCGCGTCTCGACGAGGCCCTGCTGCCGCAGCGCCACGAGCGCCTCCCGGACCGTCACGGTCGAGACGCCGAACTGCGCGGCCAGGTCGGCCTCGCTGGGCAGCTGCTCCTCGTCGGCGAGCAGGCCGAGGGTGATGGCGTCGACGAGCCGCGCCGCCACCGCTTCCGCCCGCCCGACCTGGCCGAGCGGGGCGAACATGGCGGACCGCGCGCTGTGCGACATGCCCTTGCGCATCGTGACCCTTCGCCGTCGGAGAACCCGTTCGCACCAATCTTGCCTGATCCACTTGTCCTATTACATATGGACTTATATGTTTTAGCTCCGCGAACCCCCGAGGGAGTCATCGTGCAGGAGCTGAAGCACTACGTCGGCGGCGCGTACGTCGAGTCCAAGTCGGGCCGGACGGCGGAGATCACCGACCCGGTCACCGGGCGCCCCTACTGCACCGCGCCGATCGCCGGACCCGAGGACGTCGACAACGCGCTGCAGGTCGCGGCCACCGCGTTCGAGACCTGGCGCGCGACGACGCCCGCCCAGCGCCAGCTCGCGCTGCTGAAGATCGCCGACGCGCTCGAAGCTCGCGCCGACGAGGTCGTGCGCGTCGAATCCGCGAACACCGGCAAGCCGATCGCGCTGACCATGGCCGAAGAGATCCCGATGCTGCTCGACCAGCTCCGGTTCTTCGCCGGGGCGGCGCGCGTGCTCGAAGGGCGCTCGGCCGGTGAGTACCTGGAGGGCCACACGTCGTTCGTCCGGCGCGAGCCCGTCGGCGTCTGCGCCCAGGTCACGCCGTGGAACTACCCGCTGCTGATGGCGATCTGGAAGATCGCGCCGGCGCTCGCCGCGGGCAACACGGTCGTGCTCAAGCCGTCCGACACCACCCCGGCGTCGACGCTGCTGCTCGCCGAGATCGCCGGGGAGTTCCTGCCGCCGGGCGTCTTCAACGTCGTGTGCGGTGACCGCGACACCGGCCGCGCGCTGGTCGAGCACGACATCCCGGCCATGGTGTCGATCACCGGCTCGGTCCGCGCCGGGATCGAGGTCGCTCGCAGCGCGGCCGCCGACGTCAAGCGCGTGCACCTGGAGCTGGGCGGCAAGGCGCCGGTCATCGTCTTCGGTGACGCCGACCTCGAAGCCGCCGCCGAGGCCATCGCCGTCGCGGGCTACTTCAACGCCGGCCAGGACTGCACGGCCGCCACCCGGGTGCTGGTCGCCGACGAGGTGCACGACGAGTTCGTCGGCGCGCTGGCCCGGCAGGCCGAGGCCACGAAGACCGGCAAGCCGGACGACGAAGACGTCGCGTACGGGCCGCTCAACAACGCGGCCCAGCTGGAGAAGGTGGCCGGCTTCATCCATCGGCTGCCCGGGCACGCGACCGTCCACTGTGGAGGACGCAGAGCCGGCGAAGAGGGCTACTTCTACGAGGCCACGGTCGTCTCCGGCGTCAAGCAGGACGACGAGATCAGCCAGAACGAGATCTTCGGCCCGGTCATCACCGTCCAGCGGTTCGCCGACGAGGCCGAGGCGTTGAAGGCCGCGAACGGCGTCCAGTACGCGCTCGCGTCGTCGGTCTGGACCCGCGACCACCAGCGCGCGATGCGCCTGGCCGCGAAGCTCGACTTCGGCTGCGTCTGGATCAACACGCACATCCCGCTGGTGGCCGAGATGCCGCACGGCGGCTTCAAGAAGTCCGGCTACGGCAAGGACCTCTCGCTGTACGGCCTCGAGGACTACACCCGGATCAAGCACGTCATGAGCGCTCTGTGAGGCTGGCGATGCCCAACCAAGCACCGAACCAAGCACCTTCCGAGACCCGGGCCGAATCCGAGCCGCCAGTGGAGACCGAGCAGCCCGCCGTCCGGCTTTCCGGGCTGCGCAAGCACTTCGGCGACGTCCACGCGGTCGACGGCGTCGACCTCGACATCCCGCCCGGCGAGTTCTTCTCGATGCTCGGCCCGTCCGGCTCCGGAAAGACGACCGTGCTGCGGATGATCGCCGGGTTCGAGCTGCCGACCGAGGGCACGATCGAGCTGGCCGGCCGTGACGTGAGTCGTTTCCCGCCGTTCGAGCGGGACGTCAACACGGTCTTCCAGGACTACGCGCTGTTCCCGCACATGAGCGTGCAGCAGAACGTCGAGTACGGCCTGCGCGTGAAGCGCGTCCCGAAGCAGCAACGCCGTGAGCGGGCGCTCGAGGCCCTCAAGACCGTGCGGCTGGACGACTACGGCTCCCGCAAGCCGTCGCAGCTCTCCGGCGGCCAGCGCCAGCGCGTCGCGCTCGCCCGCGCGCTGGTCAACCGGCCCAAGGTGCTGCTGCTCGACGAGCCGCTCGGCGCGCTCGACCTCAAGCTGCGGCAGGCGATGCAGCTGGAGCTCAAGCAGATCCAGCGCGACGTCGGCATCACGTTCGTCTTCGTCACCCACGACCAGGACGAGGCGCTCACCATGAGCGACCGGATCGCGGTGTTCAACGACGGCAGGATCGAGCAGGTCGGCCCGCCCGAAGAGGTCTACGAACGGCCCGCGAGCGCGTTCGTCGCGGGCTTCGTCGGGACGTCGAACCTGCTGGGCGGCCGCGGCGCCGAGTCGGTGATCGGCCGGCCGGGCCTGTTCAGCATCCGGCCGGAGAAGATCCGCATCGACGACGAGCTGTCCGAGCCCGCCGCCGCGGGGGAGACCAGCGCGACCGGCACGGTCACCGACGTCGTCTACGCCGGCGCGACCGTGCGCTACTCCGTCGCCCTCGACGCCGGCGGCCAGCTGTCGGTCGTCCGGCAGAACGCCGACGGCGCCCTGGCAGCCGGCCGCGTCCGGCTCAGCTGGCGCCACGAACACAGCTTCCAAGTCCCCGGTCAGTGAAAGGGTTGCCATGAAGAACAGGAAGACGCGGCTGGCCGGGCTCCTCGGCGCCAGCCTGCTGTTGGCTGCATGTGGCACGTCGGGCACGAGTTCGTCCGCGCCGCCCGGTGCGCAGGGGTTCACCCCGCCGAAGCTGGAGGCGCTGAAGGCGCTCGGGCAGCCGGAAGGCCAGCTGAACGTGCTGGCCTGGCCCGGGTACGCGGAGAACGGCTCGAACGACCCGAAGGTCAACTGGGTCACGCCGTTCGAGCAGCAGACCGGGTGCAAGGTCAACGTCAAGCCGTTCGGGACGTCCGACGAGGCCGTCACGCTGATGAAGACCGGCCAGTACGACGTCGTGTCGGCGTCCGGCGACGCATCGCTGCGGCTGGTGGCCTCGGGGGACGTCGAGCCGGTGAACACCGCGCTGGTGCCGAACTACGCCGACGTCCAGCCGTTCCTCAAGGACAAGTCGTGGAACAGCGTCGGCGGCGTCGCCTACGGCATCCCGCACGGCTGGGGCGCGAACCTGCTGACCTGGCGCACCGACAAGGTGACGCCGGCGCCGAGCTCGTGGTCGGTGATGTTCGACGCGAACTCGCCGTACAAGGGCAAGGTCATCGCCTACGACTCGCCGATCTACATCGCCGACGCGGCCCTGTACCTGATGGCGCACCAGCCGGACCTGGGCATCAAGAACCCGTACGCGCTGGACGACAAGCAGTTCACCGCCGCGGTGAACCTGCTCAAGCAGCAGCGGCCGCTGGTGTCGGAGTACTGGTCGGACTACCTCAAGGAGTCGCAGGCGCTGAAGAACGCGGACGCCGTCGTCGGCACGGCCTGGCAGGTCACGGTCAACCTGACCAAGGGCGAGGGCGCGCCGCTCGAGTCCGCGGTGCCGAGCGAAGGCGCGACCGGGTGGTCGGACACCTGGATGGTCGCGGCGAAGTCGCAGCACAAGACGTGTGCGTACAAGTGGCTCGACTACATCGTCAGCCCCAAGGTGAACGCCCAGGTCGCCGAGTACTTCGGCGAGGCGCCGGCGAACGCGAAGGCGTGCGCGGAGATGACGGACAAGACCCTCTGCGACACCTACCACGCCAGCGACGCGGCGTACGCGGCGAAGATCGCGTACTGGACCACGCCGATCCCGCAGTGCCTCGACGGCCGCACGGACGTCAAGTGCAAGGACTACGGCGAGTGGACCAAGGCCTGGACCGAGATCAAGGGCTGACATGACCGCCGTATCGGCCTTCTTCTACCGGAAACCCAGGTTGCGCTTGGGTTTCCTGCTCTCGGCCCCGCTGCTCTGGCTGGGCCTGGCCTACCTGGGCGCGCTCGCCGCGTTGTTCGTGACGGCGTTCTGGCACACCGACGCGTTCACCGGCCAGGTCGTCATCGAATGGTCGCTGGACAACTTCAAGACGTTGTTCAGCGACGCGGTGTACCGCACGATCACCTTCCGCACGGTCGGGATCGCGGCGCTGGTGACCGTGATCGACGCGGTCATCGCGTTTCCGATGGCGTTCGCGATGGCCAAGCTGGCGTCGCCGCGCGCGCAGCGGATCCTGGTGATCGCGGTGATGACGCCGTTGTGGGCGAGCTACCTGGTGAAGGCGTACGCCTGGCGGTCGATGCTGTCCGGCAACGGCGCCCTGAACTGGCTTTCGCCCGGTTACGGCGTCACGGCGACGATCATCACGCTGTCGTACCTCTGGCTGCCGTACATGATCCTGCCGATCTACGCGGGCCTCGAGCGGCTGCCGGACTCCCTGGTGGACGCTTCGGGCGACCTCGGCGCCCGCTCGTTCCGGACGTTCCGCTCGGTGATCCTGCCGCTGACGTTCCCGGCGATCGTGGCGGGCTCGATCTTCACGTTCTCGCTGTCGCTGGGGGACTACATCACGGTGAAGATCGTCGGCGGCACGTCGCAGATGCTCGGCAACGTCGTCTACGACAACATCGGCGCGGCGAACAACCTGCCGTTCGCGGCGACGGTGGCGACCGTGCCCGTGGTGATCATGTTCGGGTACTTGGCCGCGGTGCGCCGTACCGGCGCGCTGGACAACCTCTAGGAGCGTGGGCGTGCGGACGTCTCGGGTGCTGCTGTGGACGGCTCTGGGTCTCGGCCTGGCGGTGATCTACTTCCCGCTGCTGGTGGTGCTGCTGAACTCGTTCAACGCGGACACGACGTTCGGCTGGCCGCCGTCGAGTTTCACCCTCGAATGGTGGCGCCGCGCGGCCTCGAACGAAGGTGCGTTGCACGCGCTGTGGACGAGCGTCGAGGCCGGCCTGGCGGCGACGGCGATCGCCCTGGTCCTCGGCACGATGGCCGCGTTCGCGTTGCAGCGCTACCGGTTCTTCGGCCGCAACCCGGTGTCGCTGCTGATCATCCTGCCGATCGCCCTGCCGGGGATCGTCACGGGCATCGCGCTGAACAACGCGTTCCGGACGATCCTCGGCATCAACCTGGGCCTGCTGACGGCGATCATCGCGCACGCGACGTTCTGCATCGTGGTGGTGTTCAACAACGTCGTCGCGCGCCTGCGCCGGATGGGCGGCAGCCTGGAGGAGGCGTCGATGGATCTGGGCGCGACGGGCTTCACGACGTTCCGCCTGGTGACGTTCCCGATGCTGCGCTCGGCCCTGCTGGCGGGCGGCCTGCTGGCGTTCGCGCTGTCGTTCGACGAGATCATCGTGACGACGTTCACCCTGGGCACGGGCATGGAGACGCTGCCGATCTGGATCTACGACAACCTGTTCCGGCCGAACCAGGCCCCGATCGTGAACGTGGTGGCGGCGGTCCTGATCGTGGCGTCGACGGTGCCGGTGTACCTGGCCCAGCGCCTGTCCGGTGACACGGCTTCGGGCGGCAGGCTCTAGTACCCGGGTCTGCCGCAGCCGAACGTTTGCCGGGCTACGGGCGGAATGAGTCCGTCGCGGCCCGCAGCGCGGCCAGGACGCCCGGATCGGTCACCGCGTGCCCCGCCCCTTCGATCAGCTTCAGCTCCGACCCCGGCCACGCCCGATGCAGTTCGTAAGCCGTCGTCGGCGGGCACACCGCGTCGTAACGGCCTTGCACGATCACCCCCGGGATCCCGGCCAGCCTGCCCGCGTCGCGGATCAGCTGACCGTCCTCCAGCCAGGCGCCGTGGGTGAAGTAGTGGACCGCGAGCCGGGCGAAGGTCAGGGCGAACGCCGGTTCGGCGTACTGCAGGACGAACGATTCCTGTGGGTACAGGGAAACCGTCGCGCCCTCCCATCTGCTCCACGCGATCGCCGCCTGGTCGCGGACCCGGGCGTCGGCGAGCAGGTCGCCGTACGCCGTGAGCGGGTCGTCGCGCCGGTCCGCCGGGATCGGGGCCAGGAAGGCCTCCCACTCCCGTGGGAACAGGTTGGCCGCGCCGCCGCGGTAGATCCAGTCCAGCTCGCTCTGCCGCACGGTGAAGACGCCGCGCAGGATGATTTCGCTGACCCGTGAAGGATGTGTCTCGGCGTAGGCGAGGGCGAGGGTTGCGCCCCACGAGCCGCCGAAGAGCTGCCACCGCTCGATGCCGAGCCGTTCGCGCAGGGTCTCCATGTCGGAAACCAGGTGCCACAGGGTGTTGGCGGTGAGGTCGTCGGCGCTCGGCGTGGACCGCCCGGCACCGCGCTGGTCGAACAGGACGATCCGGTAGCCCTCGGGGTCGAAGTGCCGCCGCGCCATCGGCGCGATCCCGCTGCCCGGCCCGCCGTGGAGCACCACGACCGGCTTCCCGTCCGGGTTTCCCGCTTCCTGGCACCGGATCCGGTGCCCGTCGCCGACGTCGAGGAATCCTTCGGCCCGCGCGGGGAGCGGCGGGTACAGCTCGTCCATGCCCGACACTCTGCCGGACCGAACCTGGCCGCTGTCCCGCTACCCCGCCGCCGGGACGCGGGACAGCGACCGGGAAAAGTGGGGGCCCGCCCCCGCCGCCGGGCTGAGCGGGCCCCCAGTCGGTGACGCGTCAGCGAGCGGCTGACGCGAATCCCGGAGGGTGGCGAATGACGGCCGTGAAAGTCGGTTCCCGCTCACGCATTCCCATCCTCCTCGTCGAGGGTTCGAACTCCGTCGTGGCGGCGACGGCTTAAACGGTAAGCCACGATCCGAACGCCAGTCAAGGACATGATTGACGTTCATGTATGCGAACATGCGCTGAGAGCACGCTGAGCGCCGGGGGTCCCCTTGCGCGCCGTTAACGAAAGCGCCGGTACGTTCCGGTGTCGGGGTCGAGGAAACGCTGTACGAAAGGCACGGAATGTCCGCGGTGACCTATGTCGAGGCGATTGTCGTCGGCGCCTTGCAAGGGGTGTCGGAATTGTTTCCGGTGTCCAGTCTCGGCCACAGCATCCTGTTGCCCGCCTGGCTCGGCGGCCAGTGGCAGCAGGACCTGAGCATCGGCAAGGACTCGCCCTACCTCGCGGTACTCGTGGCCATGCACGTGGCGACCGCCCTCGCGCTGGTCCTGTTCTTCCGGAAGGACTGGGTGCGGATCGTCCGCGGCCTCTGGACCTCGGTCCGCTACCGCGAGGTCCGCACGCCGGACCAGCGGCTCGCGTGGCTGCTCGTGCTCGCCACGATCCCGGTCGGGCTGGCCGGCCTGCTGTTCGAAGGGCTGCTGCGCGACGTCCTCGGCAAGCCGGTGCCGGCGGCGATCTTCCTCGCGCTCAACGGCGGTGTCCTCTACGCCGCCGAGAAGTTCTCGCACCGGCGTCCCGAAGAGAACGACGACACAGTGGACTTCTCGGCGGAGGAAACGCTCGTGATGCGGGCCGTCACCGTCGAGGAGGCGACCGACGTCCGGCTGGCGAAACTGGGTGTCGGCGAAGCCGTCCTGATCGGCGCGGCGCAGATCTTCGCATTGCTGCCCGGCATCAGCCGCTCCGGCATCACGATGGTCGCCGGCCTGCGCCGCGGGCTGGGTCACGAGGACGCCGCTCGGTTCGCGTTCCTCCTTGCCACACCGGTGATCCTGGCCGCCGGCGTGCTGAAGATGCCGACGCTGTTCACCCCGGAGAACCACGCTTCGCTCGGCCCGGCCCTCGTCGGCAGCGTCGTCGCCGGGGTCGCTTCGTACATTTCCGTCCGGTTCCTGACGGGCTACTTCGAAACGCGCACGTTGACCCCGTTCGCGATTTACTGCGTGGTCGCCGGAATCGCCAGCCTGATCTTCTTCGCGGTCTGACGTGCCTCTCACCTTGGACGTTCCCGCGGTGCTCGTCGTGCTCATTCTGGGCGGGCTCTACCTCCGGGCGACGCGCCACCGCTCGTGGCCACCGGGCCGCACGACGGCGTTCCTCACCGGGCTCGCGACCATCCTCGTCGTCACCTGCTCGCCGTTGGCCTTCTACGACCGGACGTTCTTCTGGGTTCGCGCGGTCCAGACCGTCACGCTGCTGATGATCACGCCGCTGCTGCTGGCCTTGGGCGCACCGATCCGGTTGCTGCTCGACGTCACCCCGGCCCGATGGCTGCGACGGCACGGCCGCGGCCCGGTGGCCCGTGCGCTGACCTTCCCGCCGGTGATCACGCTCGCCCTGGTCGTGCCGGTCCTGGCGCTCTACCTGACCCCGCTCTACGACCTCACGCTCCGGGAACCGGTGGTCGACGGACTGGCCCGGGCGATGCTCGTCCTGTCCGGGTTCGTCTACTTCTGGACGCGGCTGGGGCTCGACCCGACCCCGCGCACGGACCCGCACCTGGTGTCGGTGTGGATCGCCTTCACCGAGGTCGTCTTCGACGGCGCCCTCGGCCTGGTGCTGTGGCTCGGCCCGCTGCTCGCGCCGGCCCACTACGCGGCCGCGCACCCGGGCTGGGGCCCGGACCCGCGCACCGACCAGATCGTCGGCGCGGGTGTGCTGTGGATCGGCGGCGACGTCGCCGGCCTGCCGTTCGTCATCGCGCTGTTCGTCCGCTGGGCCCGCGACGACGAGCGGCGCGCGAAGCAGATCGACGTCCAGCTGGACGAGGAAGCCGCTTCGGGCGCCGCAACGGGGTCGTCGGGGCTGTGGTGGGAGAACGACCCGGCACTGGCCGAGCGGTTCAAGGGCCGGGGTTAGTCGTGGAACTCGTGCTCGGGTGCCGGGAACTCACCGCGGCGGACGTCCTCGGCGAACGCCGTCGCCGCGTCCTGCAGCACCGTCGCGACGTCGGCGTAGCGCTTGACGAACCGCGGTGCCTTGCCGCGCCGCAGCCCGGCCATGTCCTGCCAGACGAGCACCTGCGCGTCGCAGTCCGGGCCGGCGCCGATGCCGACGGTCGGGATCTGCAGCTCCGCGGTGACGCGCTTGGCGGCTTCGGCGGGCACCATCTCCATCACCACCGCGAACGCCCCGGCCTCCTGCAGCGCCAGCGCGTCGGCGAGCAGCACGTCCGCTGCTTCGCCGCGCCCCTGCACCCGGTAGCCGCCGAGGTTGTGTTCACTCTGCGGGGTGAACCCGATGTGACCCATGACCGGCACGCCCGCCGACGTCAGCGCCTCGACGTGCGCGGCGAACCGGCGCCCGCCCTCCAGTTTGACGGCGTGCGCGCGGCCCTCCTTCATGAACCGCACCGACGTCTCCAGCGCCTGCTGCGGCGAGAGCTGGTAGGAGCCGAACGGCAGGTCGGCGACCACGAGGGCGCGCTTGACCGACCGCGTCACCGCCCGCACCAGCGGCAGCAGCTCGTCGACGGTCACCGGCAGCGAGGTGTCGTAGCCGAAGACGTTGTTGGCCGCGGAGTCGCCGACGAGCAGCACCGGGATCCCGGCCTCGTCGAACAGCGCGGCGGTGTACATGTCGTAGGCGGTGAGCATGGGCCACGGCTCGCCGCGTTCCTTGAGCTCCCGCAGGTGGTGCACGCGGACCTTCCGGCCCGGACTGGGCGCCGCGGGTGCGGCGGATCCGGTGCCGTAGGGCGCGGCCACCTCGTCGGAGGAGGTTTTGTCGGTGGCTGACATCGTCGTCGACCGTCCTTCCCTCGGGGCCTGGGTGAGGTCCCCGGGTCGTGGAGCAGATGCGTCTCAACAGGCGTCTCAAAGCGTGACACGCACCCGCACCGACCTCGACTCCGTGCGACCAGCTTCACACCGTCGTGCGGCGGGACCAGACGGCATCAGCCTTCAGGTTGATGTCGGGGGACAACCAACCTGGGTTCACTGACGTCAAGAAGAGGTCATGAAGAGCATGGCGACCGAACGGCCGCGAAAGGCGACAACGGCGACGATGGGCACCACCGCGCGCACGCGCATTCCCGCCTGGAAGGCGAAGAGCGGCGGCATCGTCGCCACCGTGGTGCAGCTGGCCGCGGTGTTCTCGGTGGTCCTGCTGCTGACCGGCGGCCCGCGCGGGCGGCTGATGAACGGCCTCGACATGGGCTTCTCGGCCCTGAGCGTGCCCACCAGCGCGAGCTTGGTGATGGTGCTGCTGCTGGTCGTGCTGGGCGGGGCCCTGCGCCGCCGCAAGAAGGCGGCGCTCGGCACGCTCGTGCTGTTCCAGGTCGGCGGGCTGCTGCTCACCCTGGCCCTGCAGGCGACGCTGATCTGGTCACCCGATCTGCTGACGCTCGGGCCGAAGCAGATCCGGCACATCCCGGCGCAGCTGTGGGTCCTCACCGCGGCCGACGTGCTCTCGATCGGGCTGATCGTGTTCCTGCTCGCGCTGCGCCCGGCCTTCCCGGCCCGGCTCGCGCCGAGCGCCTGGCGTGACGGCCTGACCATGCTGTTCGGCGGGTTCGCCGTGGTCATCCTGGTCGGCTGGCTGCTGGCCGAGACGTTCCCCGGCCACCTCGGCGACTCGTGGGAGCGCTTCGCCTGGGTCGTCAACCACGCCACCGGTGAGAACCTGCAGCTGCGCAAGATCGGCGTTGGCGAGGGGCCGGCCTGGCTGGACGTCTTCCTCGACCTGAGCGCGACGCTCGTCGCCACGGCCGCGCTGTACATGCTGTTCCGCGGGGTCCGCAGCCGCCGGCTGCGCACCGACCAGGAGGAGCTGCGCGTGCGGGAGCTGCTCGCCGAACACGGCGAGGACGACTCCCTCGGCTACTTCGCCACCCGGCGCGACAAGAGCGTCGTCTTCGCGCCGAACGGCCGCGCCGCGGTCACCTACCGCGTGCTCGGCGGTACCAGCGTCGCCAGCGCGGACCCGATCGGCGACCCCGAGGCGTGGCCGGACGCGGTGCGCGCGTGGCTCGACGAGACGCGCACGTACGGCTGGACCCCGGGGGTGCTCGGGGCCAGTGAACGCGGCGCCAAGGTGTACACCGGCGCGGGCATGCGGGCGCTGGAGATCGGCGACGAGGCGGTGCTCGACGTCCGCGAGTTCAGCCTCGCCGGGCCGGAGCGGCGTTCGGTCCGCCAGGCCGTCAAGCGCATCGAGCGCGCCGGCTACACCTCGCGCGTGCGCCGGCACGGCGAAATCCCCGACGGCGAGATGGCCGAGCTCCTGGCCCGGGCGCAGGCCTGGCGCGGCGCCGAGACCGAACGCGGGTTCTCGATGGCGCTGGGTCGCCTCGGCGACCCGAGTGACGGGCGCAGCGTGATGGTCGAGGCCTACGACGCCGCCGGCGAGCTGCGCGGGCTGCTGTCGTTCGTCCCGTGGGGACGCCGGGGGCTGTCGCTGGACCTCATGCGCCGCGACCGCGACGCCGAGAACGGCCTCAACGAGTACATGATCGCCGAGGTCGTCGCGGCCGGGCAGGTCCTGGGCGCGCAGCGGATCTCGCTCAACTTCGCCATGTTCCGCGCGGTCTTTTCCGAGGGGGAGCGGATCGGTGCGGGCCCGGTGCTGCGCGCCTGGCGCGGGGTCCTGAGCGTCGCGTCGCGGTTCTTCCAGCTGGAGTCGCTGTACCGCTCCAACGCCAAGTACGGCCCGGAGTGGGAGCCGCGGTTCCTCTGCTACTCCTCGGCCCGGCGGCTGCCGCGCGTCGGCATCGTCGCGGGCGCGCTCGAGGGGTTCGTCCCGACCGGACGGTCGCGCTCACTGCGGCTCGAGACGGTCACCGACGGCTTCGTCGCCCGCGTCCGGGAGATCGAGGAGTCGGCCGCGGTGCCGGTGGCGAAGGCCGTGCGGCGGCCCGAGCAGGTGCGCGTCCGCGTCGCGAAGCTCGGCAAGCTGCGCGAAGCCGGGATCGACCCGTACCCGGTCGGCTTCCGCCGCGACGACCACATCGGCGACGTCGTGGCGAAGTTCGGCGCGCTCGACCCGGACACCGCCACCGGGCACCGGGTCCGGATCGCCGGGCGCGTGCTGGCCATGCGCACCCTCGGCGGGCTGTGCTTCGCGCGCGTCAAGGACTTCAGCGGCGAGATCCAGCTGATGCTGGACGCGGGCGAGCTGGACCTCACGGGCTGGCGGACCGGCGTCGACCTCGGGGACCACGTCGGCGTCAGCGGCCAGGTCGTCACGTCGAGGCGGGGCGAGCTCTCGGTGCTCGTCGACGAGTGGACGGTCACCGCGAAGTGCCTGCACCCGCTGCCGGACAAGCGGAAGGGCCTCACCGACCCGGAGACGCGGGTGCGGCAGCGCTACCTCGACCTGGCGGTCAACCCGGACTCGACGAACATGCTCCGGCTGCGGTCCACAGTGGTCCGCGCGGTGCGGGAGCGGCTGCACCAGGCCGACTACCTCGAAGTCGAGACGCCGATGCTGCAGACGGTCCACGGCGGCGCCAACGCCCGGCCGTTCGTCACCCACATCAACGCCTACGACATGCGGATGTACCTGCGGATCGCGCCCGAGCTGTACCTCAAGCGGCTGTGCGTGGCCGGCGTCGAGCGCGTCTTCGAGCTCAACCGCAACTTCCGCAACGAAGGCGTCGACGCGACCCACAACCCCGAGTTCACGATGCTCGAGGCGTACCAGGCGTACGCGGACTACGACACCATGCGCACCCTGGTGACCGGCCTTGTCCAGCACGCGGCCGAAGCGGCATACGGCGCTCAGGTCGTGCGCCGCCCCGACGCCGATGGCAAGTTCGTCGAGTACGACATCTCCGGTGACTGGCCGGTGATCCCGGTCCACGAAGCCGTCTCGGCGGCGTTGGGTGAGCACGTCGACTCGGGTACGTCCGTGGCGGACCTGCGCCGGTTCTGCCTCGCGGCCGGCGTGCCGGTCGGGGAGGACCCGAGCCACGGTGATCTCGTGCTGAAGGCCCACGAGCACCTCGTCGAGGGCTCGACCGTGCTGCCGACGTTCTACACGGACTACCCGACGGACGTCTCGCCGCTGACCCGCCAGCACCGGACCGACCCGCTGCTGGCGGAGCGCTGGGACCTGATCGCGTTCGGCTCGGAGGTCGGCACGGCCTACACCGAGCTGACGGACCCGATCGAGCAGCGGCGCCGGCTGGAGGCGCAGTCCTTGCGCGCGGCCAGTGGTGACGTCGAAGCGATGGAGCTGGACGAGGACTTTTTGCTGGCCCTGGAGCACGGAATGCCGCCGACCGGAGGCCTCGGCCTGGGCGTGGATCGCCTGCTCATGATGTTGACGGGAGCGTCGATCCGCCAGACGGTGCTGTTCCCGTTCGTCCGTCCGCAGGGATAACGACTGGGTCGCCCTGATCACGCTGGACCCGCGCGATGGCAGGCGTTCGCTTAATGTGTGCGACGTGCGCACGGCTCGGATCGCCTCGGCTCTCCTCATGGGGATGGCCGTGATCGCCTATTCGGGTTGGCTGCTCGAGTTCTTCGTGCCGACGGGGGTGTCGCCGGTGCGGGACCCGGCCGACGCGCTGCTCGCCGGCCCGCCCGTGTTCCGGATCCTGCTCGCGATCTCGGGAGCCGCGTTCCTGCTCGCCGGGCCGCCGCTGCACCGGCTCGGGCCGGTCCAGTGGCAGGCGCGGCTGAGCTCGATCTCGGTGAGCGTGTTCGGGGTCGTCGTGCTGTTCCAGGCCGCTTACCCGGACAGCAGCGGCGTGATCTCGTCGCTGCTGAGCATCGTGCTCGTGATCGGGGTGATCAGCCTGGTGCTGTGGTGGCCGCCGGGCTGGCGCCGGCTCGCCGTCATCGGGCTCGTGGTGGTGATGGCGACCTGGCTGGCGGTGATCCTCGCCCGGCAGCTGGGCGAGTTCGAAGGCGTGTTCAGCCGCCTGCAGCTGGCGGTCCGCGCGGTGCTGTTCGGCGCGGGCGGCGTGTACGCCTTCGTCAAGCCGGCGCCGCGGCACGCTCCCCGGGTCTGATCTTTCGAAATTGTCGGTGCCGGATGGGAGTATCTGGTTCCCGACTCCGGAGGAGAGAACGACATGGCGGGAAACGTGCCCCCGGTGGCCGACGAGCGTGAGGGCTTGCTGCGCTTCCTCGAGCAACAGCGTTACGTGCTCAAACTGGCCGCACACGGCCTGACCGACGAGCAGGCGCGCTACGCGCCGACGAAGAGTTCGCTGTCGGTGGGCGGCTTGATCAAGCACGTCGCCAGCACCGAAGACGGCTGGATCGACATCGCCCTGCAGCTGCCCCAGAAGCCGTTCGACGAGGCGATGCAGGACTACGCCGAGGCGTACCGGCTGGGCCCGGAGGAGACACTGCAGAGCGTCCTGGAGCGCTACGACGAGGTCGCCGCCCGCACGGCGGAGGTCATCGGCCGGATCGACGACCTCGGCCGCCCGGTCCCGGTGCCGAAGGGCGTCCCCTGGTACCCGACCGACGTCGACGCCTGGTCGGTCCGCTGGGTCCTGCTGCACCTGATCGAGGAGACGGCCCGCCACGCCGGCCACGCGGACATCATCCGCGAGCACGTCGACGGCGCCACCGCCTTCCCGCTGATGGCCGCGGCCGAAAACTGGCCGGAAACCCCCTGGATGAAACCCTGGAAACCCAGCCCCCAACCAGCCTGACCGACCCTCCCGGCACGCGACCCGACGCCCCAGGTACGCGTGTCGTCCGTCCAGGTACGTGTGTCGTCCCTCCGGGTACGCGTGTCGTCCGTTCGATCGCCCGTGTCGGCGTTCCGCACACGGCACGGCCCGGCGCGACAGGGCGGGCGGGCGTCAGAACAACGTCGGCTCGTCCGCCAGCGCGCCCTCGATCACGAGCATCCGGCGTTTCGTCGCCACTCCGCCGCGCGCCGAGAAGCCGCCGTCGCGCCCGCCCGCGGCCAGGACCCGGTGGCACGGCACGACGATCGGGAACGGGTTGTGCCCCATCGCCTGCCCGACCGCCTGCGCCGACCCGGGCATCCCGAGCCGGTGCGCGATGTCGCCGTAGGTCAGGGTCTTGCCCGGCGGGATGGTGCGCGCGATCTCGTACGCGCGCCGGTTGAACTCGGGCACCGCGGCCAGGTCCAGCTCGATCCCGGCGAGGTCGCGGCGCTCGCCGGCCAGCAGGGCGACGATCTCGTCGACCGCCGCCTGAACCGGCGGAGGCGGCGGACCTTCGACGGCCTCCGGGAACCGCTGAGCCAGCCACGCGCGGGTGCGCGCAGCACTGCCCTCCGGCAGCGACGTCCCGATCACGACGTCGTCCCGCCACGCGAGCCCGCACACCCCGATCGCCGTGTCGAAGACCGTGAACCCCGGTGTCATGCGGCCAGCCTACGACCGAAGGGAGGCTGTCGGCGGTGGCTCGGCCACGGGATGATGGGCCGGTGCTGGACCACCTCGTCTACGCCGGACCGGACCTCGCCGAGGCCGTCGCGCGCGTCAAGGAACTCACCGGGGTCACCCCCGCGCCCGGCGGCAGTCACGTCGGCGTGGGCACGGCCAACCACCTCGCCGACCTCGGCGCCGGTGCCTACCTGGAGGTGATCGGGCCCGACCCGGCCCAGCCGGAGCCTGCGCGGAAGCGGCCGTTCGGCATCGACGACCTCACCGAGCCGGCCCTGGTGGCCTGGGCCGTGCGCACCACGGACATCGACGCCACGATCAAGAACGCCCGCGCCCACGGTTTCGACCCGGGTGACGCCGTCGAGATGTCCCGCGAGACCGCCGAAGGCGAGTTGCTGCGCTGGCGCCTGACCCCGACGAGCGTCCCGGGCACCCTCACGCCGTTCCTCATCGACTGGGGCAGCACCCCGCACCCGACGACCCGCGGCCTGCCGTCCCTGCCGCTGCTCATGGTGACGGGCACCCACCCGGACCCGGACTCGGTCCTCGCGGTGACGGACGCGCTGGGCCTGGAGCTCCTGGTCCGGCGCGCCGACCGCGCGGGCTTGACCGCCGCTGTCCGCACCCCGGAAGGCCGCCAGGTGGCGTTGAGTTAGGCCTTGCCCTCGCGCCACGCGTTGGTCATCGGGAGCCGCCGGTCGCGGCCGAACGCCTTGAGCGTGATCTTCGTGCCCGGCGGGTACTGGCGCCGCTTGTACTCGGCCTTGTCGACCATCCGCACCACGCGGTCGATCGTCTCCGGCGCGAAACCGGCCTCGACGAGGTCGGCGTACCCGCGGTCGCCCTCGACGTAGTCGTCGAGGATGTCGTCGAGCAGCGCGTAGTCCGGCAGCGAGTCGGAGTCCATCTGCCCCGGCCGCAGCTCGGCCGACGGCGGCTTGGAGATCGAGTTCTCCGGGATCGGCGGCGTTTCGCCGCGCCTCAAAGCCTCCGCGTTGCGCCACCGCGCCAGCTGCCAGACGTGCGTCTTGAAGACGTCCTTGATCGGGGCGAACGCGCCGACCGCGTCGCCGTAGATCGTGGAGTACCCGACGGCCAGCTCGGTCTTGTTGCCGGTGGCGAGGACCAGGTGACCGTCCAGGTTGGACAGTGCCATGAGGAGCATGCCGCGGGTGCGCGCCTGGATGTTCTCCTCGGCGAGGCCCGTCAGGTTCAGCTGCTCGACGTAGACGCGGACCATGTCCTCGACCGGCTCGACCCGGTAGTGCGCGCCGATCCGCTGCGCGAGGTCGGCCGCGTCGTCCTTCGAGTGGCCCGAGGAGTACTTCGACGGCATCGAGACGCCGTAGACGTTGTCGCCGCCCAGCGCGTCCGCGGCCAGCGCCGCGCACACCGCCGAGTCGATGCCACCGGAGAAGCCGAAGATCACCGACGAGAAGCCGTTCTTGTGCACGTAGTCCCGCAGCCCGACGACCAGCGCCGACCACACCTCGGCCTCGTCCGACAGCGGCTCGCTGATGACCGGCTCGGCCGTCGGCTCGTAGGACGGCAGCGGTTCGGAACTCAGCACCCGCCGCCGGACGTGCAGGCCTTCGAGGTCACCGTCGCCGGCGTGCCCGCCCGCGGTGAGGTCCAGGTCGAGCACGAGCAGGTGCTCGACGAACTGCGGCGCGCGCGCCACCACCGAGCCGTCCGCGCCGACGACGAGCGAGTCGCCGTCGAAGACGAGGTCGTCCTGGCCGCCGACCTGGTTGGTGTAGACCAGCGGCGCGCCGGCTTCGGCGGCGCGGCGGGCCACGAGCGGCAGCCGCTGCTCGTCCTTGGACCGTTCGTACGGCGAGGCGTTCGGCGCCACCACGAGGTCGACCCCGGCCCGGCCCAGCGCCGAGATCGGCCCGCCGTCCTGCCAGATGTCCTCGCAGATGACCATGCCGATGTCGAGCCCGTGGAACCGGACGACGTCGAGCGTGGTGCCCGGCTTGAACCAGCGGTGCTCGTCGAACACGCCGTAGTTGGGGAGGTGGTGCTTGAACTGCCGCGCGACGACCTCGCCGCGGTAGAGCGCCGCCGCCGCGTCGCGCGGGCCGGCCTCGTCGAGGTCGAGGTACCCGATGTAGGTCAGCACTTCGCCGCAGCCTGCGTCGTCCAGCCGGCGCGCCAGCGCCTCGACGCCCAGCCGCGATGCCTCGGCGAACGTGCGGCGCAGCGAGAGGTCTTCGACCGGGTAGCCGGTCAGGGACATCTCGGGGAAGACGACGACGTGGGCGCCGGCTTCGGCGGCCCGGCGGGTCCAGGCGACGTGCAGGTCGGCGTTGCCGTCGAGGTCGCCGACGGTGGGGTTGACCTGGGCGAGCGCGATGCGCAGTTGCGGCATGCCGCCATTCTGACGCACCGCCACCCGCCCAGCCGAGCGAATGTGGGCGAAAAGCCACCCTAGGTCGACGCGACGGCGTCCCGGTGCTTGAGCTTCGCCATCCGCCCGTCCCGGTGGTGCCAGACGACGCCCTCGAACTCCGGGTGCGCGAGCAGCCACGCCATCAGCCCGTCGAAGTCGCGCGGGAGGCCGGTGAACTCCTGCGCGGTCGCGTGCGGGACCAGCCGGTGCGCGCCGAGCTTCTCCGGATCGCCGTTGACCTTCGGTCCGCACAGCTCGTAGGTGCCGGGCGCCGCACCGAAAAGCCGCTCCCGCGCTTCCTCGAAGAACTCCGCGAACGGCGACTGCTCCACCGGCTCCCAGCCGACCGTCTTCCCCGTCTCCGGGTCGGTCTGCACGGCCTCGAACCCGGCCGGCGCGCTCTTCCCCGGCTTCACCTCGCGCCGCGCCCACCAGTCCCCGGACTCGTCGAGCCGGACGCAGGTGCCGTCGTACTTGCGGGTGGCCACGCCTTGGCCGTCGAGCACCCACTGGCACGCCGGGTGCACTTCCCGGGTGACGCGCCGAAGGTCTTCGGGGTCGCGCCGGAACAGCGTCGGGATCTTGAGCATGGCCCCATCCTTCCGTTCCGGGCAACCGAAAAAACCCCCGCCCGGGCTAATCGGGCGGGGGTTTCCGGGAAGTAGGGCTACTTCCGCTTGATCATGCTCCGGACCTTCTTGATGGTCTGCTCGAAGTCGGAGTCGAACGGGTTGTCGTGCACCAGGTAGGTCCACGTCGTGTTCGCCCGCCGGACGCCCGCGTCGCCGAGGTCGATGCCGTCGTCGGTCAGCTCGGCCTCTTCGAGCGTCTTCGCCGCGCGCGAGTCCGCCTCGGCGATGATCTTGTGGAACTCCGGGATCGCCGCGCGGTGGAACTCGTCGAGCGGCGTCTCGCGCGCCAGCGCCCGCAGGTGGATGCTCTCGCGGACGTCGGTCAGGTAGGCCAGGTGGTCCGACCAGAGCTGGTCGACGTGGAACAGCAGCACCTCGCGGCACAGCTGCTCCAGCTTCTCCTGGTCGTCGCCCAGCTTCTCCTTCAGCTCGGCGAACTTCTCCGGGTGCGCCTTCTCCAGCTTCTCCGCCGCGTACGCCTCGCGAAGCACCTTGTCGCGGTGGGTCAGCAGGTCACGCCGCTGCCGCTCGATCAGCCGCGTGTAGCGCCAGGTGTTGCGGTGGATCTCCAGGTCGACACCCTCGGCGACGCGCTGGGCGTGGTTGAGCTGCCGCAGCGCCGCGTTGTCGGTGATCTCGCCGGTCTCTTCGTCGTCGGTGATGCCGTCGGGCACGTCCGGCGCGTTCGACAGCACGAGCTCGTCGTTCAAGCTCGCGAAGAAGATCGCGCTGCCCGGGTCGCCCTGCCGGCCGGAGCGGCCGCGCAGCTGGCCGTCGAGCCGGCTCGACGGGTACCGCGCGGTGCCGATCACGTGCAGGCCGCCCAGCTCGACGACCTCTTCGCGGGTCGCGCCGTCGGTGCCGCCCAGCCGGATGTCGGTACCGCGCCCGGCCATCTGGGTGGACACGGTGACCGCGCCCTTCTTGCCGGCCTCGGCGATGATCGACGCCTCTTCGGCGTCGTTGCGCGCGTTGAGCACGACGCACTCGAGGTCGACCTTCGCCAGCTTCTCGGCCAGCTCCTCCGACTCGGCGACGTCCTGGGTGCCGACGAGGATCGGCCGCCCGGTCTCGTGGACCGTGCGGATCTCCTCCTCGATCGCCCGCAGCTTCTGCGACGGCGACGCGAAGACCCGGTCCTCCAGGTCCTCGCGGACGTTCGGGGTGTTCGGCGGGATGACCGCGACCTCGAGCTCGTAGAACTCGCGCAGCTGCTCGGCGACCGCGACCGCGGTACCGGTCATGCCCGCGACCTCGGGGTAGCGCGCCAGCAGCGCCTGGACGGTGATCGAGTCCAGGATCTCGCCGCGGTCGGTCGCGCTGACCTGCTCCTTCGCTTCGACGGCGGCCTGGAGGCCGTCCGGCCAGCGCTGCAGCTCGGCGACGCGGCCGCGGGCGGCGTTGATCAGCTGGACCTTGCCGTCGCGGACCAGGTAGTCGACGTCCCGGGTGAGCAGCGCGTGCGCGTGCAGCGCGACGTTCACCGCGGGGAGCCGGTCCGAAGCCGTCTCGCCGTAGAGGTCGTCGACCTCCAGGCCGAGCGACTTCGCGACGACGGACGCGCCGGCGTCGGTCAGCCAGGCGTTGCGGCCTTCGCTGTCGGTCTCGTAGTGCAGGTTGAGCCGCAGCCGACGGACGACCTTCGCGACCTCTTCGTCGGCGTCGGTGTGGTCGATCGAGCCGGCCATCACCAGCGGGACGCGGGCCTCGTCGACCAGCACGGAGTCCGCCTCGTCGACGATCGCGACCTCGGGGGCCGGCTGGACGAGGTCGTCGACGTTCGTGACCAGGCGGTCGCGCAGCACGTCGAAGCCGATTTCGGCGACGGCGCCGTACGTGACGTCCTTGGCGTAGGCCTCCTTGCGCTCCGCCTGGGAGTGCGACGGCTCGACCCAGCCGACCGACACGCCGAGCAGCGCGTACACCGGGCCCATCCACTCGGCGTCGCGCCGGGCCAGGTAGTCGTTGACCGTGACGACGTGCGCGCGCCTGCCGCGCAGCGCGTACCCGGCCGCGGCCAGCGCGCCGGCGAGCGTCTTGCCCTCACCGGTCTCCATCTGCACCACGTGCTTGCTGAGCAGGCCCATCGTGCCGAGGATCTGGACGTCGAACGCGCGCTCGCCCAGTGCCCGCCGAGCGGCCTCACGACCGAGCGCGCACACCTCGATCAGGTGATTGTCGCCGAACGCGGTGTCCTTCAGCGTTTCGCGAAGCTTCCCGGCCCGCTCGGTCAGCTCCTCGTCGGAGAGCTTCTCGAGCTCGGGTTCGAGCTTCTCGACTGCGGGCAGCAGTGCTTCGTAGCGGGTCAGCTCGACGCTGCCCGGCCGCTGGATGATCCGGCGGAGCCGTTTGCCCACCCGGCTGATCAGTGCTGCCACCCCTGGTCTCCCGTTCTCTCTCGCTCGACCGGCCTGCCCCACCCAACGTGGCGGTGGTGCGTTCGAGTTCCGCGGCCGGATGGGACGATCCAACCGTGTTCCCACATCCCAGCGCCAGGTCCCGTAGTCGCACGATCACCGCGATCGCGGCTTCCGCGCTGCTCGCGGCCTCGCTGACCGCCTGCACGTCCACCGGCAAGACCACGCCGCCGTCGCCGACCACCGAGTCGCACCCGCCGTCCGGGCCGGTGCCCGGGGGGCTGGAGCGGTTCTACGGCCAGAGCCTGACCTGGGCCGACTGCGCACCTTACGCGACGTCGGAGGACGCGAGGTCGGCGTTCCAGGCGAAGGACATCCAGTGCGCGCGGCTGACCGTGCCCCTGGACTACACCAAACCGGACGGAACGACCATCACGCTCGGCCTGCTGCGGCACAAGGCGACCGGCGGCGACCGGATCGGGTCGCTGGTGGTCAACCCGGGCGGACCGGGCGCCTCGGGCATGGTCGCCGCCGCCGGGCTGATCAAGCCGACGGCGAACACGGACCTCGGCAAGCGCTTCGACCTGGTCGGCTTCGACCCGCGGGGGATCGGCGCGAGCCAGCCGATCATCCGCTGCCTGACCGACTCCGAGCGCGACGCCGACCGCGCCGACGACAGCGAGACCGACGGCTCGCCGCAGGGCGTGCTCAAGCAGGAGGCGCAGGAAAAGGACTTCGCCGCCAAGTGCGCCCAGCGCACCGACGACGGCACCGGGCTGCTCGCCAACGTCGGCACCCGCGACGTCGTGAAGGACCTCGACGTCCTGCGCTCGGTCCTCGGCGACGAGAAGCTGACCTACCTCGGCTACTCCTACGGCACCCGGATGGGGTCGACCTACGCCGAGGCGTTCCCGAAGAACGTCCGCGCGATGATCCTCGACGGCGCGGTCGACCCGGACCAGGACGCGGTCGAGTCGCTGGTCGCGCAGGGCCAGGGCTTCGGCGGCGCGTTCACGCAGTTCGCGAAGTCGTGCACCGCCCAGCAGGACTGCGCGCTCGGCCAGGACCCGGCCGCCGCGGTCAAGGTGTTCCAGAACCTCGTCCGGCCGCTGATCGACTTCCCGGTCCCGGTCGGCGACGGCCGCAAGCTCTCCTACGAGGACGCGACCACCGGCGTGATCCAGGCGCTCTACCAGGAGAGTCTCTGGGACGCGCTGAACACCGGACTCAACGAGCTGAAGCAGCAGCGCGGCGCGACACTCGAGAAGCTCGCCGACATCTACAACGAGCGCGACTCCAGCGGCAAGTACGGCACCACGCAGGACGCCTTCACCGCGATCCGCTGCGTCGACGACCCGCGCGTCACCGACCCGGCCGTCATCCTCAAGGCGCAGGAGGAGTACGTGCAGGTCGCGCCGTTCCTCGACGACGGCCGCCCGGCGAGCGCGGCCCGCGACGCCTGCGCGTTCTGGCCGGTGCCGAACACCTCGGAGCCGCACGTGCCGAACGTCGAAGGCCTGGCGAAGACGCTGGTCATCTCGACGACGAACGACCCGGCCACGCCGTACCAGGCCGGCGTCAACCTCGCGAAGGGCCTGAAGGGCGCGCTGCTCACCTTCGAAGGCACCCAGCACACGGTGTTCCTGCAGGGCATTTCCTGCGTGGACCAGGCGGGCACGGCCTACCTGGTGGACGGCACGGTCCCGGCGGAGGGCACCCGCTGCACGGGGCAGTGATCACGCCTGGGGCGTCAGGGACAGCTCGATCATCACGGGGCTGAGGTGGTCGCCGGCCGGCGGGATCTGCGCCCACAGCCGGACGAAACGCCGGGGGCCGTCGGCCGAGACCCACACCTTGACGACGACGTCGGCGGTCACCTGCGGCAGCACGCTGTGCGCGACCGCCGCCGGCACCCGGCCGCCGACGCGCAGCGCGGCCACGCCGTCGACGTTCTCCTTGCCCTCGGTCTTCGCGTCGGTGACGCCGTCGAGCAGCCGCTTCAGCCCGGAGTTCGGCCCGAGGAACGCACCGACCGTGTACGCCCCGGGCAGCGCACCCTGCCCCGCGATCTGGTCGCCCCGCACGTCGAAGGGGGCCTTGACGTGCCCGTTGCCCGCCTGGACGTCGGCCGTGCCGGTCGCGGACCCGCCGTCGTCGAGCGTCGCGTCGCCTTCGATCTGCCGGAGCGGGAAGTCCGGCAGGACGCCGTTGACCCCGGCCGCGAAGTGCACGCTCCGCACCGACGCGAACGACGTCGCCGCGTCGCGGACCAGATCGGCACCCGCGGGGAACGGCCCGCGCGTGTCGGGCGAACCGGCGCACCCGGCCGTCAGGAGGACCACCAGCAGCAGGGTGATGCGGGACATCCCCGAAGCCTAGTCGTGGCCTGATCCTTGCGGAGGATGTCCTTCAGGCCACTTCCGCCGGCACGCGCGCGCAACGAGACTGCGGGGGTGACTGTCGAGACCCGCCCCGCCCCGAAGCTGCACCGCGCCTGGCTGATCGCCGGGGCCGCGTTCGTCGCGTTGCTCGCCTCCGCCGGCTTCCGGTCGGCCCCCGGTGTCCTCATCGACCCGCTCCACGAGGAGTTCGGCTGGTCGACGGCCACGATCAGCTCGGCCGTCTCGGTCAACCTCGTGCTCTACGGCCTTTTCGCGCCCTTCGCGGCCGCCCTGATGGAGCGGTTCGGCATCCGCCGGGTCTCGGCGACGGCGTTGTTCGTCATCGCCGTCGGCGCGGCCGGCACGGTGTTCATGACCGCGAGCTGGCAGCTGATCCTCTGCTGGGGCGTGCTGATCGGCGCGGGCACCGGCTCGATGGCGATGAGCTTCGCCGCGACCGTCGCGGCCCGGTGGTTCGTCCGCAGCCGGGGTGTCGTCACCGGCGTCCTGACCGCGGCCGGCGCCACCGGCCAGCTGATCTTCCTGCCGCTCATCGCGAACCTGGCGGTCGGCTCCGGCTGGCGCACCGCGTCACTGGTGATCGCCATCGCGGCGCTCGCCGTCGTCCCGGTGGTCCTGCTGCTCATCCGCGACCACCCCGCCGACGTCGGCACCACGGCCTACGGCGCGCCCGCCGACGCCGAGGTAGCCCGCCCCGCGCCGAAGACCGGCTCCGCCCGCCGCGCCCTGTCCGTCCTTAAGACGGCGGCCCGCACGCGGACGTTCTGGCTGCTCGCGGTCGGTTTCGCGATCTGCGGCGCGACGACGAACGGCCTGGTCGGCACCCACTTCGTCCCGGCCGCCCACGACCACGGCATGCCGCAGACGACCGCGGCCGGCCTGCTGGCCCTGGTCGGCGTCTTCGACGTCGTCGGCACGATCTTCTCCGGCTGGCTCACCGACCGCGTCGACCCGCGGGTCCTGCTCGGCGTCTACTACGCCCTGCGCGGGCTCTCGCTCGCCCTGCTCCCGCAGCTGTTCATCGACTCCGTTCAGCCGAGCATGTGGGCGTTCATCCTGTTCTACGGCCTAGACTGGGTGGCCACGGTCCCGCCGACCGTCGCGCTGTGTGTCCGCGCCTTCGGGGACGCCGGCCCGATCGTGTTCGGCTGGGTCTTCGCCTGCCACCAGCTGGGGGCCGCGTTCGCCGCGTCGGCCGCCGGCCTGGTCCGCGACCAGCTCGGGAACTACACCGTGGCCTGGTATTCCGCGGCCGTCCTCGCCGTGATCGCGTCGGTCGCGTCGGTGTCCATCAAGCGCGCGAAGAAGCCCGTTCCGGTGCCGGTGAACTGACCTTCGTCACCCTCGGCGCGTCGTGAAACATCCCGTTAACACGCTGTCGTTAGGGTGCGGCCATGGATCGCCAGCAGGAATTCGTGCTCCGCACGCTCGAGGAGCGCGACATCCGTTTCGTCCGTCTCTGGTTCACCGATGTGCTGGGGTTCCTCAAGTCCGTCGCGGTCGCGCCGGCCGAGCTCGAGGGCGCCTTCACCGAGGGGATCGGCTTCGACGGCTCGGCCATCGAAGGGTTCGCGCGCGTCTACGAATCCGACATGGTCGCCAAGCCGGACCCGGCCACCTTCCAGGTGCTGCCCTGGGAGACCCCGGACGGCAGCCCGTACTCGGCCCGGATGTTCTGCGACATCGCGATGCCGGACGGCTCGCCGTCGTGGGCCGACCCGCGCCACGTGCTGCGCCGCCAGCTGTCGAAGGCCGCCGAAGCGGGTTTCACCTGCTACGTGCACCCGGAGATCGAGTTCTTCCTCCTCGCGAACCTGCCGGACGACGGCAGCGAGCCGGAGCCCGCGGACAACGGCGGCTACTTCGACCAGGCCAGCCACGCCACGGCGACGCACTTCCGGCGCCACGCCATCGAGACCCTCGAGGCGATGGGCATCTCCGTCGAGTTCAGCCACCACGAGGGCGCGCCCGGCCAGCAGGAGATCGACCTCCGCTACGCCGACGCCCTGACCATGGCCGACAACGTGATGACGTTCCGTTACGTCGTCAAGGAGGTCGCACTGACCCAGGGCGTGCGCGCGACGTTCATGCCGAAGCCGTTCACGGACCAGCCCGGCTCCGGGATGCACACCCACATCAGCCTCTTCGAGGGTGATCGCAACGCCTTCTACGACGCCGAGGACCCGCACGAGCTGTCGGAGACCGGCAAGGCGTTCGTCGCCGGGCTGCTGCACCACGCCAAGGAGATCTCCGCCGTCACCAACCAGTGGGTGAACTCCTACAAGCGCCTGATCAGCGGAAGCGAGGCGCCGACGACGGTTTCGTGGGGCCGGGCGAACCGCTCGGCCCTCGTCCGGGTGCCGATGTATTCACCCGGAAAGGCGTCATCCCGACGGGTGGAAATCCGTACGCTGGACTCCGCGTGCAACCCGTACCTCGCGTACTCGGTCATCCTGGCCGCCGGGCTCAAGGGGATCGAGAAGGGGTACGAGCTGCCGCCACCTGCCGAGGACAACATCTGGCAGCTGTCGGACTCCGAGCGGCGCGCCGCCGGTTACGCGCAGTTGCCCCAGAACCTGGGGGAAGCCCTGGCCGAGATGGAGAAGTCCGAGCTCCTGCCGGAAGCACTCGGCGAGCACGTCTACGACTTCTTCCTCCGGAACAAGCGCTCCGAGTGGGACAACTACCGGAGCGCCGTCACCCCGTACGAACTCCGCACCCTGCTGCCGGTGCTCTGAATGGGGCGGCGGCCGGTGTTCCTCGCGATCCTGGCCGCCGCACTCGTGCTCGTCCCCGCCGCACCCGCCGCGTCCGCTTCGCGGTTCGACCTCGACGCGGCCGACATCCCGGCGCTGCAGGCGCGGATGGCGTCCGGCCGGCTCAGCGCGGCCGGGCTGACCCGGCTCTACCTCGACCGGATCCACCAGGTCGACGGCCAGGTCAACGCCGTGCTCGCGCTGAACCCCGGGGCGCTCGGCCAGGCTCTCGAAAGTGACGCCCGGCGGCGGGCGCACCACCTGCGCGGGCCGCTCGACGGCATCCCGGTGCTGGTCAAGGACAACGTCGACACGCGCGACCAGCACACGACGGCCGGGTCGCGGGCGCTGCGCAGCTACCCGGCGAAGGACGCCACGCTGATCACCCGGCTGCGGAACGCGGGGGCGGTGATCCTCGGCAAGGCGAACCTGTCCGAGTGGGCGAACTTCCGTGCCGCGAAGCCGACGTCGGGCTGGTCGGGCGTCGGCGGCCAGACGAACAACCCGTACGTGCTGGACCGCAACCCGTGCGGGTCGTCCGCCGGATCCGCGGTCGGCGTCGCCGCGTCGCTGGCCCAGGTCGCGATCGGCAGCGAGACCGACGGTTCGATCGTCTGCCCGGCCGGGATGACCGCCACGGTCGGCCACAAACCGAGCCTCGGCCTGGTCAGCCGCACCGGCGTGGTGCCGATCTCCGCCGAGCAGGACACCGCCGGCCCGATCGCCCGCAACGTCGTCGACGTCGCGCTCACGCTGTCGGCCCTCCAGGGCCGCGACCCGTCGGACCCGGCCACCGCGGAGTACCCGCGCACCCAGCCCACGGACTACGCGAAGCTGCTCCGGCCGGGCGTGCTGCGTGGCGCCCGGATCGGCCTGTGGCGGCTGCCGGTGCTCGGCCCTTCGACCGACGCGGTCATGACGTCCGCGAAGAATTCCCTGGTCAAGGCCGGTGCGACCGTCGTCGAAGTCACGCCGCCGTACCAGAACCGGCTCGGCGAGCTGGAGTTCCCGGCACTGCTCACGGAGTTCCACCGCGACATCGACGCCTACCTGGCGACCCGCCCGCGGGGGCCGCGGAACCTGGCCGAGCTGATCGCGTACAACCGCGCCGACCCGCTGGAGCAGACCTGCTTCGCCGGCCAGGAGCTGTTCGAGCAGGCGCTGGCCGCGCCACCGCCGACCGACCCGGGGTACCTCGCCGGGCGCGCCGAGCTGTCGGACCTCGCGCGCCGGTCACTGGACGAGACGCTGGCGAAGCACCACCTGGACGCGATCGTCTCGCCGACCAACCCGCCGGCGTGGAAGACCGACTGCGCGACGGGGGACGACGACGTGATCCCGTCCTCGACCCCGGCCGCCGTCGCGGGCTACCCGGACGTGACCGTGCCCGCGGGGTTTGCCGGACCGCTCCCGGTGGGTATCTCGTTCATGGGTGCGCGGTGGTCCGACGGCCGGATGCTGGCGCTCGCGGCAGACTTTGAACGGGCCGCGCCGGCCCGGGTCCCGCCGCGGTACCTGCCGACCCTGCCGTCGTAGCCCTCCGTGAGCACTCTGACCTGCGGCGATACCGTTAAGTGACCCCCCTGTTCGGGACCGGTTTCGGGGCATGTAATCTTCTCTTCGTCGCCAGGAACACCGGGTCACACCGGGGCCGCAAGCCCCGGAGACCAGGACGGGACGAGCGGGTTGACACCGCGGATCGGACCGGGTAATGTTCAGCGTCGGCCCACGAGCGGCCGCCGAATCCCTACGACTAACTTCGTCGGCTGAGGCATGCTCGACCAAAAGTTTGTGAATATCGCTTGGAACAACTGCCGAGGATAAAGCCGCTGATAAGGCGGTGAGTCCAGAGTGTGTTGCTTGAGAACTCAACAGTGTGCTAGTGAACTAAGCCAGTAGAGCTTATGTTTTGAAACCTCGTATGAGGTTCCTTTGAGAGCATTAAATTGCCTCGATTAAACTGTTCATTGTTGGAGAGTTTGATCCTGGCTCAGGACGAACGCTGGCGGCGTGCTTAACACATGCAAGTCGAACGATGAAG
>NZ_JBICSQ010000012.1:0-3687 GCF_043197175.1 Amycolatopsis sp. NPDC049252
CGCCCGCGCGGACACCGTGCCGGCGCGGGGCGGGACTCGACGTGCAATGGGGTTCCTGGGGTGGTTCGGGTGTGGGGACGGGGGCGCCCGGGGGGGGGCCGGGGGGGGGGGCCCGCACCGGAACTTCCGGTCAGGAGACGGTGATGCTCGGGCTGAACGCGGTGTTCTGCGCCGGGCTCGTCGCCTTCAGGGTGCAGCTCATCGCCCACGGCGTCCAGGCACCGGTGGACTTCTTGTGGAACTCGAGCGCCGCCGAGATCGAGCTCGTCAGCGACAGGGTGGCGCTGCCCGCGGCGGACGGCGCCGTCCAGTTCGGGATGCTGGACGTCGCGACCTGCCCGATGTTGACCGTGATCGGCCCGCCGGTCGGGTAGATCGTCTCCGGGATGTTCAGCCCGGTCGCCGCCGGCTGCGACAGCGTGCCCGAGGACGCCGAGACCGGCACGCTCGCCGTGCCACGGAGACCGTCGTAGCCGACCGCGGTGAGCAGCGAGTGGACGGTGGCCGTGATCGTGGCGGTGCCACCCACGTTGCTGGGGGTGACGGTGGTGCCGTTCGGGACGACGTCGGGGGCGTCCAGGTGCGCGACGACCGCGACCGGCTGCGGCGAGATGCCGGGGAAGGTGCAGTTGTACGTGACGGGCGTCGTGCCGCCGGCGGTGTAGGTGACCGTCGCGGCGGACGCGACACCGGCGGTCAGCACCGCGATGGCGCCGATCGCGGTCGCGGTGGTGGCGATACCGGCGGACAGCCTGCTGAGTCGGGACATGGCTTCATCTCCTTTGATTCAGTTCAGTCTCGGCTTTGGCTGATCGATTTTCTCGCCGCCGTGCCCCCATCACGTTCACCGACCCCATTGCCCCGGGTGGCGGGACGCGATTCACCGGCGTGCGAGGTGGAGGTCCATCTGCCGAAATCGAGGCTACTCGCCAGTTCAGTACGGAACAAGACTTCGTGCTTGGGCGGGTGAGGCACTGCGGGGGTGTATCGATTTCTTGTGCCCGCCGGCGAAGGCGCGACCCGGGATTTGGCGGATTTTGACAAAGAGCGGCCGCGACGGCGAACCGCTGTGCCGAACGGTCTACCATTTGTGATCTTGCCGAAGCAATCCCGGATAACGAAACCGGAGAAATGAGGCTACCGTGCCGGGTTCTTCCCGTTGTGGACGGGTATCACTGAAGGGGGCCGCATTCGCGGTGGCGGCGACGGCCGCGGTGTCGTTGTGTGCGGCGCCCGCGTACGCGGCCGACGTCGGCGGCGTGCTCGGCTGGGGGAAGCCGGACTACAACGTGACGATCCCGCCGCCGGAGACGCTGGCCGGCGTCACCGCCGTGTCGGCGGGCAGCACGACCGCGCTGGCGCTGAAGGGCGGTGCCGTCCTCGCGTGGGGCGCGAACAACTGGGGGGCCAACCAGGTCCCGGCCGCGGCGTCGTCCGGGGTCACCCAGATCGCCTCCGGCTGGGGGCACGAACTGGCCCTCAAGAACGGCCAGGTCCTGGCCTGGGGCAACAACTGGTACGGCCAGACCACCCTGCCCGCGTCGGTGAGCAGCGGCGTCATCGCGATCTCGGCGTCCAACATGCACAGTCTCGCCCTGAAGCAGGGCGGGCAGGTGATCAGCTGGGGGACGCGGACCGATGTGCCGGCGGCCGCGCAGTCCGGGGTGAGCGCGATCTCCGCCGGCGGCGACCACAACCTGGCGCTCAAGAACGGCGGCGTGCTGGCCTGGGGGAGCAACACCTACGGCCAGGCGACCGTGCCGGCCGGCCTGTCGTCCGGGGTCACGGCGGTCTCCGCCGGATTCCAGCACAGCCTGGCGCTCAAGGGCGGCCGGGTCTACGCGTGGGGGCGGGACAACTACCTGCAGGTGGACGTGCCGCCGGAAGCCCTGTCCGACGTCGCGGGCATCGACGCCGGGTTCAACCACAACCTGGCGTACAAGACGAACGGCGACATCGTCGTCTGGGGCTCGAACATCGTCGGGGAGTCCTCGCCGCTGACCTGCGGCCCGGTCTTCGCGGTGTCCGCCGGGGACAACGACAGCTTCGTGCTGAAGACGGATCCGAACGCGCCTTGCTGAGCCCGCGGGTGGCGGGCCCGCACGGGCCCGCCACCCGGTCGGCTCAGGTGGCGTCGTTGGCCAGGTCGAGCGAAATCGTGTTGCCCGGCCCGGAAACCAGGGCGCCGAGTGCGATGTCGGCGATGAAGCAGTTGGTGAACTCCGGGATCGTGTAGGTGCCGGTCACGGTGATCGCGGGCGCGGTGATGTCGATGTCCTGCGCGCCCAGCGTCAGGTCGAGCGGGGTCTTCGTCTTGCAGCTGCCCGGCACGGTCGGCAGCGGGATGACCGGCACGATCGGGCCGGCCCAGATGTCGTAGATCTCCATGTTGGCCTTGGCCTTGGTGACGAGGTTGCCGTCGGCGATCGTGCCGGTGGCCGGGCCGAGCGGCGTGACCTTCACCTTCGCCTTGATCCGGAAGATCCCGGAGAGCAGGGAGATGTCGGCCTGCGCCGGCGGCAGCACCAGGTCCGCGCTGAGGCCGACCGACCCGGTCTGGTCGTCGATGAGCAGGTTGCCCTTGAGGGAGCCCGGGCCGAGCTTCATGGCGCTGCCGGTCTTCTTGACCGTGGTGGAGCCGGTGACCTTGTAGGACACCGGGATGGGAATGACGTCGGCCGACGCGGGTGTCACGGCGACCCCGGTCAGCACGACGGCCGCCGCCGACGTGAGCACAGCCAGTCTCTTCAGCTGCGTTGCCACGGACATAGTTGTTCTCCCTTGCGATTTCCCGGCCGGTTCCGGACGCTTCCGGAACCGGTGAAGTGCGCTATTCGGTGGAACGGCGTCAGCGCGGTTCGAGTTCGGTGACGACCCAGCCGTCACCGGTGTGTTCCGCGGTCACGGAAAGCTGGGCCGCGGCACTGTCGGTCGCATTGTTGTCAGCCCGGACGGCTGATTGATCGAGAAAGACGAGTAACCGCGCGTGACCATTTCGCAGATCCTGCACGGCGATCGCCGAAACGCGAGAGGTGAGCACCAGTTTCTGCTGCGGCGCTTTCTCGCGGACCTGGGCGAAGAGCTTGTCGTAGGAATCCTTCGCGGAGCCGCGCAGCACGGCCGCGGCGGCCTTCTCGGTGACGTCGGTCTTGTCGTAGGAATAGGAGAAGATCCGGTTCATGGCGAGGGTGACGGCCGAGGTGACATCGGCGGTCGCCCCGACATCGGTGAGGGCGAGGTTGCCGGCGGCGGGGTTCGACGAGGCCGACCGGGCCTCGAGGGTGAACCAGACACCGGCGCCGGTCAGCAGGACGGCGGCGGCCAGCAGGAGCACCGGCAGCCGCAACCAGACCGGCCGCGGCTTCGAAGCGGCACTTTCACGGGAAAGTGCCGCTTCGGCGGAGCCCGCTTCGTCCGCATCAGCTGCCTCGGGGGCGGCCTCAGTGGCGGGGTCGGTCGCCGCGGCTTCGGCCGCCGGGTCGGCGGCACCGGCTTCGGTCGCCGGTTCGCTCAGCTCGGTCGCTTCGGCCCTCCCCTCGCCAGTCTCCGGCTCGGACCTGGCCTTGTCAGCCTTGGCCGGCTGGTGGTGGCTGTCGGGACTGGCCTCGGTCGGCGTGGCTGATGCGGAGCCGGTCTTGCCTGGCTGGTGGTGGCTGTCGGGGCTGGTCTCGGTCGGCGTGGCTGATG
>NZ_JBICSQ010000012.1:3784-79195 GCF_043197175.1 Amycolatopsis sp. NPDC049252
ATGCGGAGCCGGTCTTGCCGGGCTGGTGGTGGCTGTCGGGACTGGCCTCGGTCGGCGTGGCTGATGCGGAGCCGGTCTTGCCTGGCTGGTGGTGGCTGTCGGGGCTGGTCTCGGTCGGCGTGGCTGATGCGGAGCCGGTCTTGCCGGGCTGGTGGTGGCTGTCGGGACTGGCCTCGGTCGGCGTGGCTGATGCGGAGCCGGTATTGCCTGGCTGGTGGTGGCCGCGGGGACCGGCGCCGGTCGGCTTGGCCGATGCGGACCCGGCCTCGGTCTGCTCGTGGTCGCCGCCGGGGCCGACGTTGCCGGTTTCGGCGAGGCGGGCGGCCGTATGGGGAGTTGCGTCGCCGCCCCGGGTGTCGGTTGCCGGGTTTTCACCGGTCGCCAGTTCGGTCGCGGCCGATTCGGATTCGGTCTTGCCGGGCTGGTGGTAGCTGTCGGGACTGGCCTCGGTCGGCGTGGCTGATGCGGAGCCGGTCTTGCTTGGCTGGTGGTGGCCGCCGGGACCGGCCTCGGTCGGCTTGGCTGATTCGGATCCGGTCTTGGCCGGCTGGCGGTCGCGGTCGGGACTGGCCTCGGCTGGCTTGACCGATGCGCATCCGGTCTTGCCTGGCTGATGGTGGCTGCCGGGACCGGCGCTGCCGGTCGCGGCCGATGCGGATCCGGCCTCGGTCTGCTCGTGGTCGCCGCCGGGGCCGACCTTGCCGGTTTCGGCGAGGCGGGGGGCCGCATGGGGAGTTGCGTCGCCGACCCGGGTGTCGGTTACCGGGTTTTCGCCGGTCGCCGGTTCGGTTCCGGTCACTTCGGACCCGGTCTCGGCCGGGCCGTGGTCGCCGCCGGATCCGGTTCCGGCTGTGCGGAAGGTCGAGTCGGGAGCTGCGCTCTCGGCCGCCGGGTTCTCGCCGGTCCTGGCGCCGTCCCGGGCCGTCGTGATCTCTTCCGTGCGGCTCATCACGCACCCACCGGCAGCTGGTCGAGAGCGCTGAGCTTCCAGCCCTCCGGGGTCCGGGTCAGCGCCGCCGCGAAGCGGTTGCGCTTCACCGCCGGGGCCGTTCCCTGCTTCGCCATCGTGATCTCCACCGAGGCCAGGAGCTTCGCCGTGCCCGCGTGCTCGTCCAGCTCGCTCAGCGCCGCGTCCAGGACGCGGCCCGTCGCCACCGTGGCGTTCGCCGCGAGGGTCTTCTTCGTCGTGTCGTCCGTGTGGGCCAGCTGGTCGTGCAGCGGGCCCGTCGACGCCGCGAGCCAGCGGCCCAGGCCGCCGTCGACGTCGTGGTAGTCCAGGCTGCTCAGCTCCGCCACCAGCGTCCGGCCGCTCGCCAGGGCGTCGTCGCGCGCGGCCCCGTACGTCAGGGCCGGCTCGTGCGAGGCCGAGTACCACGCGTAGCCCGACCCGCCGGCGAACACCGCGGCCGCCGCCACCAGCACCACGGGCAGATACCTCACCGCAGCCACAGCATCTCCTCGAGGCTCGTCGACGTCGCCTGCGTGCCCAGCCCGAGCGGGCCGGTCAACCCACCCGGCAGCGCCGGCGCCGGCACGGGCGGGTGCGGCGCGTTCTGCGTGCCGCGCACCGAGCTCTCGTTCCCGTACGGCAGCGTGCACGCCGCGTCGGTGTGGAACGGCAGCGGTGTGACGTCGGTGCTCGGCCGGTGCGGCGTGTCTTCGTACCCCTGGCGGCACGGCGGCGGGTCGTCGAAGTTCAGCACCAGCCCCATCCGAAGCTGGTCGCCGGCGGGGTTCAGCGCCGAACCCACGGCCGCCACCGCCTTCGGCGTGTTGACCAGCAGCTGCTGCTCGGCGTCCGTGCGGGTGGCGAACACCCGGGACGTCGTCAGCAGGTTGGCCAGCAGGATCGGCAGTCCGGGGTCGTTTTCCTTCAGCAGCGAGGAAAGCTCCGTCGCCGCGGGCGGCGCGGTCGCGATCAGCCGCCGCAGGTCACCGTCCGAGCTGGCCAGCTGCTGGGCGAACACCTTGGCGTTGCTGCTGAACGAGCGCCACTCGGCCGCGGAGTCGACCTGGGTGCGCAGCACCGTCGCGCCGTCGCCGATCAGCTTCGACGTCTGCGGCAGGTGGGTGCTCGCCTCCTGGGTGAACGTCGTCGCCGAGTCCATCAGCGTCTGCAGGTCCGGGCCCGCGCCGCGCAGGGCGTCGTCGAGCTCGTTCACCACCGTGCGCAGGTCCTGCGTCGGCACCGACGCGGTGAAGGAGTCCAGATCCGTCAGCAGGTTGTTCACCGGCAGCGGCAGCGCCGTCGACTCGCGCTGGATCACCGAGCCCTGGCCGAGGTAGGGCCGGTCGGCCGTGCGCGGCTGCAGGTCGACGTACTGCTCGCCGACCGCGGACCGGTTCGCCACCACGGCCTGGGAGTTCTCCGGGATGGGCGGGGCGCCGTCGTCGATCAGCAGGTCGGCTTCGGTGCCGGTGGTGGTGAGCCGCAGCTCGCCGACCCGCCCGACGGCGACACCGCGGTAGGTCACCTCGCCGTTGGTGAACAGCCCGCCGCCCTCGGCGAGCTCCAGCTTGACCGTGTAGCTGCCGGACCCGAACAGCCGGCCGAGCCCGGCGTAGTTCGCACCCACGAAAGCCGTGGTCGCCAACGCGATCACGACGAACAGCACCACCTGGATCCGCACTCTGCGCGTCAGCATCAGCGGCCTCCGGAGACGCGGGCGTCGCTGCCGCCCAGCGGGAGCGGCGGGAGACCGGGCGGAACACCCTGGCCGGGCGGGGGCAGCGGCACGCCGGCCGCGGGGATCATCGACGTGTAGACGTTGATGTAGTCACCCTTCACCGCGGGGAGCACCGAGTCCGGGAACGGGAACGTCGGGAGCATCTGCAACGACTTCGGCAGGTCGTCGCCGGCCTTCGCCAGCTGGCCCAGGATCGGCGCGAGCGCGCGCAGGTCGGCGACCAGGTCGTCGCGGCTGCGGTCGACGACGTCGGTGGCGACCGTCGAAAGCCGGTCGAGCGACTGCAGCATCGAGACGAGCTGCGTGCGCTGCTCGGTCAGTGACTGCAGGCCTGGCGTGAGGTCGGTCAGCGCGCCGGACACCTGCTCGTGCCGGTTGGCCAGCGTGGCCGACAGCCGGTTGAGGCCGTCGAGCGCCTCGGTGATGTCCGAGCGGTGCGCGTCCAGGTCGGTCATCAGGGTGTTCACCCCGCCGAGGAACGAGCGGATCTGCTCCTCGTTGCCGTCCATCACCTTCGACAGCTCGCGGTTGATCGTCTGTAGCTGCCCGATCCCGCCGCCGTTGAGCAGCAGCGACAACGCGCCGAAGATCTCTTCGAACTCGGGGTTGCGGTTGGTGCGGTCCAGGGTGATCGTGGCGCCGTTCGCGAGCCGCGGGCCGGCGGTGGACGCGGCCGCCGTGTCGTCCGGCGGTGCCAGCTCGACGAACTTCTCGCCGAGTAGGCTGGACTGGCGCAGCCGCGCGACCGCGTTGGCGGGCAGCGCGACGTTGCCGTTGACCTCCAGCACCGTTTCGGCCGTCCAGCCGTCGCTGCCCAGGCGGATCTCCCGCACGCGCCCGACCGGGACGTCGCCCACCTTCACCGCGGCCTGCGGCACCAGGTCGAGGACGTCGGCGAACTGCACGGTCACGTCGTAGGGGTGGTCGCCGACGTCGGCGCCGCCGGGCAGCGGCAGGTCGTAGACGCCCTTGAACTCACCCGAGGAGCAGCCGGTGAGCAGCAGGCACCCGACGGCCGCGGCGGCGAGGGCCCGCTTCATCGCCCACCCCCGTTGGTGTAGACGTCCCCGGTGACCGGCAACGGAAGTTCCTGGTAGTAGTCGAGGTTCGCGCGGCCCAGCAGCCGTCCGGTGTCCGGATCGACGGCGTTGAGCACGTTCGTCACCGCGAGCGGGATGGCGTCGAGCGTCCCGGCCAGCGACGCGCGCTGGTCGACGAGGGTCTGCGTGGTCGTCACCAGGTTGTCCACATTGGCCTTGAGCGCCACGCGGTTGTCCCGGATGAACGCCTGGACGTCGCCGAGCGCGCGGCCGAGGCCTTCGAGGGCCCGGGCGAGCTCACCGCTGTTGGCGGCCAGCGTGTCCGAGACCTGGGACAGCTGCTGGTTGACGCTGCTGACCTGCTGGTCGTTGGTGGACAGCATGGTCGTGAACTTCTGCAGCTCGTCGACGGTGCCGAACAGGTCACCCGAGTTGCCGGCCAGGGTCCGGGCCAGCTGCGCGAAGTTCTTGACGCTGTCGTTGAACGCCTGCCCGTTGCCCTGCAGGTTCTCCGCGCCGGTCTTGAGCAGGTCCGAGAGCGCGCCCTGGGAGTTCGCGCCGTTCGGGCCGAGGGCCTTGGTCAGCGAGTCGAGGCTGGCGTAGAGCTGGTCGAGCTCCACCGGGGTGGCCGTGCGCTGCACCGGGATCGACGCGCCGTCCGGCAGCCGGGGTCCGCCGCGGGCCGGCTTGGCGAACTGGACGTAGCGGTCGGCGACGACGCTGGGCGCGATCACCAGGACCGTGGTGTCCTGGGCGACGCCGACCGAGCCGTCGACGCTCATGTCGACCTGCACCTGCTCGCCGCGTGGGGTGACCGCGTCGACCTGGCCGATCCGGACGCCCAGCACGCGGACGTCGGAGCCGGGGTAGACGCCGACCGCGCGGGAGAAGAACGCCGTGACGTGGTGCTGGCCGCTGCCGGAGAACACCCACCACAGCGCGGCCGTCACGACCAGCGCGAGCAGCAGGGCGGCGGCGATGAACCGGCTGGTCAGGACCCCGGCCCTGGTGGTGGTCAGCGCGCTCACCTGTTCCCTCCCGGGTTCTTCGGCGGGACGCACGGGTCGTGGTTCTCGGGCAGCAGGCCGCAGAGGTAGGCGTCGATCCAGTGGCCGTTGCCGGTCGTGTTGGTGACGACGCGGAAGTAGGGCCCGGCCAGCTGCAGGCCCTTGGTCAGGTTGTCGTTCTGCCGCTTGAGCAGGTCGGTCACCTGCTTGAGCGCCTCCAGCGCCGGCTTGAGCTGCGCGGTGTTGTCCTGCACCAGCCCGCTGAGCTGGTCGGCCAGCCGGGCCGAGCCGGTGAGCAGGTCGTGGATCGCGTCGCGGCGCCGGTTCAGCTCGGTGAGCAGCAGGTTGCCGTCGTCGATCAGCTTCTCGAAGTCGTCGTTCGAGTTCGCCAGCGTCGTGGTCAGCGTCCGGGCGTTGGCCAGCAGTTCCGAGATCTGGCTGTCGCGGCTCGACACCGTCTTCGACAGCTGGGACAGGCCGTCGAGCGCGCTGCGGACGTGCTCGGGGGAGTTGCGGAAGGTGTCCGACAGCGTGGTGAAGCTGTTCGCCAGCTGCTTGGTGTCGATCGAGCCGACGGTGTTGGCCAGGCCGTTGAACGCGTCCGTGACGTCGTAGGGCGTGACGGTCCGGGTCCGCGGGATCGGCTGGTCCGGGTTCTGCACGCCGTCGCCGCTCGGGTCCAGGGCGAGGAACTTCCGGCCCAGCAACGTCTTGATCTTGATCTGCACGGTCGTGCGGTCGCCGACCCAGGCGTCCTTGACCCGGAACCGGACCAGGACGTGGTCGTCGGACAGGGCGACGTCGCGCACCTCGCCGACCTTGATGCCGGCGACCCGGACCTCGTCGTCCGCCTGCAGGCCCGCGGCCTCGGAGAACTCGGCCGCATACGTGGTGCCGCCGCCGACGATCGGCAGGTTGTCGTAGTTGAACGTGACGGTCAGCAGCGCGGCCAGCGCGACGCTGCCGAGCACGCCGAGCACGAGCGGGTTGCGCTCCTTGAAGGACTTCACGACTCACACCTCGGCGTCGGGACGTACACACCGCGCTCGGGCGTGGTTTCCAGGGTGGCGCGGCAGAGGAAGAAGTTCATCCACGAGCCGTAGGAAGCGACCCGGCCGATCTCGGTGAACTTGACCGGCAGGTTCGTCAGGAAACTGTCCACATCGGACTGGTTCTCGCCGAGGTTCGCGGCGACGCCCTGCAGGCCCGCGATGCTCTGCTTCAGCGGCGGCCGGGCCTGCTCGAACAGCCCGGCGGTGGACTGGGTCAGGTCGCCGATGCCGCTGATGGCGTCGCCGATCGCGGCGCGGTCGCCGGCCAGGCCGGACACCAGCTGCCGCAGCGTCGACACCAGGTTCGCGAGCGCGTCACCCTTGCCGTTGACTGTCTTCAGGACCGTGTTGAGGTTCCCGATCACCTCGCCGATCACCTTGTCGCGCCCGGCGAGCGTGGTGGTCAGGGAGCCGGTGTGGGCGAGCAGGCTCTCGACGGTGCCGCCTTCTCCCTGCAGCACCTGGACGATCTCGCCCGACAGCTCGTTGACGTCGTTGGGCGAGAGTGCCTGGAACAGCGGCTTGAAGCCGTTGAACAGGTCGGTGAGGTCGAGGGCTGGTGTCGTGCGGTCCAGCGGGATTTCGCCGCCTTCGGGCAGCAGGTCCCGGGTGGCGGTGCTGCCGCGTTCGAGGGCGATGTAGCGCTGCCCGACCATGTTGCGGTACTTGACGACCGCGTGGACGTCGGCGGGCAGCCGGCGGCCGCTGTCGAGGGAGAACCCGACCCGCGCCCGGTTGTGGTCGCTGATCTCGAGCGACTCGACCTGGCCGACGCGGACACCGGAGATGCGCACGTCGTCCCCGACGTTGAGCGACGTCGCGTCGAGGAACTTGGCCGAGTACGGCTTCGAGTCGCCGAGGCCGGAGTTGGTGATGGAGATGGCCAGCAACGTCGTGGCGAGCGCGGTGACGACGATGAAGATGAGGCTCTTGATCAGCGGGGAGGCGATGTTCCTCACTTGAGCTTCACCTCCGTGCCGCGGTAGAGCGGGCCGACGAGCACGCTGCTCCAGCCGGGGACCTGCGCGGTCGGCACGCCGATCGACGGCGCGACGAGCGTGGCCAGCAGCTGCTGCTCCTGCGGCGAGTTCGCGACGCCGAGGTCACCCTGGCCGCCGGGCAGCAGCGGGTGGCCGGTGGCGCCCGGGGCAGCCGCGGCGGTGCCGGCGGTCGGGGCGACGCCGGAGGGGTAACAGCGGGGCTCGCCGCCGTCGGTGAACCGCGGGTCGTCCTGGCCGGGCCGGTACTTTCCGCTGTTCGCGGTCACCGCGACGTCGGCGTGCAGGCCCGGTTCGTTCGTGCCCGCGCCGAGCACCTTGTCCATGGATCCCCTCAGTGCGTTCAGTGAGGCCAGGGTGCACGCGAAGCTGGGGGAGTACTTCGCGGCGATTTCCAGCGGCGCGCGGCTGTCGGCGGCCAGGGAGATCAGGTTGTCGTGGTTGTTCTGCAGGAACGTCGTGATCTCCTGCGACGACGACGTCACCTGCTGGTACACCCCGGCCAGGTCCGCCTGCTTCTCCTTGACGGTGTTGAGCGTGACGGCGGAGTCGGTCAGCGCGTCGAGCAGGTCGGGCGCGATGTCGCCGTACACCTGGGAAACCGTCGCCAGGTCCCGGATGTCCGAGGTGAGCTGCGGCAGGTTCGGGTTGAACTCCTTGAGGTAGCTCGCGGCCGTGTCGATCGTCTGGCCGAGCTGTTCACCCCGGCCCTGCAACGCGGTCGAGACGGCGGTGAGCGTCGTCGCGAGCTTCTGCGGCTGGACGGCCTTGAGCAGCGGCAACAGGTTGTCGAAGACGCGTTCCAGCTCGATCGCGTTGGCCGAGCGGTCCTGCGCGATGACGTCCCCGGCCGCCAGGTGCGGCGCCCGGTCACCGTCCGGGATGGACAGCTGGACGTACCGCTCGCCGAACAGCGTCTTCGGCACCAGCAACGCGGAGACGTCCTTCGGCAGCATGTCGACCTTGCCCGGCTCCAGAGCAAGCGCTATCTCCGCGCCTTCCGGCGTCGCCTTGACGTCGCGGATCTCGCCGACCAGCACGCCGCGGGCCTTGACCTGGCCACCGGGGGAGAGCTGGTTGCCGATGCGGCTCGCCTTGAGCGTCACCGGCACCGTGGCGACGAAGTCCTTGTCGTAGACCTTGATGGACAGCGTGACCAGCACGCCCATCACGACCAGGAACAGCACCCCGGCGGTGCGGACCCCGGCCTTGCGGCGGGTTTCCCGTCTCATCCGGCCACCTGCACGGTGGTCGTCGCGCCCCAGATGGCCAGGGACAGGAAGAAGTCGAGCACGCTGATCGCGACGATCGCGGTGCGCACCGCGCGGCCCACGGCCACGCCGACGCCGGCCGGGCCGCCGCTCGCGCGGAAGCCGTAGTAACAGTGCGCCAGGACCACGACGACGCTGAACACCAGGACCTTCCCGAACGACCACAGAACGTCGCCGGGGGGCAGGAACAGCAGGAAGTAGTGGTCGTAGGTGCCCGCGGACTGGCCGAAGAACCACACGGTGATCTGCCTTGAGGCGAGGTAGCTCGACAGCAGGCCGATCGCGTAGAGCGGGATGACGGCGAGGAAACCGGCGATCACCCGCGTCGTCACCAGGTACGGGACACTGGGGATGCCCATGACCTCGAGCGCGTCGATCTCCTCGGAGATCCGCATCGCGCCGAGCTGCGCGGTGAACCCGCAGCCGACGGTGGCGCTCAGCGCGAGACCGGAGACGAGCGGCGCGATCTCGCGGGTGTTGAAGTAGGCGGAGACGAACCCGGCGAACGCCGACGTGCCGACCTGGTTGAGCGCGGAGTAGCCCTGCAGCCCGACGACCGTGCCGGTGGCGACGGTCATCCCGATCATCACGCCGATCGTGCCGCCGATGACGGCGAGCGCGCCGCTGCCGAAGCTGACTTCGGCCAGCAGGCGGACGACTTCGCGCAGGTAGCGGCGCAGCGCCCGCGGGATCCAGGCGATCGCGCGCAGGAAGAACAGGATCTGGTCGCCGAGGGTGTCGAGGAACCCGAACCGCCGGTCGAGCGCTTCGCGCACCCGCGCGGTCTTGGGGACTTCCGTGGTGGTCACGCTCAGCTCCCCTTGGGCGGCACGAGTTGCAGGTAGACGGTGGTGAGCACCAGGTTCAGCACGAACAGCAGCAGGAACGTGATGACGACGGACTGGTTGACCGCGTCACCGACCCCCTTCGGCCCGCCCTTGGGGTTGAGGCCGCGGTAGGAGGCGACGACCCCGGCGACGAAGCCGAAGATGAGCGCCTTGATCTCGCTGATCCACAGGTCGGGGAGCTGGGCGAGGGCGGAGAAGCTCGCCAGGTACGCGCCCGGGGTGCCGTGCTGCATGACGACGTTGAAGAAGTAACCGCCGAGCACGCCGACGACGCTCACCATGCCGTTGAGGAAGATCGCGACCCCCATCGCGGCGAGCACCCGCGGCACGATCAGCCGCTGGACCGGCGAGACGCCGAGCACCTCCATCGCGTCGATCTCTTCGCGGATGGTGCGGGAGCCAAGATCGGCGCACATCGCGCTGCCGCCGGCGCCGGCGATGAGCAGCGCCGTCACGATCGGGCTGGCCTGCTGGATGATCGCCAGCACGCTCGCCGCGCCGGTGAACGACTGTGCGCCGATCTGCGTGGTGAGGGAGCCGATGTGCAGCGCGATCACCGCGCCGAACGGGATCGAGACCAGGGCCGTCGGCAGGATCGAGACGCTCGCGATGAACCAGAACTGCTGGATCAGCTCCCGCGCCTGGAACGGGCGCCGGAAGGTCAGCCGGACGACGTCGAGGCCGAGCGCGTAGAGCCGCCCGGTCTGCCGCAGCGCGGCGGCCCCGGGGAACGACGTCGTCGTCGTCCGTTCGGCCATTCGAGTGCCTCCCCAGTGTTTCGCGGGCACGCCGAATAGACCCGAGGTGAGCAAATGAACTGGTCCGAACGGGCTATCTCATGTCGGCCATTCACGGTCTCGGGGGTCACCGTGCCGTTTCCTACTGGTCGGTACGCTAACCACGGCCCTGCTGGGAGACAAGAACTTGAGCATGATCACGCGGTCACGGCCTGGTAACCGCACATTTCTTGTCGATTACTGACAAACGGCCCTGATCTTGTTGTCAGTGGAGGAAAAGAAATTCCCGACCCGGGTGCGCAAGCCGTTCACGGCGGCACGGAGGTGCCCATTCCCGGTTCCCCGGTGTACCCGAACGGACGACACGTGAACCCTGCCGGACGACCCGCCCGGCAGGGTAAGCGCAGCCGTGTCGTCCGTCCAGGTACGCGTGTCGTCCGTCCAGGTACGCGTGTCGTCCGTTCCGGTACGCGTGTTCGCCGGTCGGGTCCGTCCGCGGGCCCGTGAGCGCGGGGTCAGGACTTGAGGCCGGCGATCAGCTCGTAGGAGCGGATGCGGTCCGCGTGGCCGTGGACCATCGTCGTGATCATCAGCTCGTCGGCGTCCGTGTCGTCGAGGAGCTGCTGGAGTCCCTTGTGGACCGTCTCCGGGGAGCCGATGATGCTCGAGCCGAAGCGCTCGGCCAGGAACGCGCGGTCCATCTCGGTGTACGGGTACTCCGCCGCCTCTTCGGGCGTCGGCATGGCGATCGGGCGGCCGCGGCGCAGGCTGAGGAACGTCAGGCCGGACGGCCCGGCCAGGAACTGGGCGCGCTCGTCGGTCTCGGCGGCCACGACGGACGTGCCGAGCATGACGTACGGCTCGTCCAGTACGCCGGGCCGGAAGTTGTCGCGGTAGAGCTGCACCGCCGGGATGGTGTTCTCCGCGGCGAAGTGGTGCGCGAAGGAGAACGGCAGCCCGAGCCGTCCGGCGAGCTGCGCGCTGAAGCCGCTCGAACCGAGCAGCCAGATCGGCGGCTGGTTGCCCTCGGCGACGGCGGCGTTGACCCCGCGGGCCTCCGAGTGGGTGAAGTAGCCGATCAGCTCCTGCAGGTGCTCCGGGAAGTTCTCCGCCGACAGGCCGCCCGGCCCGCGCAGCGCGAGCGCCGTCCGCTGGTCGGTGCCCGGCGCGCGGCCGATGCCCAGGTCGATGCGGCCCGGGTGGAACGCCTCCAGCGTGCCGAACTGCTCGGCGACGACCAGCGGCGCGTGGTTGGGCAGCATGACCCCGCCCGAGCCGACGCGGATGCGCTCGGTCGCGTCGGCGACGTGCCCGATCAGCACGGCCGTCGCCGAGCTGGCGATGCCGGGCATGTTGTGGTGCTCGGCCAGCCAGTAGCGGTTGAAGCCCAGCCGCTCGGTGGCGCGGGCGAGGTCGAGGGTGTTGCGCAGCGTCTCCCCGATGCTGATCCCCTCGGACACCGGGGACAGATCGAGCACGGACAGCGGCACGTCAGGCAATGAGCTCACAACCGGGGTCAACGCCCCGGTGCGCCGATTGCTTCCCGCAGCGCCGCCGGATCGTCCCCGCGCCACGTCACGACGCCGTCCGGACGCACGAGCAGCGCGTCCGCCTCCGCCTCCGGACAGGTGGCTGTGACGACCTTCACCCGCGATCCGGCGGCTTCCCGCAGGTCGGCGCGGTCCGCGAAGTCGAACAGCACGGTCCGGGCGTCGCGCATGATCTCCGCCACGCGCGTCTTCTCGCCTTCGACGGTCAGCGGCAGGTCGGGGACGTACGGCAGCTCGTCGGCGTCGCGCAGCAGCCCGGCCAGGTGCCGGGTCGGCTCTTCGAACGCCGCCAGCTCGCCGAAGAGCGTCCGCAGCGCGTCGCCGTCCTCGCCGGTCAGCCGTTCGAGCAGGGCTTGGACGCGCGTCTGGGTCAACGTCCTGGCCGCGACCGGGCGGCGTTCGGAATCGTAGCTGTCGAGTAGCGCGTCCCCGGCCTCGCCGCGGACGACGGCGGCGAGCTTCCAGCCGAGGTTGACCGCGTCCAGCAGCCCGACGTTCAGCGACGAGCCACCGGCCGGGAAGACGTGCGCGGCGTCGCCGGCCAGCAGCACGCGCCCGGCCCGGTAGCGCTCGGCGAGCCGGGCCGAGCTGACCGTCCGGGACAGCCAGAGCGGCTCGCCCAGCGGCAGGTCGGCGCCGAGCACCCGCCGGACGCTCTCCCGGAACTCGTCGAGGGTCGGCTCGCCGGGCGGCTCCGGCGTCACCTCGCGGACGCCGACGATCACCACACCCGGCGTCAGCGACGTCACCAGCACGCGCCCGGCCGGCCGCCGGTTCCAGCCCTGCTTCAGGCCGTCCGGCGTCGCCGAGGTGAAGAGGTCGAACGGCTGGTCCGTCCGGAAGTGCCCGAACCGCAGCAGCTCGTCGTCGGTCGTGCCGGGGAAGCCGATGCCGGCCAGCTCGCGGACGCGGCTGTGCGCGCCGTCGCAGCCGACGACGTACTCCGCGTCCAGCCGGTACTCGCCGTCCGGGCCGCGCACGGTGTCGAGGTCCAGGAGTTCGTGCCCGCGCCGGATCTCGACGCCGAGTTCGGCCGCGCGTTCGGCGAGCACGGCTTCCAGCCGGGGCTGTTGCACCATCAAGCCGCGCAGTGGCGGGCTTTCGAGTTTCGTGAAGTTCAGCCGCACCGGCCCGAACGGGAACCCGGGGAACGGCCCGGCGAACGCCGCCTCGGCCGCGAATCTCTCGAACAGCCCTCGATGGTCCAGCTGTTCGACGATCCGGCCGCCGAGCCCGTTCGCCCGCGGCCGCTCGTCCGGCGCCGTCCGCCGGTCGAGGACCACCGGCGTGCTCCCGCCGAGCCGCAGCTCCGCCGCCAGCATCAAGCCCACCGGGCCCGCCCCGATCACTGCTACGTCCATGACGCCCCTCCTTCTTGTCAGTTTGAACTGACGTCGTGTGTCAGGCTAGACTGACATGCCATGGAGGCGGAAGAGCTTTCCGGGCGGATTTCGGAAACCGACCCGGCGGTCGCGCTGCGGGCCGTCGGCGCGCTGCACCGGCTCGCCGAGCAGGTCGAGGTGGCGGCGGTCGCGCACGCCCGGGACCGCGGCTGGTCGTGGGAACAGATCGGCGACGCGCTCGGCGTGGCCCGGCAGTCCGTGCACGCGAAGTACGGGAAGTGAGGCGCGATGATCGCGAAGAGCCCGTTCGCGTCGGTGGTGACGGCGGCGCTGGAGGAGTCGCGCCGCCGCGGTGACCGCCGGCTGGGCACGGAACACCTGCTGCTAGGCCTGCTTCACGACGACGCCTGCGCGCAGGCCCTCGGCCTCGACCTGGCCACCGCCCGCGCGGCCCTCGACCGCCTGGACCGGGAAGCCCTGGCGGCACTGGGGATCGACGTCGAAGGCCTCCGGCCGGCGGACGCACCGCGGAAGCGGGCGAAGCTGACGCTGGGCGCGCTGACGTCGAACGCCCGGGCGGTGGTCAACGAGGCGATCCGCGGGGTGCCGCGGCGCCGGGATCCGGCGGAACTGCTGCGGGTGCTGCTGTCGGTGACCCCGCCGGACCCGGCGGCAGACCTGTTCGCCGCGCTCGGCGTCGATCGCGAAGAAGTCCGCCGCCGATTGTGAAATCCGCCTTTTCCCTCCGAGCCACGCGTTGTTGGCTACCGTGTGCCGCACCGGAACCGAAAAGGAGGACGGGTGCCGCGTCCGGAGCGACCGCTGGATCCCGGGGACGACCTGCTGACCGACTTCGCCGCCGATCTCCGGCGGTTGCGTGAGAGCGCCGGGAATCCCACCTACCGCGAGCTGGGGCGGCGCGCGCACTATTCGGCAGGCACGCTCTCCGAGGCCGCCGGCGGGCGGAAACTTCCCAGCCTGGCCGTCACTTTGGCCTACGTCCGCGCCTGTGGCGGCGAGCCCGGTGATTGGGAAGAGCGCTGGCACAAGGTCGCGGACGACCAGGCCGGTGCCGATTCACCGGCCGAGCCGGAATCCGGGGAGTCACCGCCTTATGTCGGCCTGGCCGCATTCGGTCCCGCCGACGCCCGCCGATTCTTCGGCCGCGAACGACTCGTCGAAAAGCTCACCGGCCGCCTTTCGAGACAGCGTTTTCTCGCCGTCCTCGGCGCGTCCGGCTCGGGCAAGTCCTCGTTGCTGCGTGCCGGCTTGCTGCCCGCCGTCACGGGCCGTACCGTGCTGCTGACCCCGGGCGCCCGGCCGCTGCAGGAATGCGCCGTCAAGTTCGCCGCCGCGCTCGGTGTCGCCCCCGGCGCGCTGCTCGACGACTTTGCCGCGCACCCGCGCAACCTCGGCCTCGCGGCGCGGCAGCTCGCCGGTGCGGAAGCCGAAGACGTCGTGCTGGTCGTCGACCAGTTCGAAGAGGTCTTCACGCTCTGCCAGGACGCCGGCGAGCGCGCCGGATTCCTCGCCGCGCTGGTCACCGCGACCACCGAACCCGCCAGCCGGACCCGCGTGGTGCTCGGCATCCGCACCGACTTCTACACCCACTGCGCGCGCCACGCGGACCTCGCCGAAGCCATGCAGGACGCGCAGATCCTGGTCGGCCCGATGACGACGGAAGAGCTCCGGCAGGCGATCTCGCGGCCCGCCGTCGACGCCGGTTACCGCGTGGAGAACGCCCTCGTCTCCCGGCTCGTCGCGGACGCCACGGGCCAGCCCGGCGTGCTGCCGCTGCTTTCGCACGCGCTGCTGGAGACGTGGCGACGCCGTCGCGGCACCACGCTCACCCTGGCGGGCTACGAGTCCACCGGCGGCATCGAGCGGGCCGTCGCGCAGACGTCGGAAGGCACGTTCGCCACGCTTTCCGCGCGCCAGCAAGGGCTCGCGCGGCAGATCTTCCTCCGGATGACCGCGCTCGGTGAGGGCACCGAGGACACCAAGCGCCGGCTCAGCCGCGACGAGCTCGACACCGAGGACGGCGACACCGCCGTCGTCCTCGGCGAACTGGCGGCGGCGCGGCTGGTCACCCTCGACGACACCGGCATCGACATCGCGCACGAAGCCCTCATCCGCGGCTGGCCCCGGCTGCGCGAGTGGCTCACCGAAGATCGTGAGGGCCTGCGCGTGCACCGCCAGCTGACCGAGGCGACCGACGCGTGGGAGTCGGTCGAGCGCGACCCCGGCTGGCTCTACCGCGGCACCCGGCTGGCCATCGCCCGCGAATGGGCCGCGCGCCAGGACTCCGCGCTGTCGCGGCGGGAACGGCGGTTCCTCGACGCCAGCCTGGCCGTCGAGCACGCCGAGCAGCAGCGGGAGCGCGGCCGGACCCGGCGGCTGCGGCAGCTGGTCGCGCTGCTGGCGGTGCTGCTGGTCGTCGCCGTCGCCGCGACGGCCTACGCGGTGCGTGCCGAGTCGACGGCCACCGGCCAGCGCAACAGCGCGCTCGCCCAGAAGGTCGCGGGCCAGGCGCTGGCCGTGCGCGCCACCAACCCCGCCCTCGCCGCCCAGCTCGCGCTCGCCGCGTACCGCCTCGACCCGAGCGCCGACGCGCGCGGCGCCGTCCTCGGGATGTTCGCGACGCCGTATTCGACGCGGCTCACCGGGCACACCGGCCGGATCAACACCGTCGCCCTCCGCCCGGACGGGCAGGTGCTGGCCACCGCCGCCTGGGACGGCACCGCCCGGCTGTGGGACGTCCACGACCCGCACCACCCGGTGCCGCTCGGCACGCTGAGCGGGCACACCGGCAACGTCAACAACGTCGCCTTCGCCGCCGACGGCCGGACCGTCGCCACCGCGGGCTTCGACGGCACCGTCCGCGTCTGGGACGTCACCGACCCGAGCCGTCCCGGGCCCGGTGCCGTGCTCGAACGCCACGACGGCAAGGCGTACGCCGTCGCGTTCAGTCCGGCCGGTCCGCTGCTGGCCACCGGCGACGTCGACGGCACGCTCCGGCTGTACGACACCGCGAGCCGGAAGCAGGTGGGGGAGCTGACCGGGCACACGTCGTACGTCAACAACCTGGCCTTCAGCCCCGACGGCCGGCTGCTCGCCTCGGCGTCGGCCGACAAGACGGCGCGGCTCTGGGACGTCGGCGGCCGCCGCCCGCTCGGCATCGCGGCCGGGCACACCGACGTCGTGCACTCGGTCGCCTTCAGCCCGGACGGCCACACCCTCGCGACGGCGAGCGCCGACCAGAGCGCGCGGCTGTGGGACGTCACCGACCCGAACCGCCCGGCGCAGCTTGCGGCTTTGACGTCGCACCAGGCGATCGTGCGGTCGGTGGCGTTCACCGCCGACGGGCGCACCCTCGCGACCACCGGGTTCGACCGCACCGCGCGGCTGTGGGACGTCGCCGACCCCCGGCGGCCGCGCGAGCTGCCGCCGCTGCCGGGGCACACCGGCGCCGTCGGCTCGGCCGTGTTCAGCCGGGACGGGCGCACCCTCGCCACGGCCAGCGACGACCAGACCGCCCGGCTCTGGGACCTGCCCGGTCCCGGCATTCCCGCGCACACGGACAAGGCGTGCGCCGCGGCCTTCGGTCCCGGCGGACTTCTGGCCACCGGCGGCTACGACAAGACGGTGCGGTTGCTCGACTGGAGCACGTCGCGGCCGCTGGCCACGATCGGCGGCTTCGGCGACGCGGTGTGCGGTGTCGCGATCAGCCCCGACGGCCGGACCCTGGCCACCGGCAGCTGGGACCACACGATGACGCTGCGGGACATCACCGACCCGGGCCGGCCGGGGTCGCCGGTGGTGTTCGCGCGGCCGGGCGACGACATCGACGCGGTGGCGTTCAGCCCGGACGGCCGGCTCCTCGCCACCGCCGGCCAGGGCCACACCGCCCGGCTCTGGGACCTCGCCGACCGCGCCCACCCGGTGGAGATCGCGCGGCTCGAGGGGCACGCCGACGACGTCCACACCCTCGCCTTCAGCCCCGACGGCCGGACGCTGGCCACCGCCGGCTGGGACCACACGGCCCGGCTGTGGGACGTCTCGGCCCCGCGCGCGCCGAAGCCGCTGGCGACGCTCGAAGGGCACACGGACACGATCTTCTCGATCGCCTTCAGCCCGGACGGCAAGCGCGTCGCCACCGCCAGCGCCGACCGCACGGTCCGGCTCTGGGACGTCACGCTCGCGCACCCGCCGGTGGTGCTCACCGGGCACACGGACGTCGTGATGTCGGTGGCCTTCAGCGGCGACGGCCACACACTCGCCTCCGGCGGCTACGACCGCACGATCCGGCTGTGGGACGTCGGCACCTGGGACACCGGCGCTGCGGCCCCGCGCGCCGTCCTGCCGGAGGAACGCGACCGCGTCTACGCCGTGCGGTACGCACCGGACGGCCATACGCTGGCCGGAACCGTCGCGGACGGGACGGTCCGCCTGCAGGAGACGGATCCCGACCGGGCGGCCGACCGGATCTGCGCGATCGCGGCCCCGCGCATCACGCCGGAGGAGTGGACGGCGAGCCTGCCGGGCCTGGACTACCGGCCGCCGTGCCCCTGAACGAGTTGTTCGGCGTTGTTGTTCGGTAGCAGCGCGCGGACACCGAACAACCCGGATCGACTAGACATGCCCTCGGACGGACACGTCCCACGACGTTTCGCTGACCGGGGGTCTGAAGGGCTCCTTCAAGGGCACGGGAAGTTGCCTCCCGCCCCTCGAAGGAGCCCTTCAGCTTTGCCCGCACTTGCGGCCGGAGCGGGGTCAGCCCGCCGGGATCCAGTCCGGGTTCGAGGCCAGCACCGTCAGCTGCTGCGTCGCCCGGGTCAGCGCCACGTACAGGACCCGCCGCCCGGTCGTCGACTCCGTGACCAGGTCCATCGGCTCGACCAGGACGACCGCGTCGTACTCCAGGCCCTTCGAATCCAGGCTGCCCACGACCTTCAGCCGTTCGTCCGCCTCACCCGACAGCCAGCCCGTGACCTCCGGGACCCGGTCCATCGCCGTGATGACGCCGACCGTGCCCTCGACCGCGCCCAGCAGCTCCTTCACCGCCGCCTGGGTCGCCGACGACAGGCCGGCTGCGTCCACCGGGCGGACGTCCGGCTCGACACCCGTCTTGCGGACGGCCACCGGCAGCTCGCCCGCCTCCGCGTGGCCCGCGACGACCTTGGCCGCCAGGTCGAAGATCTCCGCCGAGTTGCGGTAGTTCGTGCGCAGGGTGAACCGCCGCCGGGTCGTCTTGATCCCGAAGGCCTGGTCGCGTGCCTGTGCCGCCTCCGCCGGGTCCGGCCACGAGCTCTGCACCGGGTCGCCGACGACCGTCCAGCTCGCGTACTTCCCGCGGCGCCCGACCATCCGCCACTGCATCGGCGAAAGGTCCTGCGACTCGTCGACGACCACGTGCGAGTACTCGTCGTAGTGCTCGGGCCGGGTGGTGCCGCCACCGCGCTCGACCTCGCCCTCGACCACCTGACGGCGCTTGCGCTTCGGCGGCGCCCCGAGCAGCACGCGCAGCTCGTCGAGCAGTGCGACGTCCGCGATCGACCAGCCCCGCGAGCGGTCCGCGAAGTCCGCGGCCAGCAGCGAGATCTCCGGCCGGTTCAGCACGCCCTTGGACGCCGCCGCCAGCCGCTTCTCCTCGCCCAGCCACTTCAGGATCTGCGCCGGGTACAGCACCGGCCACCACACCACCAGGAAGCGGTGGAACTCGATCCGCTCGCCCAGGTCGGTGATCAGCTCCGCCCGCTCGAACGGCTTGCCGTCGGCCTTCGCGTACCCCTCGGCCTTCGTCGCCAGCGCGTCCAGCAGCAGCTCCGCCGCCCGGATCCGCGACCGGTTGGGCGGCGCACCCTGCGTGTGGGCCTTGCGGCGCACCTTCTCCAGCTCGCGCGCGTCCAGTTTGAGGACCTCGCCGCGGTAGACGATCCGCATCTCCTCCGGCGCGCCCGGCGGCGTGTCCCGCAGCGCGCGCAGCAGCACCTTCCGCATCCGCAGCGAACCCTTGATCGCGGCCAGCGGCGCCGCGTCCTGCCGCGTCGCTTCGAGGCCGTCGAGGACCTCCCCCAGCGCGCGCAGCTCGACGTTCGTCTCACCCATCGAGGGGAGGACACGCGAGATGTAGCTGGTGAACACGCCCGAGGGCCCGATCACCAGGACGCCGGCGCCGCCGAGCTGACGGCGGTGGCGGTAGAGCAGGTAGGCGGCGCGGTGCAGGGCGACGGCGGTCTTGCCGGTGCCCGGCCCGCCGGTGATCTCGGTGACGCCGCGCCACGGCGCCCGGATCACCTCGTCCTGCTCCTTCTGGATGGTCGCGACGATGTCGCGCATCTTCTCGCCGCGCGAGCGCCCGAGCGCGGCCATCAGCGCGCCCTCGCCGACGATCTGCATGTCCTCGGGCACGGCCTCGGCCATCAGCACGTCGTCGTCGACGTCCAGCACGTTCTGGCCGGAGCAGCGGATCACGCGCCGCCGCACGACGTCCATCGGCTCTTCGGCGGTGGCCTGGTAGAACGCCGCCGCGGCCGGGGCGCGCCAGTCGGTGACGAGGTTGTCGAACTCCGCGTCGCGGATGCCGAGGCGGCCGACGTAGACGCGCTCGTTGTCCTCGCGGTGGTCGAGGCGCCCGAAGACCAGGCCTTCGTACTCGGCGTCGAGCGACTGCAGCGTCTGGTTGGCGTGGTACACCATCATGTCGCGCTCGAACAGCATCGACGCCTGCTCGAAGATCGCCTCGCGCTGCGCGCCCTGGCCGATCTCGTAGCCCTTGGTGCGCATCGCCTCGGCCTGGGCCCGCAGTTCGTCCAGACGGGTGTACACGCGATCGACGTGGGCTTGTTCGATGGCGATCTCGGCCCGTCTGACCCGAGGTTCCGACACGCATGGCTCCTTGACAGCTCTGGATCGCCTCCGAGGGCGAAGAACGACTCTACGCGTTGCGCCCGGCGGGTTCACCCGTGTCCCGGCGATGAGTGCTTCGTGTCATCCCCGCACAATCAGGGGGTGACCAGGATCGTGGCCGGGACGGCGGGCGGGCGGCGGCTGAAGGTGCCGCCGAAGGGCACCCGCCCGACGTCGGAACGCGTACGGGAGGCCCTGTTCAACGCGCTGGAGACGGCCGGCGAGCTGGACGGCGCGCACGTCCTCGACCTCTACGCGGGCTCCGGTGCGCTCGGTCTCGAAGCTCTCTCGCGCGGCGCCGCCGACGCGCTGTTCGTCGAAGCCGACCGGCGCGCCGTCGACGTCCTGCGCGGCAACGTCGCGGCGCTGGGCCTGGGCGGCGCGGTCCGGGCCGGCCAGGTCGAGGCGGTCGTCGCCGCGCCCGCGCCGCGGCCGTACGGCCTCGTGCTCGCCGACCCGCCCTACGCCGTGGACTCGGCCGCGCTCGGCAGGGTGCTCGCGGCGCTCGCCGCGGGCGGCTGGCTGGGGGAGAGCGCGCTGGTCGTCGTCGAACGCGCCGCGCGGGACGGCGCCCCGGACTGGCCGGACGGCTTCGAGCCCTCGCGCGTGAAGAAGTACGGCGACACGGCGGTCCACTGGGCGGAATTCGCGGCTGTGGTGTGAACCACCCCGCGTGGAGCGCGCGGGCACGGTAGCGTCCGCGCCATGCGGCGTGCGGTCTGTCCCGGTTCCTACGATCCGGCCACCAACGGGCACCTCGACATCATCGAGCGGGCGGCCCAGCTGTTCGACGAGGTCGTCGTCGCGGTGGGGGTGAACAAGAGCAAGAAGGGCCTCTTCGAGATCGAAGAGCGCCTGGAGATGCTGCGCGAGATCACGGCGAAGCAACCGAACGTGCGCATCGACTCGTGGGAAGGCCTGCTGGTCGACTATTGCCGTGAGAACGGCATCGCGGCGATCGCCAAGGGCCTGCGCTCGGTCAGCGACTTCGACTACGAGCTGCAGATGGCGCAGATGAACCGCGAGCTCACCGGCGTCGAGACGCTGCTGATGGCGAACAACCCGGCGTACGGGTTCGTGTCGAGCTCGCTGGTCAAGGAGGTCGCGGCCCTCGGCGGCGACGTCGAGAACCTGGTCCCGCCGATCGTCTACGAGCGGCTCGCGTCGAAGTTCCCCAAGCTCGGGCGCTGAGCGTCCTCCACCAGGGACCCGCGCGCGTCCGGTTCCCCTCCAACGGCCCCCTACGAACGTCGGGACTTGGCGCCGGCGTCGCGGGAGTTCACCTTTCCGCCTTCTGACGATCACGCGATCGGGTTACGGTCCGAAAATGACCAACTACCGATCTCGCCTGGTCGCGGTCCTGTTCGCGCTCCTGGCCACGCTGTCCATGGGGGTCACCGCCGCCGAGGCGGTCACCGGTGCACCGGCCGTCGCGGCGCAGAACCGGTGCGGCGACCTCGCCGGGTTCACCCACAAGGCGCTCTCGTCGCTGCCCGCCGAGGCCACGACGACCTACGACCTGATCCAGAAGGGCGGGCCGTTCCCCTACCCGCAGAACGACGGCGTCGTCTTCGACAACCGCGAAGGCGTCCTGCCGTCCTGCGCGACGAGCTACTACCACGAGTACACGGTGCCGACCCCCGGCGCGAGCAACCGCGGCACGCGCCGCATCGTGACCGGCAGCGGCGGCGAGTACTTCTACACCGGCGACCACTACGCCACGTTCCAGGTCATCGACATCGACGGCGGCGGCACGCCGACGCGGCAGTGCGGCGACCTGTCCGGCCTGGCGAAGATCGGCTACTCGCAGCTGTCCTCGGCCGCCAAGACCGTCGTGGACGACGTCCGCGGCGGCGCGTCCACCGGCACGACCTACGAGAACCGCGAAGGCGTGCTCCCGGCCTGCTCGTCCGGCTACTACCAGCTCTTCACCGTCGGCACCAACGACCGCGTGATCTCCGGCAAGGCCGGCGAGCTGGCCTACACGCCCGACCACTACGTCACGTTCAAGGCGATCGACCTGAATTCCTGAACGCGGTGACTCCCTCGTCCGTGGCCTTCCGGGACACGGACGGGGGAGGCACGGATGCACCGACGTGATCCGGCTGACCCGGGAGCAGGCCGCGAAGGTGATCACCGATCCGGCGTTCACCCTGCCGTGGGACGCGGACACGCCCGGTGCCGTGCGCCTTCACCGCTTCGGCGCCGGATGAGGGCAGACTGGTGCCAGCGACAGGGGATTGGAGTTGCCGTGTACCGGGTTTTCGAGGCGCTCGACGAGCTCGTCACCATCGTCGAGGAGGCGCGCGGCGTCCCGATGACGTCCAGCTGCGTGGTGCCCCGCGGCGACGTCCTCGAACTCCTCGACGACGTCCGCGACGCACTGCCCGCGGAGGTCGACGACGCCCAGGACGTGCTGGACAAGCGCGACGACCTGATCCACGCCGCCCGCAAGGAGGCCGGGGAAACGGTCGCGGGGGCGAACTCCGAAGCCGAGCGGGCGATCGCCGAGGCCACCGACGAGGCCGAGCGGATCCTGGCCGACGCCCGGGCCCGCGCCGAGCAGATGCTCGCCGACGCCCACGACCAGGCCGACCGCACGGTCGCGGCGGGCCAGGCCGAGTACCAGAACCTCACCGACCGCTCCCGCGGCGAGTCGGAGCGGATGATCCAGGCCGGCCGCGACGCCTACGACCGCGCCATCGAAGACGGCCGTCTCGAGCAGGCCCGGCTGGTCGCGCAGACGGAGGTCGTCCAGGCGGCGCACGCCGAATCGGCCCGCATCGTCGACGAAGCCCACGCGGAAGCGGACCGCCAGCGCGGCGACTGCGACGCCTACGTCGACGGCAAGCTGGCCGAGTTCTCGGAGCTGCTGGCGACGACGCTGCGCACGGTCGACTCGGGCCGCAACCACCTGCGCTCCCCGGCGAACCTGCCGAACAGCGGCGGCCGCCCGACGCTCTACGACTACCAGGTGTGACCAGCCTCTCAGCGGCTGCGTGACGTGCGCGGGTGCCAGCTCGAAAGGGGTGGCACCCCGTGCGTACTCTGGACGGGATGTCCGAGAACAAGACCCCCCAGCTCGACGACCGCAGCCCGTGGGTGATCGACACCCGTGAGCTCGGCCGTCACGCCGGTCTCAGCCGCGCTCTTCAGCGCAGCGTGCCGGTGGAGACGCCGCTTGGCGTCCCCGACGTCATCACCATCGACGCCGGTTCCGAACTCAAGCTCGACCTGCTCCTCGAATCCGTCGTCGAGGGTGTCCTGGTCAGCGGCACCGCGACGGCGACCGCGCAGGGCAACTGCGCGCGCTGCCTCGACCCTCTGACCGAGGAGGTCGAGGTCGAGGTCCAGGAGCTGTTCGCCTACCCGGGGTCGGCCACCGAGGAGACGACCGACGAGGACGAGATCCCGCGGCTGGTCGACGACCGGATCGACCTGGAGCCGACCGTCCGCGACGCCGTCGTGCTCGCCCTGCCGCTGGCGCCGTTGTGCACCGAAGACTGCGCCGGGCTCTGCATCGACTGCGGCGTCAAGTGGGCCGATCTCGAGCCCGGACACGGGCATGAGAAGATAGACCCTCGGTGGGCCGCACTGGTCGAGCGCTTCGACGAGAATGCGGGCGAAAAGCCTGCGCAGGACCCCGCTGAGCAAGAGCAAGCCTGACGAGCGTCCAGCTCGCCGGTGAGGAAAGTTCGCTCGCACCGCGAGCAGACCGTCTTAAGGAGATCTACTCGTGGCCGTCCCGAAGCGGAAGATGTCGCGATCCAACACGCGCGCCCGCCGCAGCCAGTGGAAGGCGGCTCCGGTTCAGCTGGTGCCCTGCTCCAACCGCGCCTGCAAGCAGCCGAAGCTCCAGCACATCGCGTGCCCGTCGTGCGGCCAGCACAACGGCCGCCAGGTCGTCGAGCCCGCCTGATCGGGTAGCCGACAATGGGGGGCAAGACGCCCGGGGGACCACCAGCCGATCCGGCGCCGTTGCTCGAAGCGCTCGGGGTCGTACTCGACCCCGAGTTGCTCGAGCTGTCGCTGACCCACCGTTCGTACGCGTACGAAAACGGCGGTCTGCCGCCGAACGAGCGGCTGGAGTTCCTCGGTGACGCCGTGCTCGGCCTGGTCGTCACCGATCACCTCTACACCACGCATCCCGACCTGCCCGAAGGTCAGCTCGCGAAGCTCCGCGCCAGCGTCGTCAACATGCACGCGCTGGCGAGGGTGGCCCGCGGGCTCGGCGAGGGCGGGCTCGGGGCGCACCTGTTGCTGGGCAAGGGCGAAGAGCTCACCGGCGGCCGGGACAAGGCGAGCATCCTCGCCGACGGCCTGGAAGCGGTCATCGGCGCGGTGTACCTGGCGCACGGCATCGAGATCGCCCGCAAGCTGGTGCACCACCTCTTCGACGGTCTTCTCGCCGAGGCGCCGCTGCGCGGTGCCGGGCTCGACTGGAAGACGAGCCTGCAGGAGCTGACGGCGTCGGCCGGTCTCGGCGTGCCCGAGTACCGCGTCGAGGACACCGGTCCGGACCACCGCAAGGAGTTCACGGCCACGGTCCTCGTCGGCGGCCGCCCGCTCGGCACCGGTTCGGGTTCGACGAAGAAGGAAGCCGAGCAGAAGGCCGCCGAGACGGCCTGGCGCTCGCTGTCGGGCGAACTCGAAGCCGAGAAGAAGGCCGCGGATTCCGAGAAGCCCGACGAGGACGCCTGAAGCTCGCGTTCTCCTGATCCGCCTGTAGCCCAGAGGCGTTCGTGGCCGTCCGCCACGAATTCTCCGGGAGACAGGCGGATTTCTCCTTTTCCGCCTCCGGTGCCGTGCGAGAACTGTCGTACCCCCGGGGCACAATGACGTCATGCCCGAACTTCCCGAGGTCGAAGTCGTCCGAGTGGGCCTGCAGGCGCACGTCGCCGGCCGGACCATTCGCGACGCCGAGGTCCTGCACCCGCGGGCGATCCGGCGGCACGTCCTGGGTGCCGGCGACTTCACCCAGCGGCTCACCGGTGCCCGCGTCGAAGCCGCGCGGCGGCGGGGCAAGTACCTGTGGCTCGAGCTGTCCGACAAGGAAGCCGTCGTCGCCCACCTCGGGATGAGCGGGCAGATGCTCGTCCAGCCCGAGGACGCACCGGACGAGAAGCACCTGCGCGTGCGGCTGCGCTTCGACGACGACGGCCCGGAGCTGCGCTTCGTCGACCAGCGCACGTTCGGCGGCCTGGTGCTGGACGACCTGACCGACATCGGTGAGCGCGTGCTGCTGCCGGGCTCGATCGCGCACATCGCGCGCGACCCGATGGACCCGGCGTTCGACCTAGAAGCGGCCGTTCGCGCGTTGCGGTCCCGCCGCACCGAGATCAAGCGTGCCCTGCTCGACCAGACGCTGGTGTCGGGCATCGGCAACATCTACGCCGACGAAGCGCTGTGGCGCGCGAAGCTGCACTGGGCGCGGCCGACGGAGAAGCTCACCCTCGCGAAGGGCCGCGAGCTGTTGTCCGCGGCGTCGGACGTGATGAACGCGGCCCTGGGCCAGGGCGGCACGTCGTTCGACGCGCTGTATGTGAACGTCAACGGGCAGTCGGGGTACTTCGACCGTTCGCTCGACGCGTACGGCCAGGAGGGCCTGCCCTGCCACCGCTGCGGCTCGCCGATCCGGCGCGAGCCGTTCATGAACCGGTCGTCGTTCTCGTGCCCGCGGTGCCAGCCGCGGCCGAGAACGAACTCGCGTTGATAACAGGTGTTCGCCTTTCAGCTAGGATGAATACGCCTGGTAGCTGAGGGAGTGCAACGTGGTCAAGGAGCCCGGCAAGTCGACGCTGGCCGACAAGATCGACCAGCTGTTCCACGTGGTCCGGAGGGCCGATCGGGAGCCGTACAGCAACGAGGAGGTCGCGACGGCCTGCCGCGAGGCCACGGGCGAGAGCTTCTCGACGACCTACCTGTGGCAACTCCGCACAGGCCGGCGCACCAACCCGACCAAGCGGCACCTGGAAGCATTGGCCCAGTTCTTCGGAGTCCCCCCGGCCTACTTCTTCGACGACGAGCAGAGCCGCAAGATCGCCGAGGAGCTGGCCCTGCTGGGAGCGCTACGCGACGCGGGCGTCCGCGACCTGGCGCTGCGCGCGGTGACCCTGTCGGCCGACGGTTTGGACACGATCAGCGACATGATCGACGCCATCGCCCGCCGCGAAGCCGGCCGAGGAGCCCCGAAGAAGGACAGCTGACCCAGCACCGAATCCCGCGCGCCGGCTTGTCCGGACAGTTCGCCGGCGGCGGCGAAGAGACTGACTGTCCTGGAGGCTGGATCGATCGCGGCCGGTCGCGTGGGTAGTCCGGCGGCAGTGGCGAGGAGCCCGACAGCCTCGGCGACCGGGCCGACTGGTTCGGCGACTTCGCCACAACACGCGAACCGGCGGCCTCGCGACCACATCCGTTCCGGCGCACCTATCGTTCCGCCACAGCCGCCGAACCGCCGCGGACCTGTCGACTGGCTCGGCGTCTTCGCCACAGCGCAATGTTCCGGCCGCTCTTTTGCCACTGCCGGACTACCCAGGAAGTCGGCGGGGTCCGCGAGAACGGGCGACCTCAAGACAACATCCGGTCCGGCCTCAGCGCAATCAACCCTTCCCACCACAGCCGCCGAACCGCCCGGTCGAGCCAACTGGGTCGGCGACTTCGCCACTGCGCATGTTCCGGTCGCCTGGTCGGTCGCTCTTCCGGCACTGCTGGACCACCCAGGAAAGGCGGCGGGGTCCGCGAGAACCGGCGACCTCAAGACAACATCCGGTCCGGCCGCGGTGCACCTATCCTTCCGCCACAGCCGCCGAACCGCCTGGACGAGCCAACCGGCTCGGCGACTTCGCCACTGCGCATGTTCTGGCCGCCTGGTCGGTCGCTCTTCCGCCAATACCGGACCACCGAGGAAAGCCGGCGGCGCCCGCGAGAACCGGCGACCCCAAGACAGCAGCCGATCCGGCCGCGGCGCAACCAACCCTTCCCGTCACAGTCAACCCGAGCCAACCCGCTCGGCGTCTTCGCCGCTGCGTATTTTCCGGCCGCCCGGTCGGCCGCTCTTCCGGCACTGCTGGACCACCCAGGAAGCCCGCGGTCCGCTAGAACCGGGCGATCTCACAATCGTGCGCGATCCGGCTGCCGGACCAGCCGACCGCTACCGGATCTCTCCGGCCGGCCAGCTGTGTGGTCCGGCCACAGCGATGGTGAGAAAAGGCGGCTGGCCCAGCGGGAACCCGGGCGCCGAGGAGTCTGCGCCGGTAATTACCGGCGGGGTGGTCCCGTGGCGACCGTCGTCGCGGTAGGTTCGCGGGGTCGGCATGGCGGTGCGGACGCGAACCGGATTCGGTACCGGGCCCCAGTGGGCCCGCGTGGCCGCGTGCCGGGACGAGATCCGGCCGCGGTGGCGTGGAGAAGGAGGGTTGACGTGGCGGAGCGACGATCTCTGCGGCGGCTCTCCGCGCGGGGACCGGGCCGCGCCTTGTGGCAGCGGGCCCGTGAGGTGGCCGGCACCGTCAGCCTGCCGGAACCGTTCGATCCCGAGGCGTTCGTCGCGGCCCTGGCCGCCCAGCGCGGCCGTCCGATCGAGCTGATGCCGGTCAGCGCGCCCGACGGCGCACCCTGCGGGCTGCTGATGAGCACCGAACGCGCGGACTACATCCTCTACCCGACCAACACGACCGCCCTGCACCGGCGGCACATCCTGCTGCACGAGGTCGGGCACCTGGTCTGCGGGCACACGGGGCCCGACGGCGGCCCCGACGGCGTGGCCATCGACGCCGCCGCGGGCCGGCAGCTGATGCCCAACCTCTCGCCCGAGCTGGTCCGCCGGGTCCTGGGCCGCACCACCTACACCGAGGTCGAGGAACGCGAGGCCGAACTCGTGGCCACCCTGCTCGCGCAGCGGATCGTCCGGCCCGAAGAACCGGCGCCCGACGTCCCCGAAGACCTGCGGCGCTTCGACTCGCTGTTCGGCGGCCGGTCCCGCCGCCGCGCGCCGTGATCGAGACCCTGACCTATCACCTGTGCCTGCTGGGGTGCGCCGGGTTCGGGTACAAGCTGATCGAATCACGCCACAGCCAGCCGGCGCGCACCATGTGGTTCCTCGCCGGGTTCGGCATGTGCATCGCCGCCGGCATCGTCGTGCTGACCCCGGCGATGGAGGTCCTGGCCGGCCCGGGCCCGGTGTTCGCGTGGGTCGCGCCGTTGATGGGGGAGGAGCTGAAGCTGGGCGCGATCGGCTTCGCGGTCGCCTTCGGCCAGGCGATGTGGCGAGGCGAAGGCGCCCGGCTCGTCCCGCACGCGTTGTTCACCGGCGCGACGATGGTCCTGCTCGCGGCGTGCTACGCGCTGTCCTCGCCAGAGCGGGTCGGCGACGACACGGTGTTCCCGGCCGGCGGGCTGCCGTTCGCGATCGGCGACAAGATCCTGTTCCTGGTCTACGGCCTGGTCAGCCTCGGTCTGCTCAGCTCGGTGTTCGCCCGCGGCGCGCGGCACGCGGAGCCCGGCCCGCTGCGCGCCGGGCTGTGGCTGCTGGTGATCGGAGTCGGCTCGGCGTTCGTGTGGACGCTGTGGGGTGTCGACGACGTCCGCAGGCTCGCGCAGACGTCCCGGATCGAGGCCCGCGAAGACCTGGTGTCGTCGGTGCTGGCGGCGGTGACCGTCGGATTGATCGCGGCGGGGGCGACGCTCAGCGCGTGGTCGCCGGCGGTGTCGTCGGTGCTCGGCCGGGTGCGCGCCTACCGGGCGTACCGCCGCATCGAGCCGCTGTGGGCGGCATTGCGCGCGGCGGTGCCGGGCATCGCGCTCGACCCGGGCCGCGGGCTGGCGGCCGGACCCGAGTTCGCGCTGTACCGCCGGGTGATCGAGATCCGCGACGGTCACCTGGCCCTGCGCGCCCACTTCGACCCCGGCCTCCCGGCCCGAGCGGCGGCGGAGGCCCGACGTGCGGGAGTCCCCGAAGCCGAAGTCGCGGCGACGGTGGAGGCGGTCACCCTGGCGGCGGCGATCGAGGCGGAACGGGCGGGCCGCCGCTTCGCCCCAGCCGACGACACACCGGAACCCCTGGCGGACGCCGACGCGGACGTCGCGGCCGAGGCGGACTGGCTGGTTCGGGTCAGCCGCGCCTGGCGCCGCGGCACCCAGCTGAACCAGGCGCTCGACTAGCGCGGGACCGAAGTCGTGAGGGGCATGGCCATGAGGGTGCCCCTCATGGGCGGCGGGCGCCGCTTACCGTGACTCGTAGGGTGTACGTCGGGCTGGGCCGGGCGCTCGGCTGGCTCGGAACGGAAGCCGTGCGGGGCACGCTGCTGAGTCGTGCGTTTTGGCTGGCTGGGGTCCGAAGTCGCGCAGGGATCGTTGCTGGGCAAGGGATCGACGAGCCCGGAGCGAAGCCCGCGCGAGGTACGCTGCCGTGCCGGGCGTTCGGCTGGTTGGGTTCTGAGGTTGCGTGGGATCGCTGCTGTGCAGGCGAGTGACGAGCGCGGAACGGGAGTCGTGGGTACGCTGCCGTGCCGGGCGTTCGGCTGGCTGGGTCCGAGGTTGCGTGGGATCGCTGTTGGGTAGGCGAGTGACGAGCGCGGAACGGGAGCCGTGGGACGCCCTGCCGTGCCGGGCGTTCAGCTGGCTGGGTCCGAAGTTGCGTGGGATCGCTGCTGTGCAGGCGAGTGACGAGCGCGGAACGGGAGCCGTGGGACGCCCTGCCGTGCCGGGCGTTCAGCTGGCTGGGTCCGAGGTTGCGTGGGATCGCTGCTGGGTAGGCGATAGACAAGCTCGGAATGAGAGCCGTGCGAGGTTCGCTGCCGAGCCAGGTGTTCGGCTGGTTGGGGTCTGAAGTCGCGCAGGGCTTGTTGCCGGGTAGATGATCGACGAGTCCGGAACCGAAGCCCGTGCGGGCGCGCTGCTAAACCAGGCGCTCGACAAGCCCAGCTCTGAAATCGTGAGGGGCACCCTCATGGCTTTTATGTCCATGAGGGTGCCCCTCACGAATGGCGGGCGCCCTTCATCCTGATCCGCAGCGTGTACGGCGAGCTTGGCGTCGCGCTGAACCGGGCGCTCGACCAGTCCGGAACCAAAGTCATGAGGGCACCCCCATGACTCCGGGGCCAAAGACGTCCACTCATGGGTACCGAGCCCCGTTCACCGTCACCCGCAGGGTGTACAGCGAACTTGATGCCGTGATGAACAGCTCGTTCCGCCGAGCGCCGCCGAAGGTGAAGTTCGAGCAGACCTCCGGCATGCGGAGCTTGCCGATGCGGGTGCCGTCCGGGGCGAAGCAGTGCAGGCCGTCGTGGGCCGCTGCCCAGACGTTGCCCTCGCTGTCGACTCGGACTCCGTCGAAGCCGCCCGCGTCGGACGTTGCGAAGATCTCGCCGTCGGTGAGGGTTCCGCCGTCGGCTACGCCGAACACCCTGAGGTGGCTGGGATCCTGGCGGGTGTCGGCGATGTACAGCTGCGACTCGTCGGCCGAGAACGCCAGGCCGTTCGGACGGGAGAAGTCGTCGGCGACGATGCGGACCTCGCCGTCCTGCGGGTCGACGCGGTACACGTGGCACGCGCCGATCTCGCTCTCCGCGCGGTATCCCTCGTAGTCGCTGTCGATGCCGTAACTCGGGTCGGTGAACCAGATTGACCCGTCCGAGTGCTCGACGACGTCATTGGGACTGTTGAGCCGCTTTCCTTGGTACAACGAAGCGAGCACGGTGATCGACCCGTCATGCTCCGTGCGGGTCACCCGGCGGGGACCCTGCTCGCAGCTGATCAGCCGGCCCTGCCGGTCGACCGTGTGCCCGTTCGCGTAGTCCGACGGCTGCCGGAACACCCCGACCTGGCCGGTGGTCTCGTCCCAGCGCAGGGTCCGGTTGTTCGGGATGTCGCTGAACACCAGGTAGCGCCCGGCCGGGAAGTACGCAGGCCCCTCGGTCCAGCGGCAGCCGGTGTGCAGGCGCTGCATCCACTCGTCGCCGTTGACGCGCGCGAAGCGCTCGTCAAGCACCGCGAAGTCCGCCTTGACCAGATCCACCGAACACCTCCCCAATCAAAATACCATCCTGTGCCGATCATGCTACACCGAACCTGATATGGTCAACCAGTGGATGACGTGGATCGGATGTTGCTGGCGGAACTCCAGCGGGACGCGGGGCAGGTGTACACGGCGCTCGGTCGGGCGGTCGGGCTCTCGGCCGGTGCGGCCCACGAGCGCGTGCGCAAACTGCGCGAGCAGGGCGTGATCCGGCGGACCACCGTGGAGGTCGACCCGGTCGCGGTCGGGCGCGCGGTCGCGGCGTTCGTCCTCGTCGAGGCCAACGCCTGGATGGGGGACGGTTCGGTGAAGACCGCCCTCGAAGCGCTGCCCGAGGTCATCGAAGCGCACGTCGTCGCGGGGCCGGCGTCGCTGCTGGTGAAGGTGCGCACGGCGTCGACGGAGGAGCTGCAGGCAGCGCTGCGGCGGCTGTTCACGATCGACGGCGTCACCGGGACGCAGACGATCGTCGTGCTGGAGTCCTTCTTCGAGCGGCCCGTCGACCCCGGGTGATCCCTCGGCGACGCGCCGGATGGCCCTCTGCCGTGCGCACTACTGCGCAATGCGTGGTACCTTCCTAAGCGTAAGACTGGAGGGTGCAGTGGAGATCAGTCAGCTGCTCAAAGGGGTGCTCGATCTCGCCGTCCTCGCGGTGCTCCGCGAGGAAGACGGCTACGGGTACGACGTCCTGCGAAGACTCAGGGCATCGGGCCTGGAGGAGGTCGGGGACGCGTCGGTGTACGGGACGTTGCGCAGGCTCTACAAGGCCGGCCTGCTCACCTCGTACGTGGTGCCCAGTGAAGAGGGGCCGCACCGCAAGTACTACAGCCTGAACGAGCCGGGCCGGCTCCGCCTGGCGGAGTCGGGCAAGACCTGGCACAGCTTCGCTTCGACGATGAACGTGCTTTTGGGAGAGGCAGCAGCATGAGCGACAAGCCGACCGCCGTGCGGGTTTATCTGGCGCGGGTCCGGACCGCGCTCGCCGACCTGCCCGCGAGCGAGATCGAAGAGATCCTCGAGGACGTCCGCCCGCACCTGGCGGAGCTCGAGGGCGAGCTGGGGGAGGGCGCCCGCGTCGAGGCCCTCATCGAACGGCTCGGCACCCCCGAGAGCTACGCGGCCGAGCTGCGGGCTTCGGGCGGTTACCCGCCGGCGGGGGAGGGGGCGGCCACGGTGCTGACCACGGCGCCGGCGTCACCGAGCCTGCTGAAGCCGCGGATCGCGTTGTGGGGCCTGGTGATCAGCGCGCTGGCGCTCACGCTGATCGCCTTCACCGCCGCCATCAACGTGGAGCCCGACGCGCTGATCGGCATCGTCGTGCCCGCGCCGGTGTTCCTGATCAGCCTGGCGCTGCTGCTGCGCGGAGGCGTCGAGCCGGTGCTGGCGCTGCCGGAGCTGGCGCGGCTGCGCACGTCACTGGGCAGGCTCCGCGAGCAGGAGGAAGGCGGGAAGGCGCTGCGCTACCTGGGTTCGCTGAAGCCCGCGTGGTGGGTCATCTGCGCCCTCGCGCTGCTCACGTTCGGGGTGCTGCTCATGCTGCGGCACCGGCAAGCCGTGCTGCTGCTGCCTTTCCTGCTCCTCGCGGGTGTCGCGGCCGTGTGGGCCGGGCCGCGGTTGCGCGCCGACCGGCGGCTGCTGTGGGTCGCCGTGCCGGTTTCGGCGTTCGTGATCGGCGGGGCGCTCGGCGGCTTCGGGGCGGCGGTCGACCTCATCTCGAACCGCAGCCCCTACCAGAGCGCGTCGTCGCCGTACTACCCGTCGTCGTCCGACCAGTACGGCACCGACCAGCTGACCTACGGCGGCCAGGCGGTCGGCAACGTCTACGCCTTCGACGCCGAGGGCAAGCCGCTGACCGAGGTCTACCTCTACGACGAAGAGGGCAGGCCGATCACGCTGACCCGCTACGGCTGCGAGCGCTCGTCCGGCACCAAGGAGAAGATCGGGTCGGACAACCGGTTCCCGCGGCCGCGGATCCAGCAGGGCGTCACCGACGACCAGGGCAACTTCGACGGTTACAACGGTTACCGCTCCGCCTGCCGCGAAGACCCGAACGTGCCGTTCAGCGCGGCGATCCCGAAGGTGACGACACCACCGACGACGTCGCCCTCACCCAGTGCTCCTTCGTCGACGCCGGCTCCCACGACGACGCCGACAAGGTAGGGGGGAACGGACGCCAGGAGCGGAGGTCGGGGCCGCTCCTGGCGTTCACCCGATCCGAACGTGCCGGAAACGTCCAGCGAACGCACCCGTGGTGAGCTGGGTACGTGCCGGCATTGACGGGGATCGGGGCGGACACGTTCGCCCCGCGCACACGGGTGGTCCACGGGTACGAGCGCGCCTACCGGATGGCCGGGCGCGGTCCCGCCGTGCTGTTCCTGCACGGCATCGGCGACGACTCGTCGACCTGGCTGGACCTGCTGGCCTCGCTGTCCGGCGACTACACGGTGATCGCGCCGGACCTGCTCGGCCACGGCGCTTCGGCCAAGCCGCGCGCCGACTACTCGGTCGCCGCCTACGCGTGCGGCATGCGCGACCTGCTGACCACGCTGGACGTCGACCGGGTGACGGTGGTCGGGCATTCACTCGGCGGCGGCGTCGCGATGCAGTTCGCGTACCAGTTCCCGGAACGCTGCGAACGCCTGGTGCTGGTCGGTTCCGGTGGTGTCGGGGCGAGTGTGCACCCGTTGCTGCGCCTGGCGGCCGCACCGGGCGCGGGGCTGGTGATGCCGCTGCTGGGCACCCGCCCGGCGCTGGCCGCGATGCGCGGGATCGCCGAGCTGCTGCGGGTTTCCGAGGGACTCGGGCTCGGCCCGGACCTCGACTACGTGCTGACGCGCTACGTCCGGCTCCTCGAACCGGGCAGCCGGACGGCGTTCCTGCGGACGCTCCGCTCGGTCGTCGACTGGCGCGGCCAGGTGGTCAACATGCTCGACCGGTGCTACCTGACCGAGGGAATCCCGACGCTGCTGGCGTGGGGCACCGACGACGTGGTCGTGCCGAGCGGCCACGCGCTGCGCGCCCACCGCGCGATGCCGGGCAGCAAGCTGGTGCTGTTCGAGGGCGCGGGCCACTTCCCCCACCGCTCGGACCCGCAGCGGTTCCTGGAGATCCTGCGCGAGTTCCTGACGAGCACCCCGCCGGCCCGCTACGACCGCGCGCGCTGGGGCGAGCTGCTGCGGTCGGGCCGGCCGTCGGAACTCCCGGACCCGTCGTCGGACATCCCGACGGTGTCGTCCGGCACCTGAGCAGCCCCCGTTTTCCACGCTACCGGCGAGCACCGACGGTTCCGCCGGGCCCGGACGCGACGAAGGCCGCCTCCCGAGGGGAGACGGCCTTCGAAGGGTGACGGTCAGCGGCCGAACGCGCTCCGCGCGGCCAGGTCCGCCAGGAGTGCGCGGCCCTTCTCGGCGTTGCGGGGCTGCGACAGGACGTCGTAGCGGCGGGCGACCAGCTGGCTCTGCGAGATGAACCCGCGCTTGTTGCGGTTCGCCGCGTAGCCCAGAGCGCCGAACAGCAGGTTGAACCCGAGGCCGGCGACGAGGCCGATGGCGATCGGCACCAGCCCGGCGCCGGGGTTGAGCAGGCTCAGCACGACGCCCAGGAACAGGCCGAACATGGCGCCGGACATCGCGGCGCTGCCGAGGACCTTGCCCCACGACATCTTGCCCGCGATCCGCTCGACGAGCATCGGCTCCACGCCCACGATCGTGACGTCGGTGACCGGGAAGTCCGTGCCCGCGAGGTGGTCGACCGCGCTCTGTGCCTGCTCGTAGGACTCGTACGAACCGATCGGCCAGCCGGTGGGCAGGGTCGGCAACTGGGGCCGGGCCTGCTGCTGTCCGATCGTGGTCTGCGTGAATGCTGTGGTCATCGATCTCACCTCTCCTGCCCCTTACAACGTGGAAGTACCCCGGATTCCTCCCGGTCGAGCACGATTCACAGGCTCTTCTCAGCCGGGCATCCCGGACATTCCACCACGCCGTCCGAGTGTCACCGCAATGGATCAAAAAAGTACCTTTTCGAGGGTTGACCCGTAGCTCGCCACCAGGGTAGGAAGGACCGGCAAAGGATTCGCATCAAACCTTTGGGGTGGCTGATGGCACGCAGGCGAGGCATGCTCACCCTCGACGAACTCCGGGAGCGCGTGGACGCGGGCACGATCGACACCGTGCTCGTCGCGATCACGGACATGCAGGGGCGGCTCCAGGGCAAGCGCTGCGCGGCCGAGTACTTCCTCGACGAGGTCGTCGGGCACGCCACCGAGGCCTGCAACTACCTGCTCGCCGTGGACGTCGACATGAACACCGTCGACGGTTACGAGCTCTCGTCGTGGGAAAGCGGGTACGGCGACTTCGTGCTGCGTCCCGACTTCGACACCCTGCGGCTGGTGCCGTGGCAGGAGGGCACCGCGCTGGTGCTGGCCGACGTCGAGCGCGTGCAGGGCGGGCCGGTGTCGGTGTCGCCGCGCCAGATCCTGCGCCGCCAGCTCGAGCGGCTCGCCGAGCGCGGGCTCGGCGCCTTCGTCGGGACCGAGCTCGAGTTCATCGTCTTCGACGACACCTACGAAGCCGCCTGGGACAAGCGCTACCACGGCCTCAAGCCGGCCAACCAGTACAACGTCGACTACTCGATGCTCGGCACCGCGCGCCTCGAGCCGCTGCTGCGCCGCATCCGCAACGACATGGCGGGCGCCGGGCTCTACCCCGAGTCGGCCAAGGGCGAGTGCAACCCCGGCCAGCAGGAGATCGCCTTCCGCTTCACCGACGCGCTCGCCACCTGCGACAACCACAGCGTCTACAAGAACGGTGCCAAGGAGATCGCCGCGCAGGAGGGCAAGAGCCTCACCTTCATGGCGAAGTACAACGAGCGCGAGGGCAACTCCTGCCACATCCACATCAGCCTGCGCTCCACCGAGGGCCGGGCGGTGCTGGCCGGCGACAGCGAACACGGCTTCTCGAAGCTGATGGAGCACTTCCTCGCCGGCCAGCTGGCCGCGCTGCACGAGCTGGCCTACTTCCTCGCGCCGAACATCAACTCCTACAAGCGGTTCGTGCCCGGCAGCTTCGCGCCGACGGCCATCGCCTGGGGCACCGACAACCGCACCTGCGCGCTGCGCGTCGTCGGGCACGGCGAGTCGTTGCGCGTCGAGAACCGCGTGCCGGGCGGCGACGTCAACCCGTACCTCGCCGTCGCCGCGCTGATCGCGGCCGGTTTACACGGCATCGAGAACGAGCTGGAGCTCGAAGAGCCGTTCGTCGGCAACGCCTACAACTCCGGCCGCGCCACGGTCCCGACCACGCTGCCCGAAGCCGCCGCCGCCCTGGCCGGCAGCGACCTGGCGCGCGCGGCCTTCGGCGAGGACGTCGTCGAGCACTACCTGAACGCGGCGAAGATCGAGGTGGACGCCTACAACGCCGCCGTCACCGACTGGGAGCGGGTTCGTGGCTTCGAGCGCCTCTAAGCCGGTCATCGGGCTCACCACTTACCTCGAGCCCGCGAAGTTCCTCGTGTGGGAGACCGAAGCCGCGCTGCTGCACCGCGTCTACGTCGACTGCGTCGTCGCCGCGGGCGGCGTCCCGGTGCTGCTGCCGCCGGTGAGCGACGCGTACGACCGGCTGATGTCCACAGTGGACGGCCTGGTGCTGACCGGCGGCGCCGACGTCGAGCCGGAGCGTTACGGCCAGGAACAGCACCCCGCGACCTACACCCGGCCGAACCGCGACGCCTTCGAGTTCGGTCTCCTGGCCGCCGCGCGCGAGCAGGGCAAACCGGTGCTCGGCGTGTGCCGTGGCCTGCAGGTGATCAGCGTCGCCCTCGGTGGCACCCTGGTCCAGCACCTGCCCGAGGCCCGGGAGTCCACCGAGCACCAGCCCGCGCCCGCGACGTTCGGCAAAGGCATCGTCACGCTGGCCGACGGCAGCCGGGCGGCGCGGATCCTGGGCCCGGAAACGAAGACCCTGTGTTACCACCACCAGGCCATCGACCGGCTCGGTGCCGGTCTCGACCCGGTCGGCTGGTCCGCCGACGGCACGATCGAGGCCGCCGAAGCGCCGGGTGACGACTTCCTGCTCGGCGTCCAGTGGCACCCCGAGCAGGACACCGACGACGTCCGGTTGTTCCAAGCCCTGGTCGACGCGAGCAGGAGGCAAGAATGACCAGTTTCGATGTGATCAACCCCGCCACCGAGCAGGTGGTGCGGTCGGTCGCGCTGACCGGCGCCGACGAGACCGACGCGGCGATCGCCCGCGCCCACGCGGCGTTCGCGGCGTGGCGCGACGTCGCCCCCGGTGATCGGGCCCGGCTGCTGCGCCGCTTCGCCGACGCCGTCGAGGCGGACATCGAGCACCTCGCGCGGCTGGAGGTCGAGAACTCCGGCCACACCATCGGCAACGCCCGCTGGGAGGCGGGCAACGTCCGCGACGTCCTCAACTACTTCTCCGCCGCGCCGGAACGCCTGATCGGGCAGCAGATCCCGGTGCCGGGCGGGGTCAACGTCACCTTCCACGAGCCGCTCGGCGTGGTCGGCGTGATCGTGCCGTGGAACTTCCCGATGCCGATCGCCGGCTGGGGTTTCGCGCCCGCGCTCGCCGCCGGCAACACCGTCGTGCTCAAGCCCGCCGAGCTGACCCCGCTCACCGCGATCCGGCTCGGCGAGCTGGCCCGGGAGGCCGGCCTCCCCGAAGACGTCTTCCAGGTGCTGCCCGGCAAGGGATCCGTGGTGGGACAACGGTTCGTCGAGCACCCGGCCGTCCGCAAGGTCGTCTTCACCGGCTCCACCGAGGTCGGCAAGCAGATCATGGCCGGCTGCGCGGCGCGGGTGAAGCGCGTGACGCTGGAGCTGGGCGGCAAGAACGCGAACGTCGTCTTCGCCGACTCCGACCTGGAGAAGGCCGCGGCGACCGCACCCTACGGCGTCTTCGACAACGCCGGGCAGGACTGCTGCGCGCGGTCGCTGATCCTGGTGCAGGCGAGCGTCTACGACCGGTTCATGGAGCTGCTGGAGCCGGCGGTGCACGGCGTCGTCGTCGGCGATCCCGCCGAGGAGAAGACCGAGATGGGGCCGCTGATCTCCGCGGCCCACCGGGAAAAGGTCGCCTCCTACGTGCCCGACGACGCGCCGGTCGCGTTCCGCGGCACCGCGCCGGCCGGGCCCGGCTTCTGGTTCCCGCCGACCGTGCTGACCCCGCCGGACCTGCGGCACCCCGCCGCGGCCGAGGAGGTCTTCGGCCCGGTCGTGGCCGTCGTGCCGTTCACCGACGAGGCGGACGCGGTGCGCCAGGCCAACGCCACCGAGTACGGCCTGTCCGGGTCGATCTGGACCCGCGACACCGGCCGCGCCTTCCGCGTCGCGCGAGCTGTCGAGTCCGGCAACCTGTCGGTCAACTCGCACTCGTCGGTGCGCTACTGGACGCCCTTCGGCGGCTTCAAGCAGTCCGGCCTCGGCCGCGAGCTGGGCCCCGACGCCCCGACGGCGTTCACCGAGACCAAGAACGTTTTCATCAGCACGGAGGAGTAATGGTCCAGCGTTTCGAAGGCCGCGTCGCGGTGATCACCGGCGGCGCGAGCGGCATCGGGCTCGCGACCGCCCGCCGCCTGGCGAGCGAAGGCGCGCAGGTCGTCATCGGCGACCTGACGCCGGAGTCCGGCAAGGCCGCGGCGGACGAGGTCGGCGGCCTGTTCGTGCAGGCCGACGTCACCGACGCCGAGCAGGTGGAGAACCTCTACCGGACCACGGCCGACCAGTACGGCACGATCGACGTCGCGTTCAACAACGCCGGCATCTCGCCGCCCGAGGACGACTCGATCCTGACCACCGGGATCGACGCCTGGGAGCGGGTACAGCGGGTCAACCTGACGTCGGTCTACCTGTGCTGCAAGGAAGTCCTGCCGTACATGCAGCGCCAGGGCAAGGGCTCGATCGTCAACACGGCGTCGTTCGTGGCGGTGATGGGCGCGGCGACGTCGCAGATCTCCTACACCGCGTCCAAGGGCGGGGTGCTCGCCATGAGCCGCGAGCTGGGCGTGCAGTTCGCGCGGGAGAACATCCGCGTCAACGCGCTGTGCCCGGGGCCGGTGAACACGCCGCTGCTCAAGGAGCTGTTCGCGAAGGACCCGGAACGCGCGGCGCGGCGCCTGGTCCACGTCCCGGTCGGCCGGTTCGCCGAGCCGGAGGAGATCGCGGCGGCCGTGGCGTTCCTGGCCAGCGACGACGCCAGCTTCATCACGGCGTCCCAGTTCCTCGTGGACGGCGGCATCTCGGGCGCGTACGTCACCCCGATCTAACGGCGCGTGGACTTCTTCACGTCGTAGACCTCCCGCAGGTACATCCAGGCGGCGTTGATCTTCTTGCGCTCTTCGGCGCGGCGTGGGCGTTTTGTCCCTGCGCGAAGCTAGCGGGTTTCGTCAGCTTTGTGAGGTGACGCGGGGCATTCGACGACGGCACGTCGCGGCATGTGAGCGAGGTTGTCGCACGCGACAGCATCGCCGGGGCCGCCCCTCGGGTTCCTCTTAGCGTGGTCGAGTGGCGCACTGGCGCGCCGACGAGTGGGCGGAAGCGGTCCGGGCCGGGATCCGCTCCCGCGGTCTCTCCCTGGACGAGGCCGCGCGGCGGATCGTGCCGACGTCGACCCTGCGCAGCTGGATCGAGCACCGGCACGCGCCGAAGGTGACCGTGTTCGACCACTGGGCTCAGCTCGCCGAGGTCACCGGGCTCGGGGAGGCCGAGCTGCCGCGGGTCGCCGGGGTGCTGCCCGAGTCACTACGTCGGCATCGTGCCGCCCCGCGGCTTCCCGCACTCCGACGCCGAGACGCGCCGGATCATCGAGCGCGAGATCCTCGGCGGCCTCTGGCAGCCGCTCGGGCTGTACTGGCGGGTCGCCGAGCCGCACGACTGGCACGACCTGCCGCGGCTGGTGATCCAGGCGCCCGAGCAGGAGGCGTCGCGCCCGCCTTCACCGTCGCCGCCGGTCGTGGTGCTGTCGCCGATCTGGGGGTACGGCGAGCTGCTGGCGTCGCTGGTCGCCGACGGCCTCGGGTTCGGCAACGTCGACTTCCGCTACTTCGGCCTGCCGGACGCGATGGCCGACCGGCTCCGGATCACCGCGCGCGAGCTGGCCGAGCCGGCGCCGCGGCTGGTGCACAGCGTGCCGCCGTTCATGCCCGACCTCACCGGGCGGCTCCCGGTCGTGGTCCGCCACGGCCCGCGGATGCGCGCCCGCGCCGCCCGGATCTACCGCGAGCCGCTGCTCGAGGCCGGGTGCGCCGACCCCGCGGAAGGGACGCGGGCGATCGAGGCCGCCGTCGACGCGGTCGTCGCCCGGCTGCCCGGCGAGTACTTCGAGGTGGTCCTCGACGACACCGATGTCTTCGACGGCGACCGCCCGGACCTCGACCGGCTGAACGACACGGTGGCGTGATCCGCCGAGCAGATTGTCAAGCAGGTCCTGCTGGGGGCGGGCCTCCCGCCGGTGCCGCTGGGCGGGCCGTTGACACGCCTGGTGCTGCCGTCGGGCCGGGTCCGCCGCCCGCCACCGCTGGCCGGACGGGTCACCCGGCGCCCCGCGCGGGCGTAGCGCGTGGTGCGGGGCTGTACGGCGCATGTCGGGCATCGGCGGGTTCTTTTCGATCATCAAGGACATGTCTGCCCCGGCCCTGCGGGAACTTGCGTTGACGTCGACCCATGAGCCGGTGGGCTCACCTGCCCGCTCGGCAGTGCCTGCCCCGGAGGCGCCGGCGCGAGAAGTGGAGATCGATTCGCGCAGCGTTCAGACCTCGGGCCGCGAGCCGCTTTGGCACCGGTTCCGTCGTTGGATCCGAGTCGGCCCCGCTTCCGAGCCGCGGACCCAGAGGCGACGTTTGGCCATGAACGGCTGATGCGATCGGACGGGTCACCCGGCGCCCCGGCGGTCGAGGCGGGATCGAGGACCGGTGTGGCGTTGCCCGGGTGAAGTAGACGGGGGCCGAACGCGGCGGGTACGGTAGCCGCCATAACTGCAGATCGGGCCGTCGAGCCGAGGCGGGAGAGCCCTCACGAAGTCAGTGGGGCACCGAAGGAGCAAACTCCCCGGAATCTCTCAGGTACCTGCTACCGCTTCGCGCGAGGCCACTCTGGAAAGCAGGCGCACCCGCGCCTCACCCAAGGTGAAAGCCGTGCCCGCACGGTGAAACTCTCAGGTGCCATGACAGAGGGGGAGTTCCCAGCGCACCGTTGTGCCCGGTGCCCGGCCCGAGGAGCTCCCGATCACCTCTACGCAGTTCGACGCCCGCCACATCGGCCCGTCGGAGGCCGAACGCGCCAAGATGCTCGCCGAGTGCGGCTACGGATCCCTGGACGCGCTGCTCGAAGCGGCCGTACCGAGTGCGATCCGCGCCACACGCGACCTCGTCCTGCCGCCCGCCGCGTCCGAAGAGGACGCCACCGCGGAGCTGCGCGCGCTCGCCGCGCGTAACCGGCCGATGACGCAGATGATCGGGCTCGGCTACTCCGACACCGTCACCCCCGGCGTGATCCGCCGCAACGTCCTCGAGAACCCGGCCTGGTACACCGCCTACACGCCGTACCAGCCGGAGATCTCCCAGGGCCGCCTCGAAGCGCTGCTCAACTTCCAGACGATGGTCGCCGACCTCACCGGGCTGGCCACCGCGAACGCCTCCTTGCTGGACGAGTCGACCGCCGTCGCCGAGGCCGTCACGCTGATGCGCCGCTCGTCCAAGTCGAAGTCCAACAAGGTCGTGCTCGACACCGAGTGCCTGCCGCAGACCATCGCCGTGGTGCGGACCCGCGTCGAGGCGCTGGGCATCGAGGTCGAGGTCCGCGACCTGCTGACCGGCCTGCCGGACGACTTCTTCGGCGTCGTCGTCCAGTACCCGGGTGCGTCCGGTGTGCTGCGCGGCCGCGGTTTCTACCACGCGATTTCCGAGTCGGCGAAGGCCGCGGGCGCGCTGTTCACCGTCGCCGCCGACCTGCTCTCGCTGACGCTGATCACCTCGCCCGGCGAGTTCGGCGCCGACGTCGCCGCCGGGTCGACGCAGCGTTTCGGCGTCCCGCTCGGCTACGGCGGCCCGCACGCCGGGTTCATGTCCGTCCGCGCCGGGCTCGAGCGCTCGCTGCCCGGGCGCCTGGTCGGCGTCTCGGTCGACGCGGACGGCAACCCGGCCTATCGGCTGGCGCTGCAGACCCGTGAGCAGCACATCCGCCGCGAGAAGGCGACGTCCAACATCTGCACCGCGCAGGTCCTGCCGGCCGTGCTCGCCGCGATGTACGCGGTCTACCACGGCCCGGACGGTCTCAAGCGGATCGCCCAGCGCGTCCACGGCCTGGCCGCGGGCTTCGCCGACACGCTGCGCAAGACCGGCGTCGAGGTCGTGCACGAGTCCTTCTTCGACACGGTCGTCGCGCACGTCCCGGGCCAGGCGGCCGAGGTCCACGCCGCCGCCCGCGCGGCCGGCATCAACCTCGGCCACGTCGACGCCGACCACGTCCGCGTCGCCTTCGACGAGGTCAGCACGCCGGCGATCACCGAGAAGGTCCTGAAGGCCTTCGGTGTCGAGGGAGACGTCCAGGACGGCGTCGCGCTGCCGAACGGCCTGGCCCGCGAGAGCGGCTTCATGGGCCATGAGGTCTTCGGCAGCCACCGCTCCGAGACGGCGATGCTGCGCTACCTGCGCCGGCTGTCCGACCTGGACTACGCGCTCGACCGCGGCATGATCCCGCTCGGCTCCTGCACGATGAAGCTCAACGCCACCACCGAGATGGAGCCGATCAGCTGGCGCGAGTTCGCCGGCATCCACCCGTTCGCGCCGGCCGAGGACGCCGAGGGCTACCACGTCCTGGTCGCGCAGCTGGCCGAGTGGCTGGCCGAGGTCACCGGCTACGACAAGGTGTCGCTGCAGCCGAACGCGGGCAGCCAGGGCGAGCTGGCCGGGCTGCTGGCCATCCGCGCCTACCACCGTTCGAACGGCGACGACGCCCGTGACGTCTGCCTGATCCCGTCGTCGGCGCACGGCACCAACGCCGCGTCCGCGGTGCTCGCCGGGATGCGCGTGGTCGTCGTCAAGTGCACCGACGAGGGCAACGTCGACCTGGCCGACCTGCGGTCCAAAGTGGACGCGCACCGGGACACGCTCGCCGCGATCATGGTCACCTACCCGTCCACGCACGGCGTGTACGAGCACTCGATCGACGAGCTGGCCAAGATCGTGCACGACGGCGGTGGCCAGGTGTACGTCGACGGCGCGAACCTCAACGCCCTGCTGGGCCTGGCCAAGCCGGGCGAGTTCGGCGGCGACGTCTCGCACCTGAACCTGCACAAGACCTTCTGCATCCCGCACGGCGGTGGCGGCCCCGGCGTCGGCCCGGTCGCGGTGCGCGCGCACCTCGCGCCGTTCCTGCCCAACCACCCGCTGCTGGACCAGGCCGGCCCGGCGACCGGTGTCGGCCCGATCAGCGGCGCGCCCTACGGCTCGGCGTCGATCCTGCCGATCTCCTGGGCCTACGTCCGGATGATGGGCGCGCCCGGCCTGACCGCCGCGACGAAGGTCGCCGTGCTGGCCGCGAACTACGTCGCTTCGCGGCTGGCCCCGCACTACCCGGTGCTCTACACCGGCCAGGACGGCCTGGTCGCGCACGAGTGCATCCTCGACCTGCGCCAGATCACCAAGGAGACCGGCGTGACGGTCGACGACGTCGCGAAGCGGCTCATCGACTACGGCTTCCACGCGCCGACCATGTCGTTCCCGGTCGCCGGCACGCTGATGGTCGAGCCGACCGAGTCCGAGGACCTGGGCGAGATCGACCGGTTCGTCGCCGCGATGATCGCCATCCGCGGCGAGATCGACGAGGTCGCCAAGGGCACCTGGACCGCGGAGGCGTCGCCGCTGCGCGGGGCCCCGCACACCGCCGAGACGCTGGTCGGCGAGTGGGACAAGGCCTACGACCGCGAGCTCGCGGTGTTCCCGGCGGGTGTCTCTCGCAAGAACAAGTACTGGCCGCCGGTCCGCCGCATCGACGGCGCCCGCGGTGACCGCAACCTGGTCTGCTCCTGCCCGCCCCTCAACGCTTACGAAGGCTGAGTTCTCCCTTGAATTCCACAGCGTCGAAAGAGACCAGCCTGCACGGAGTCCACAAAGGACTTGGTGCGCTGTTCACCGACTTCGCGGGCTGGTCCATGCCGGTCCGCTACGCCAGCGAGCTGGCCGAGCACAAGGCCGTCCGCGAGGCGGCCGGGCTGTTCGACCTCTCGCACATGGCCGAAATCCACGTCACGGGCAAGCAGGCCGCCGACGTTCTGGACTTCGCGCTGGTCGGCAACCTCACCGGGGTCAAGCCGGGCCGGGCGCGCTACACGATGATCTGCGACGCCGACGGCGGCGTGCTCGACGACCTGGTCGTCTACCGGCTGGCCGACGAGCACTACCTGGTCGTGGCCAACGCCGGCAACGCGAAGGTCGTCGCCGACGCGCTGGCCGAGCGGGTCGCGGGCTTCGACGCGGTGGTCGACGACCGGTCCGAGACGACCGCGCTGATCGCCGTCCAGGGCCCGAACGCCGTCAAGATCCTCGGTGCGGTCACCGACGCCGACCTCGACGGGCTCAAGTACTACGCCAGCGTGCCGGCGGTCGTGAAGGGCCACGAGGTCCTGCTCGCCCGCACCGGCTACACCGGCGAGGACGGCTTCGAGCTGTTCGTCCCGGCCGACGAGGCCCCGGCGGTCTGGCGCATCCTCTCCGAGGCGGGGGAGGCCCACGGGCTGGTCCCGGCCGGGCTGGCCTGCCGCGACACGCTGCGGCTCGAAGCCGGGATGCCGTTGTACGGCAACGAACTCACCCTCGAGCAGAGCCCGTTCGAAGCCGGGCTCGGGCGCGTGGTCAAGTTCGAGAAGCCGGGTGACTTCGTCGGTCGCGCGGCCCTGGAAGAGCGGTCCAAGGCGGACGTCCCGCGCGTGCGCGTCGGGCTCAAGGGCCAGGGGCGTCGCGCGCCGCGGCACGGGTACAAGCTGCTGGCCGACGGGGTCGAGATCGGCGAGGTCACCAGCGGGGCGCTGTCGCCCACGCTGGGTCACCCGATCGCCATGGCGTACGTCGATCGGGCGTACACCGAGCCCGGCACCGAACTTTCCGTCGACATCCGGGGCAGGATCGAGCCCGTCGAGGTCGTCGCCCTGCCCTTCTACTCCCGCGCGTAAGGACTTTTCACCGTGAGCATCCCCGAGAACCTGAAGTACACCAAGGAACACGAGTGGCTGAACGTCGAAGGGGACGTCGCCACCGTGGGCATCACCGCCTTCGCCGCCGAGTCGCTCGGTGACATCGTGTTCGTCCAGCTGCCCGAGGTCGGCGCCACTATCACCTCCGGCGAGGTGTTCGGCGAGGTCGAGTCGACCAAGTCGGTCAGCGAGCTGTACGCGCCGGTCTCCGGCGAGGTCGTCGAGGTGAACGGCACCACATCGGACACCCCCGAGGTGATCAACTCGGACCCGTACGCCGAAGGATGGCTGCTCAAGGTGCGTCTGTCCGGTGACGTGCCCGAGCTGCTCGACGCCGCCGCCTACGCCGCCCTCACCCAGGAGAACTGATGACGACTTTCGACGCTCATCTCGCCGACGTCGACCCCGAGGTCGCCGCGGCCGTCGCCGACGAGCTGACCCGCCAGCAGTCGACCCTGGAGATGATCGCCTCCGAGAACTTCGCCCCGGTGGGCGTGCTCGAGGCGCAGGGTTCGGTGCTGACCAACAAGTACGCCGAGGGGTACCCCGGCCGCCGCTACTACGGCGGCTGCGAGCACGTCGACGTCGTCGAGCAGCTCGCCATCGACCGCGCGAAGGCGCTGTTCGGCGCCGAGCACGCCAACGTGCAGCCGCACTCGGGCGCGCAGGCCAACGCCGCCGCGATGTTCGCCGTGCTCAAGCCGGGCGACACGATCCTCGGCCTCGACCTGGCGCACGGCGGCCACCTCACGCACGGGATGAAGATCAATTTCTCGGGCAAGCTCTACAACGTCGTCGCCTACCACGTCGACAAAGAGACCGGCATCGTCGACCTGGCCGAGATCGAGCGCCTGGCCGTCGAGCACCAGCCGAAGCTGATCATCGCCGGCTGGTCCGCGTACCCGCGTCAGCTCGACTTCGCCGAGTTCCGCCGCATCGCGGACCTGGTCGACGCTCGCCTGATGGTCGACATGGCGCACTTCGCCGGGCTGGTCGCGACCGGGCTGCACCCGTCGCCGGTGCCGCACGCCGACATCGTCACCACGACCACGCACAAGACCCTCGGCGGCCCGCGCGGCGGGCTGATCCTCTGCCGCCAGGAGCTGGCGAAGAAGATCAACTCGGCGGTGTTCCCGGGCCAGCAGGGCGGGCCGCTGGAGCACGTCATCGCGGCCAAGGCCGTCGCGCTGAAGATCGCCGCGAGCGAGGAGTTCAAGGAGCGCCAGCAGCGCACCCTGGACGGCTCCCGCATCCTGGCGTCACGGCTGTCGCAGCCGGACCTCGCCGAGGCCGGCGTCCGCGTGCTGACCGGCGGCACCGACGTCCACCTGGTCCTGGTCGACCTCGTTCAGTCCACTCTGGACGGTCAGCAGGCCGAAGACCGGCTGCACGAGGTCGGCATCACGGTCAACCGCAACGCCGTCCCGTTCGACCCGCGCCCGCCGATGATCACCTCCGGCCTGCGGATCGGCACCCCGGCGCTGGCCACCCGCGGCTTCCAGGCGGCGGACTTCACCGAGGTCGCCGACGTCATCGCCGAGGCGCTCAAGCCGGACTTCGACGACGCCGTGCGCGCGAAGCTGCGCGACCGCGTCGAGACGCTGGCCAAGAAGCACCCGCTGTACGCGGACCTGTCCCGGTGAGCGCTCTGCCCGAGGGCCGGAAGCTGCTGCGCCTGGAAGTCCGCAACAGCGAGACGCCGATCGAGAAGAAGCCGCCGTGGATCAAGACGCGGGTGCGGATGGGTCCGGAGTTCACCGAGCTGAAGGGTTTGGTGCGCCGCGAAGGCCTGCACACGGTGTGCGAAGAAGCGGGCTGTCCCAACATCTACGAGTGCTGGGAAGACCGCGAAGCCACCTTCCTCATCGGCGGTGACCAGTGCACCCGCCGCTGCGATTTCTGCCAGATCGACACGGGCAAGCCGGCCGAGCTGGACCGGACCGAGCCGCGGAAGGTCGCGGAGTCCGTGCAGGCCATGGGTCTGCGGTATTCGACGGTCACCGGTGTCGCGCGTGACGACCTTGCCGATGGTGGGGCGTGGTTGTACGCGGAGACCGTGCGTCAGATCCACGCTTTGAATCCGGGTACGGGTGTCGAGTTGCTGATCCCGGACTTCAACGCGGACCCGGCGCAGTTGGCGGAGGTGTTCGGTTCGCGGCCGGAGGTGCTGGCCCACAACGTGGAGACGGTGCCGCGGATCTTCAAGCGGATCCGTCCCGGCTTCCGTTACGCGCGTTCGCTCGAGGTCATCACCAAGGCGCGTGAGTTCGGGCTCGTCACAAAGTCGAATCTGATCCTCGGTATGGGGGAGACCCCGGACGAGGTCGCCCCGGCGATGCGGGACCTGGTCGACGCGGGCTGCGAGATCCTGACGATCACCCAGTACCTGCGGCCTTCCCCGCGGCACCACCCGGTGGACCGCTGGGTGAAGCCGGAGGAGTTCGTGGAGCATTCGGACGCCGCCGAGGCGATGGGTTTCGCCGGTGTGATGGCGGGTCCGCTGGTGCGGTCGTCGTACCGCGCGGGACGGCTTTACGCCCAGACCAAGGCCCACCGTAATGAGGAGCTGCCGGAGAACCTGCGGCACCTCGCCGACCAGGGGCCGGCCGCGCAAGAAGCCAGCTCCCTGCTGGCGCGATAGGAAGGGGCGGATCAATGGCGATCAGCGTCTTCGACCTGTTTTCCATCGGCATCGGGCCGTCGAGCTCCCACACCGTCGGCCCGATGCGAGCGGCACTGACCTTTGTGGACGGGCTGGGCGACGATCTCGGCCGGACCGCGCGGGTGCAGGCCGAGCTGTTCGGCTCGCTCGGCGCGACCGGCTTCGGCCACGGCAGCGACAAAGCCGTCCTGCTCGGGCTGTCCGGTGAACGTCCCGAGGACATCGACACCGACACCGTCCCGGTGCGCGTCGCGGAAATCCGCGAGTCCGGGCGGCTGCTCTTGGCCGGCACGCACGAGATCGGGTTCGACGAGGACACCGACCTCACCATGCACCGCCGCAAGTCCCTGCCCGCGCACCCGAACGGCATGATCTTCCGCGCGTTCGACGCGTCCGGTGACGTGCTGCGTGAGCGGACGTACTACTCGGTCGGCGGCGGTTTCGTCCGCGACGAGTCGTACGAGACGGACGCGGTGTTCGTCGAGGACGCGACGCCGGTGCCGTACCCGTTCCGCACCGGTGCGGACCTGCTCGGGCACTGCGCGTCGACCGGGCTGCCGATCAGCGAGATCATGCTGGCGAACGAGCTTTCGTGGCGTTCGCGCGAAGAGGTGCGGGACGGCCTGCTGCGGATCTGGGCCGTCATGGCCGAGTGCGTCCGCAACGGCTGCGTCCACGAAGGTGTGCTGCCGGGCGGGCTGAAGGTGCCGCGCCGGGCCCGCGCGCTGCACGAGAAGCTCCTGGCCGAGGACGGCGTCGGCGATCCGCTGTACGCGATGGACTGGGTGAGCCTGTACGCGCTGGCGGTCAACGAGGAGAACGCCGCGGGCGGCCGGGTCGTCACCGCGCCGACCAACGGCGCCGCCGGGATCATCCCCGCGGTCCTGCACTACTACCAGCGGTTCATCCGGCACTCGTCGGACGACGGCATCGTCACGTTCATGCTCACCGCCGGCGCGATCGGCTCGATCCTCAAGCAGACGGGCTCGATCTCCGGCGCCGAGGTCGGCTGCCAGGGTGAGGTCGGCTCGGCGTCCGCGATGGCGGCGGCCGGCCTGACCGAGGTCCTCGGCGGCTCACCGGCCCAGGTGGAGAACGCGGCCGAGATCGGCGTCGAGCACCACCTCGGGCTGACCTGCGACCCGGTCGGCGGCCTGGTCCAGATCCCGTGCATCGAGCGCAACGCGGTGGGCGCGTCGAAGGCCATCCACGCGGCCCGCATGGCGATGCGCGGCGACGGCAGTCACGTGGTGACGCTGGACAAGGCGATCAAGACGATGCGCGAGACGGGCGCGGACATGAGCGTCAAGTACAAGGAAACCGCCCGCGGCGGCCTGGCGGTGAACGTCATCGAGTGCTAGCCGGAGCCTCCGGCTCTTCCGGCTCGGTGGCCAGCCGCAGGCCGACCTCCACAAGGGTCCAGCCGAACTGCTGGCGCCGGGTCCCGGTGTGGCGCCGGGGCGTCGCCCGGCCCGGCGGACGGTTGCGCACGCCGTGGCGCAACTCGTTCTCGCGCTCGTGGACCAGGTCCTCGGCCATCAGGAAATGCACCGGATCGCCCCCTGCGTCGTTCATCGGTGTCGTGGGACCATCGTCGCCGACGGTGCCCGTCCGGTTCCACCGGTTTTTCGCACAACGAACACAGTGTGACGGCCGGGGCCTCGCATGGTCCACTCCGAAGATGCGATCCGTGCCGGAACGGACACCGAGTGTGTCCGGCGTGGCCGAGGCGGGTGAACCACCCGGCCCCCGCGGCCCGCGGCCTAAACTCGCGGGATGGAGTCGACCTCGGTGGTGAATGCCGGCGAAGCGCTGTTCCGGCCGGTCCGCGCGGGTAACGCCTTCGAGGAGACCGTCGAGCGGCTGCTGCAGGCGATCCGCCTCGGCGTGGTGGGCGCGGGGGAGCGGCTTCCGTCGGAGCGCGAGCTCGCCGAACGGCTCGGGGTCAGTCGCGTCACGCTCCGCGAGGCCATCCGCGCCCTCTCCGACGCCGGTTACGTCGAGTCACGACGAGGCCGCTACGGCGGCACGTTCGTGAACGAGACCCTGCCCGGCCCACCCGAGCGCTCACCCGACGCGGCCGCCGTCGATTCGGTGGTGCTGGAGGACGCCCTGAGCCTGCGCTACGTCCTGGAGACGGGCGCGGCGGAGATGGCCGCGGCGAGGTCGCTGAGCCCGGCCGACCGCCAGCACCTCACGGGCACCCTGGCCGAGGCGGCGGGCGCGGACCTCGAGGACTACCGCCGCAAGGACTCCCGCCTGCACCTGGCGATCGCCGAGGTCACGGCATCGGGCTCGCTGACCACGGCGATGGCCGACGCGCGGACCAAGGTGAACCAGCTGCTCGACCGGATCCCGCTGCTGCAGCCCAACCTGGAGCACTCGAACGCCCAGCACGAGGCCATCGTGGACGCCATCCTGGCGGGCGACGCCGAAGCGGCCCGCCAGGTGATGGCGGAGCACATCGAGGGCACGGCCTCCCTGCTGCGCGCCTTCCTGGCCTGACCTGACGCCGTCAGGGCGTCTTGACAGGATTCGAACAACCTCGTTAATTCTCCACAGAACCTTTTCAGCCAACCGGGCGTCATCCATTCGTGACCTCGACGACGACGGAACCCGACGGTGCCGATGACGCCGACGACGCCGAACCCGGCACCCCGCGGCGACGGCGGTGGCGGCGGATCCGGCGCATCGGGTACTGGACCGCCGGTGTGCTCATCGGCGGTCCCCTGATCGCCTTCTGGATCGCCTACCTGGTGCTCGACGTCCGCAGCCCGCAGGAAGTCCTCGCCGGGCTCGACAAGACCGTCGTCCTGAACTACTCGGACGGCTCGCCGCTGCTCAAGGTGATCCCGGCCGACGGCGACCGGATGTTCGTGCCCTACGCGCAGGTGCCCTCGAAGCTGCGCGACGCGATCATCGCCACCGAAGACCCGACCTTCTGGGACAACCAGGGGTTCGACCCCACCGGGATCGGCCGCGCGTTCCTCACCGGCGTCGGCGGCGGGTCCGGGATCACCCAGCAGTACATCAAGAAGTCCACCGGCGACGACGACGCCACGATCGGGCGCAAGTTCGCCGAGCTCGTGCTGGCCACGAAGATCACCCAGGAACAGAGCAAGGAACAGATCTTCGAGAGCTACGTCAACATCATCTCCTTCGGCCGCGGCACGTTCGGGCCCGCCGCGGCGATGAACGCCTACTTCGGCAAGCCGCTCGACGACTCCATGACCTGGAGCGAAGCCGCGTTCCTGGCCGGGATGATCCAGTCGCCGTCGGTGCACGACCCGGCGGCCTCCGGCGACGCGCACGCCGCGCGGCGCTGGCAGTACGTGCACGACAAGCTCGTCGCGCGCGGGTACGTGAAGAGCGACGAAGAGATGAGCTACCCCGGCCGGGAGATCCAGCCGCCGTCGGAAACCCGCGCGGGCCGCGTCACCTACGACGAGTTCCACGTCAAGCAGCAGGTGCTGGCCGAGCTCGAACAGGACGGCTTCCCGCTCGGCCGGCTGCAGCAGGGCAACATGACCGTCGAGACCACTTTGGACCGGAAGGCGCAGGACGCCGCCAGGAAGTCGTTGCAGGACAGGCTGAAGGGCGAGCCCCAGGAGTTCCGCGGCGCCGTCGTCGCCGTCGAACCGGAGACCGGGGCCGTGCGCGCCTACCAGGGCGGTGACCAGGGCGTCCGCGACTACGCGAGCACCCCGCACGCGGCCGGTTCGGCGTTCTACCCGTTCACGCTCGTCGCGGCGCTGCGCCGCGGGTTCGGCCCGGACCAGCCGCTCCCGTCACCGGAGAAGCAGCAGTTCCTCGGCGAGACCTTCCAGTACCCGGCCCTCTGCGGCCCCGTGTGCACCCCGCGCGCCGCCATGGAAAACCACGCCGACGGCCCGTTCATCGCCCTGGCGAAACAGCTCGGCCCGGACGCGGTGAGCGAGGCCGCGCGGCAGGCCGGGATCCCGGAGACCGTCGACGGTGTGCCGACCATGCGGGAGAAGGACGGCTTCCTGATCGGCGCGGGCATCGCGATCGGCCGGTACCCGTTGCGGCCGCTGGACATGGCGGGCGCGTACGCGACTTTCGCCGCCGACGGCCGGCGTGTCACCCCGCACCTCGTGGCGAAGGTGCGCGACGAGAGCGGCGCGGTCGTCTGGGAGCACACCGACGCCGCGCGCCCGGCCTTCGACGGGGATGGCGACGTGAGCCGCCGCATCGCCCAGGACGTCACCGGCACGCTCGTCACGAAGCTCGACGACGGCCGCCCGGCGGCGTTGCGCACCGGCGAGGCGGAGCACGGCATCTCGCCGGACAACCAGGACGCCTGGGCCGTCGGCTACACGCCGCAGCTGGCCACCGCGGTCTGGATCGGCTCCGACGACGAGCGGCTGCTCAAGGACGCGAACGGCGCCAAGCTCACCGGTGACGTCGTCCCCGGGGACATCTGGCGCACGTTCATGGCGGCGGCCCTCGACGGGTTGCCGATCCGCCCGCTCGGCGGCGGGGGCGAGCGGAAGGTGCTCGCGCCGCCGCCTCCGGAAGTCCGTCCGAGGCGGTGAGACCTCAGCGCACCAAGCCGAGCACGAACCCGTCGTGGCCCTTGCCGCCGACGGTCTGGACGGCGGTCGCGTCCAGCCGGGGTTCGGCGGCGAGCAGCTCGAACATCCGCCGCGCGCCGACGACGTAGGGGTCGGTGCTCTCCGCGTCGACCACGGTGCCCTGCCGGACGACGTTGTCGACCACGATGGTCGTGCCCGGCCGCGACAGCTCCAGCGCCGCGCTCACGTACCCGGCCAGGTTGATCTTGTCCGCGTCGATGAACACGAAGTCGAACGGCCCGTCGAGCGTCGGCAGCGTGTCGAGCGCGGCACCGACGCGGATGTCGACGATCTCTTCGCCGAAGCCCGCGCGCGCCAGGTTCGCCCGCGCGACGTCGGCGTGCTTCTGCTCGTACTCGCAAGTGACCAGCCTGCCGCCGGCCGGGAGGGCGCGGGCCAGCCAGATCGTGCTGTACCCGCCGAGCGTGCCGATCTCGAGGATCGACCGCGCGCCGGCGAGGCGCGCCAGCAGGTTCAGCAGCTTGCCCTGGTTCGGGGCGACGGCGATCGACGGCAGCCCGGCGGCCGCGGAGTCGGCCAGCGCGGCGTCGAGCACCGGATCGGGACTCAGCACGGCGTCGGCGAAGTACGCGTCGACCGCGGCCCAGGTGTTGTCGGTCATGGGACCCAACCTAGCGGGATCCGCGCCGGTGGGATCATGACCGGGACGGCCGGTCCGGAAGGTGGACGTGGAAGGTGGACATGGACGACTACCGCGTCGTCGCGGACACCCTCGCCGCCGACATCGAAGCCGGCCGCCTGCGCCCCGGTGACCGGCTCCCGCCGCAGCGCCGCTTCGCGCGGCAGCACGGCATCGCGAACTCCACCGCGGCCCGCGTCTACGGCGAGCTCGTCCGGCGCGGCCTGGCCGTCGGCGAGGTCGGCCGGGGCACGTTCGTCCGGGCCGCGAAGCCGCCGCCGGAGCCCGCGCTCGCCGAGCCCGGTGACGCCCGCGTCGACCTCGAACTCAACTTCGCCGTGCTGCCCGGCCAGTCCGCGAAGCTCGCCCGCGCGCTGGAACCGTTGCTGCGCCAGGACGTCCTGACCGCGGCGCTGCACCCGGTCGGCGCGGCGGGCACCCCGGCCGCGCGGACGGCGGCGGCCGCGCTGCTCACCCGCGGCGACTGGCGGCCGGACCCGGCGACGGTGCTGTTCACCGGCAACGGCCGCCAGGCCATCGCGGCGGCGATCGCCGCGTTCGTGCCGGTGGGGGAGCGGCTCGCGGTGGAGTCGCTGACGTACCCGGTGCTCAAGGGGGTCGCCGCGCGGCTCGGCGTCGAGCTGGTGCCGGTCGAGACGGATGAAGACGGGCTGGTGCCCGCGGCGCTGGAGGCGGCCGGGCCGGTGCGCGCGCTGTACGTCCAGCCGACCCTGCACAACCCGCTCGGCACGACGATGCCCCCGTCCCGGCGGGCGGCCCTCGCCGAAACCGTGACCCGGCTGGACATCCCGGTGATCGAGGACGGCATCTACACGTTCCTCCGGGGTGACTTCCGCCCGTTCGCCGCGTTCGCGCCGGAGCGGACGGTGTTCGTGGACAGCCTGTCCAAGCGGGTCGCACCGGGGCTGACGGCGGGTTTCCTGGTGTCCCCGCCGGCGTGGACCACGCGGCTGGCGTCGGCGGTCCGGTCGGGCGGCTGGGCGGCTGGGCGGTTCGCGCTTGAAGCGGCGACCCGCTGGATCACCACGGGCACCCTGGCGGAGGTCGAGACGGCGAAGCGCCGCGACGCGGCTTCGCGGGCTTCGGTGCTGGAAGAGAAGCTGGCCGGCTTCACGGTGCTGGGCGACCCGGCGTCGTACCACCGCTGGTGGGTGCTCCCGGAGCGGTGGCGAGCGGAGACGTTCGTCGCGGCGGCGGCTCGCCGGGGGATCGCGTTGTCGCCGGCGTCGGCGTACGCGGTGTTGCCAGGCCACGCGCCGAACGCGGTGAGGATTGCGGTGTCGGCGCCGCCGGTCGAGACCCTGGCTGCGGCCTTGGAGGCCCTTGCGGCTCTCGCCTCCGGGTCGCCGGACGACTTGTTCGTGGACTAGCTCGCCGGTCTCGGCCGGAGGGGGTTCGCGGTGTTGTCAGGGCATGCGCCGAACGCGGTGCGGATTGCGGTGGTGGAGACTCCGGTCGCGGCGGCGGGTCGCCGGGGGATCGCGTTGTCGCCGGCGTCGGCGTACGCGGTGTTGCCGGGCCACGCGCCGAACGCGGTGCGGATCGCGGTGTCGGCGCCGCCGGTCGAGACCCTGGCTGCGGCCCTGGAAGCCCTCGCGGCTCTCGCCTCCGGCACGCCGGACGACTTGTTCGTGGACTAGCGGCCTTGAAAGCCCTCGTTACGTTGGCGTCTGGCGGCCCGGACGAGCTGTTCGTGGATTAGATCACGCAACCATCTCGGCCTGGCATACGTACTCATAAGAGTGAGGACGAAATCGCGCGGCCGCCGCGGGCCGAGGCTGGGGGCTGCCGCTGTCGCGGCTGTCGTGGGAGCCGGGTTGGCCTGCGCATACACCACTTTCGGCGCGTCGCTGATCGCGAGTGCCGATGCGCCACGGCACACGGCGGTGACCCCCAGCAGTACTACCGCGAGTAGTCCGACGACTCCGGTGCTCAGCCGTCCGGTGCCCGATCCGGTCCTTCCGTTCAACGCGAAGTTGACTTCCCAGGACATTCCGGTCCCGGACGGCAGCGTGCGCAGCGGCGCGTGCAGCGGCTCGCTCGTCGATCCCGAGTGGGTCGTCACCGCCGGGCACTGCTTCCACGACGTCAACGACGTCCGGGTCGGGGGCAAGCCGCGCTACCACATGACCGTGACGCTCGGGAAGCTCAAGGACAGCGACACCGGCGGCGAATCCGCGCAGGTCGTCGACGTCCGGCAGTCCGCGCTCAACGACCTCGCCGTCGTCAAGCTGAGCAAGCCGATCACCGGCATCACCCCGCTGAAGCTGGCGGACGAGCCGCCGTCGAAGGGGCAGCCGCTCAAGTTCGCCGGCTGGGGGTCGGTGTCGGCCACCGTCGTCGCGCCGTCGGATCACCTCAAGCGCGGGAACTTCACCGTCGCGAAGATCCGGCAGACCACCCTCGAAGCCGCGCCGGTGGTGACGCGGACCGTCGAGAACAGCCCGTGCAAGGACGACTCGGGCGGCCCGTTCTTCACCTCGGACGACGACCGCACCGGCACCCTCGTGGCGATCGTCAACGACGGACCGGCGTGCCCCCAGCCCGGCCTCGAGGTGATCGCCCGGGTCGACGTCGTGGCCGGCTGGATCCACCAGCAGATCACCGAAGGCTGATCAGCGCGCGTACTTCCCGACAAAACTGCCGCAGGTCACCGCTTGCCCGGTGAGCTTCGCCTGGATCGCCTTCTCCAGCCCGAGGTAGTCGAACACCGGCGTGTCGAGCGGGATCTGCGTCGGCACCGGGCCGCCGGTCGCGAGCTGCCGGATCGAATCCGTCTGGAACAGCACCAGGTAGTCGCCCTCGCGGTTGAGGGCGTCCGCCTCGGCCAGCATGCGCTGCGGGGCGTCGCCGACGATCTCCAGCGGCAGCGGCCACTCCAGCGGGAACGGGTTGCGCAGCCCGAACGCGGGGTAGGCGAACGAGCTGTCCGGCAGGATCGCCGTCCGGCCCGCCGGGAACTCCGTCAGGCAGTCGCGGATCTGCTGGACGTACCGGAACGTCGAGGGGTTCGTGCGGATCCCGCTCATCGCCGGGGTCACCGCGCCGAGGTCCTCGGTCAGCTTGTCGTGGCCCAGGTCGAGGTAGGCCGCCTGGTCGTGCCGCGCGACGACGACCCAGCCGCACACCGCCACCGCCGTCAGGCCGGCCGTCGCCGTCACCCAGCGCCGGGCCAGCCGGGGGCGCGGCGGCACGACGGCGCTCAGCAGCAGCAACGTCGTCAGCGCGAGTGTGCCGGTGAGCAGCGTCGGGGTGTCGTTGCCCCACGACAGGCTGGTCATGAAGCCGGTGGCGAGCACCAGCAGCCCGGCCCACGGGACCTTCCGCGTCACGGCCGCGTTGACCAGCACGCTCAGCGCGACGATCCACCACAGCACGTCCGCCCAGCGCGACGAGCCGGTGAACCGGCCGTCGACCACGGTCAGGACCACGGCCGTCGCGCCGCCCAGCACCAGGACCCAGGACGCCGCGCGCCCGGCGGCGCCGAGCCGGTCGCCCGGCAGCCGGACCGCGAGCAGCACCACCGAGATCGCGGCGAAGAAGCTCAGTTCCCGCACCGGCGCCCGGGTCAGCACCTCCGGATCGTCCAGCCACAGCCCGAGCAGCCGTTCGCCGTACGCGGGCACGCCGCCGGTGAGCTGCTCGACCATCTCGGAGAACCCGCCGCCCAGGCTCACCCAGGCCACGTACGCCAGCCCGGGCGCACCGAGGGACAGGAGGTCGAGGACGAGCCGGCGCCACCAGCGTGCCGTCCGCAGCGCGCCGGCCCGGGTCGACGGGTGCAGCAGCAGCCAGAAGACGCCGATCACCGCGGCGAGCGCGAAGCTCTGCTTGACGAAGACAGCGCAGCCGAGCAGGGCCAGGCCGCCGCGCCGGGCGAGCGCGTGGTCGCCGCGCAGGCCCGTGTCCAGGGCCCAGGCGCCGCACGCGGTGAGCGTGATGCCGTCGACCGTGTGCCAGGCCATCAGCGGGAACGCGTTGAGGTTGATCAGCGAGGCCGCGGCGACCATCGCCGTCATGCCCGGCCCCCAGGCCAGCACGCGGCGGCGGGTGACCAGCGCGGCGAATCCGATGGTCGCCACGATGATCTCGATCATGGACAGGAAGCTGGACCCGAAGAACAGCGGCATCGGCAGCGCGAAGTCGACGACGTGCAGCACCGCGGACCCGAGCGGGCGCGCGGAGATGATCTCGGCGTGCGGCACTTCCCCCTGCAGCACCCGCCACGCCTGGGCGAGGATGAAGCCCTGGTCGGAGGGGTGGAAGCCGAAGCGGCCGACGCGCAGTTCGGTGGCCAGCGCGAGCAGCACGACCCAGCAGGCGTGCACGCTCCAGCGCAGCAGCGGCCGGGACCGCGCCGGGGGAGCGGGTTCCGGGGCGGCGGTGGCGCGCACAGGACTCGCCACGTCCACGCCCGCCCGCCTTCCGCTCCCGATCACACCCGGGAAGCGATGGTAGCGGCCGGGGTCGTCCCGAATGCCGTGAAGGCCACCTTGAGGGACTCAGAGTCCCTCAAGGTGGCCTTCACGGACTTGGTGAGTGTCACCCGGTCGTGGTGCGGGCGGTGCCGATCGCGGCGGTCTGGTCCGCGACCGCGCTGCGTTCCCCGGTACTGAAATTCGGCATTTCGAACTCCCCAGTTCACGCTCGTCCTGATGAACGAGACTCGCGCGAGGGTAGAAGTACCGTCGCCGGGAAACCAGGGTTTTGCCGGAATTCGCACGGATCAAGCACGATTGCGCCAGATAACGCGGGTGATCGCCGCCGCGACGGCCGCCGGTGCGGGCCGGCTCCGCAGGCCGCGGGCCTCGGGCGCCGACTCCCGCGCCGCGCTGTAGGCGAGGTGCGCGGCGAAGCGGGAGAGCCGCGGCGCGGCGAGCGTGGCCAGCTCGGCCGCCCGTCCTTCGGGAAGGCTGAGGATCGCGGGCCGCTCTTCGAGAGCCTTGACGACGAGCGCGGCCGCGCGTTCCGGGCTGCTCGACGGGATCCCGCGGTAGCCGGTCGGCGCGATCATCGGCGTCCGCACCAGCGGCATCCGGACGGACGTGAAGGTGACGCCGTCCGAGAGCGTTTCGCGCCCGGCGGCCAGCCCGAACTCCTCCAGCGCCGCCTTCGAAGCCAGGTACGCCGAGAAGCGCGGGGTGTCGGTCTGCAGGCCCATGGTCGTGACGTTGACGACGTGACCGAAGCGCCGCTGCGCCATCGACGGCAGCAGCCCGAGGATGAGCCGGACCGGGCCGAAGTAGTTGATGGCCATCGTGCGCTCGTAGTCGTGGAACCGTTCCGTGGACAGCGAAACCGAGCGCCGGATCGACCGGCCGGCGTTGTTGACCAGCATGTCGACCGCGCCGTGGTCACTCAGCACGTCCTTGACCAGCGCGTCGACCGCGTCGCCGTCGGTGAGGTCGCACGGGTAGGCCGCCGCGACCCCGCCGGCGGCCGCGATCTCGCCGCGGACGTCGTCGAGCTCGTCGGCGCGGCGGGCCACGAGGATCACCTTCGCGCCCTTGCGTGCCACGGCGAGCGCGGTGGCCCGGCCGATGCCGGACGACGAGCCGGTGACCAGCACCGTCCGCCCGGCCAGGCCGTGGGTGCGGCGGGCGCGGTCGGGGTCGAGGTGCGCCCGCCAGAAGCGGTAGAGCGGGGCGGCGTAGTCGCGCAACTCCGGCAGCCGGATGCCGCTGCCGAACAACGCGGTCGTCGTGCGCGCGGTGTCGAAGACGACCTCGGTGCTCAGGTGCGGCAGGACTTCGAGGGGGACGCCCAGCTCTTCGAGGACGGCGGCCCGGGTCGCCCGCCCGCCGGGCACGCGGTCGATCCCGGCGGCGGCCGCGTGCGCGAGGCGAGTCCCCGCGCGCCGCAGCACGATGGAGGGCTTCGCGGGCAGCACGGCCCGGACCGTCGGCCCGCCCGCGACGCGCGCGAAGGCGTTGTAGACGGAGTTCAGCGACTGCGGGCGCGCGGCGGCGAGGTGGTAGGTCGCCCCGGACGGCGCGTCCCGGTGCATCAGGAACTCCATCGCCTCGACGACGTAGTCGACCGGCACCAGGTTGGTCGCGCCGAGATCGGGCGCGGCGAGCGGGAGACGCCGGGGCAGCGCCGCCAGCCGCGAGATCGCGGGCAGGAAGTAGTACGGGCCGTCGATCTTGTCCATCTCGCCGGTGCGCGAGTCGCCGACGACCGCCGAGGGCCGGTAGACGCGGTGGGGCAGCGGCTGCTCGCGGACGAGCTTCTCGGCCTGGAACTTCGTCGCGTGGTACGGCGAGCCGAAGCGCTGGCCGAGGTCGAAGTCGGCCTCGGTGAAGCGCCCGGCGTGGTCGCCCGCGACGGCGATCGAGGAGACGTGGTGCACCAGCCCGGCCTCGGCTGCCGCGGCGAAGGCGAGCAGGTGCCGGGTGCCCTCGACGTTGGCGCGCCGGTTGGTCTCCTCGTCCGCGGTGAAGTCGTAGACCGCGCCCAGGTGCACGACGTGGTCGAGGTGCGGCAGGTCAGCCGGGTCGACGCCGAGCCGCGGCTCGGTCAGGTCGCCGACCACGGGATGCAGCTTGCCTGCGTTCTCCCAGCCCTCCGCGAGCGCGGACAAACGCTCCCGCGAAGTCTCGCGTACGAGTGCGTAAACGGCGGACGTCTCCGGCCGCCGCAGCAGCCGGGCGACCAGGCGTTTCCCGAGGAAACCCGTCGCGCCCGTCACGAAGTAGGTGGTCATGGCCGGTCCCTTGCGCTCGTCGTCGTGGGCCCGACTCTAACCTACTGGAAAGTAGGAACGGTAGTTGTCAGGTTTCCACCCGGTCGTCGGCGGTCGCCACGATGGCGTCACGCAGGGCGGCGCGCAGCCGTCCGACGTCCAGCGGCCCGAGCACCGCCGCCTCGCCCGGTGGCGCGACGAGCACCACCTTGTCGTTGCTGACGAACACCGTCACGTCCCTGCGCCTGCCGGCCAGATCCCGGCAGGTGACCGACCATTCGCCCCGACTCATGGTCGCCGCCTCCGATTCCCTCGACGTTCTGCTTCGTGCGGGGGTGGGAGGACCTCGCGACGGGGCCATGACGCCGGTTCACCCGATTTGCCTACTCGCGAGTTTTCCCTTGCGGAACGAGAGGTTCCGGCGTATCGGGATGTGGCGCGGCGGGTTCGGGAGTAGGTTCGCGCCAGGATTGCTGTCGCCGGTGGAGGTCAGGATGTCGGAGCCGCGGAAGATCGTCGTCGTCGGAGCGGGCCTGGGCGGTGCGTCCGCCGCGGCCGCGTTGCGCGAACGCGGTTATCCCGGCGAAGTCCTGCTCATGGGGTCCGATCCGCACCGGCCGTACGAGCTGCCGCCACTGTCGAAGGGCGTGCTGCTCGGGACCACGGATGAACCCGATTGGGTGCACGACGAGAAGTTCTACGCGGAGAAGGACATCCGGTTCACCCCCGGCGTCACCGCGACGCGCGTCGAGCTGGGCGCGCGGCTGGTGCTGGACGACGCGGGCGGCGAGCACCGCTACGACCGGCTCGTGCTGGCCACCGGCTCGCGCCCGCGCTCGCTGCCGGTCCCCGGCGGCGACCTGCCGGGCCTGTACACGCTGCGCACCCTCGACGACGCGCTCAAGCTGCGGTCCGCGTTCGCCGAGGCGGACCGCGTGGTCGTGATCGGCGCCGGCTGGATCGGCTCGGAAGCCGCCGCGGCCGCGCGCTCGCACGACGCGGACGTCACCGTGGTGGACCCGGTGGCGGTGCCGCTGGCGAACGTCATCGGCGAGACGGTCGGCGGGGTGTTCCGCGACCTGCACACGGAAAACGGCGTCCACTGGCGCCTGGGCGAGCAGGTCACGGAGATCACCGGCGGCCCGGACGGCGTCCGCGGCGTCAAGCTGGGCAACGGCGGCGAGCTGACCGCCGACGTGGTCCTGGTGGCGGTCGGCGCGGCCCCGCGGGTCGAGCTGGCCCACGCGGCGGGCCTGGAGCTGTCGGACGACGGTGGCGTCGCGGTGGACGCGGGTCTGCGCACGGCCGCCCCGGACGTCTACGCGGTGGGCGACATCGCGGCCCACTTCCACCCGCGCTACGGCCGCCGCATCCGCGTGGAGCACTGGTCGAACGCGAAGGACCAGGGCACGCACGTGGCGCAGAACCTGTTGGGGGAGAACGAGCCCTACCTCGCGTCTCCGTACTTCTTCACGGACCAGTACGACCTGGGCTGCGAGTACCGCGGCCTGGCGGATCCGGCCGCGGACGAGCTGGTGGTGCGCGGAGACCTTGCGTCGCGCGAGTTCACGGCGTTCTGGCTCCGCGACGGCCAGGTCTCGGCGGCGATGAACGTGAACATGTGGGACGACGGCGACGCGCTCTCCGCTTTGGTCGACGGCCGCACGAAGGTGACGGCGGAGCAGCTCAAGACGGCAGATCTGGCGTCGCTGGCCTGACCGCCGGCCGGGTCAGGGTCAGGAAAGCCAGCAGCGCCAGCAAAGCGAACCCGGCGATGGTCGCCGCCATCGGCACGGCTGTTCCTGGCCCGCCCAAGCCCACCAACGGCGTCGCCACTCCACCCACCACGAACTGCAGCACGCCCAGCAACGCCGACGCCGCGCCCGCCGAGCGGGCGTGTTCGGCCAGGGCCAGGGAACTCGCGTTCGGCATCACCAGGCCGATGCTCGACACCAGCAGGAACAACGACACCAGCAACGCGGCCAGCGGCAGGTGCGCCAGCGCCGAAACCAGCACCAAGACGCCACCGAAAGAACCCAGGAGAAGGCCGGACAGCAGCAACGTCCGTTCCGGAATCCGTCCCACCAGGCGGCCGTTCAGCTGACCCGCCAGCACGATGCCGACGCCGTTGGCGCCGAACACCACGCTGTAGGCCTGCGGGCTCAACCCGTACACCCCCTGCAGCGCGAACGACGACCCCGAGATGTAGGCGAACATCGACGCGAACAGCAGGCCGGACGCCAGCGCGTAGCCCGCGAACGTCCGGTCCACCGCCAGCCGCCCGTACGTCTTCATCACGCGGCCCAGCCGCGCCGGTGAACGGCGCGAAGCAGGCAGCGGCTCGGGGAGAGCGAAAGCCACGACCGCCAGCAGCAGCGCCCCGAACACCGTCAGCACGACGAACACCCCGCGCCAGGACGTCCAGTTCAGCAGCTGCCCGCCGATCAGCGGGGCGAGGATCGGGGCCAGGCCGCTGACCAGCATCAGCGTCGAGAAGAACTTCGTCATCGCGGTGCCGGAGAACAGGTCGCGCACCGTGGCGCGGGCGATCACGATGCCCGCGGCGGCGCCGAGCGACTGGATGCCCCGGGCGGCGACCAGCAGCCAGGCGTCCGGGCTGACCGCGCACAGCACCGAGCCGAGGACGTATAGGACCAGCCCTGCGAGGAGCGGCTTGCGGCGGCCGAGGGCGTCCGACAGCGGCCCGAGGACCAGCTGGCCCACCGCGAGGCCGACGATGAACGCGCTGAGCGTCAGCTGCACCGTCGTGTCCGCGGCGTGCAGGTCGCCCGCCATCTGCGGCAGCGCGGGCAGGTACATGTCGATGGACAGGGGCCCGAACGCCGAGAGCCCGCCCAGGATCAGGACGAACTTCAGCTGCGCGCGCCGGGTCGGCGCGGTAGGTTCCGCTGCGGTGGTCATCGGCCTCCTCGAGTCACTCAACGGAGCAGCGATGCGGTGACCAGGGCTATTCCGGCTGTGAGTGGTGACACCCCGTGCACGAGCGAGTCCTGACACGATACTGATCCGACCAATTTCCCGTCGATTGTGCGAAGGCTCTGGATCGACGGCCCTGTCTGCGATATACATCGGATGTCTGGTCGTGCTGGTGAAGGGAACATCCGTGCAGCTTGTACGTCTCGGAGAGCCGGGTAGTGAGCGTCCGTACGTCCGCGCCGACGACGGCGTGACCTACGGGCTGAGCGGCCTGACCGCCGACGTCGACGGCGGGTTCCTGGCCGGCGGCGGCGTCGCCCGCGTGGCCGCCGCGCTCGCCGCCGGGGAGCTGACGGCGGAAGACGTCACGGGCCTGCGCGTCGGCTCGCCGATCGCCCAGCCCGGCAAGGTCGTCTGCATCGGGATGAACTACCGCCGCCACGCCGAGGAGACCGGCGCGACGCCGCCGACCGAGCCGGTCGTGTTCATGAAGGCCCCGGACGTCGTGGTCGGGCCGGGTGACGACGTCCTCATCCCGCGCAGGTCGGTCAGCACCGACTGGGAGGTCGAGCTCGGCGTGGTCATCGGCAAGACCGCCCGCTACCTCGACGACGTTGACGAGGCCCTGGAGTACGTCGCCGGGTACGTCGTCTCGAACGACGTCTCCGAGCGCGCGTTCCAGTTCAGCGCCGGCCAGTGGGACAAGGGCAAGTCCTGCGAGAACTTCAACCCGCTCGGCCCGGCGCTCGTGCCGGCGGCCGAAGTGCCGGACCCGCAGGACCTCGGCCTGCGGCTGTGGGTCAACGGCGAGAAGAAACAAGACTCGTCCACCAAGGACATGATCTTCGGCGTCGCCGAGATCATCCACCACCTGAGCCAGGTGATGGTGTTGCGACCGGGCGACCTGATCAACACCGGCACGCCCGAAGGCGTCGCGCTCGGGCAGCCCGACCCGAAGCCGTACCTGCGCGACGGCGACGTGATCGAGCTCGAGATCGACGGCCTCGGCCGGCAGCGCCAGACCGCGAGGCAGGCCTGACCATGGCGAAGATCATCGGCATGGAGGTCCTCGACGTCCGGTTCCCGACATCGCGGGAGCTGGACGGCTCGGACGCGATGAACCCCGACCCGGACTACTCCGCGGCCTACGTCGTGCTGCACACCGACGGCGGCCCGGACGGCTACGGCCTCGCGTTCACCATCGGCCGCGGCAACGACGTCCAGGCCGCCGCGATCCGCGCGCTCGCGCCACACGTCGTCGGCCGGGACGTCCCGGAGGACGCCGCCGGGCTCGGCGACCTGTCTCGCACGCTCGTCGGCGACTCGCAGTTCCGCTGGCTGGGCCCGGAAAAGGGCGTCGCGCACATGGCGGTCGGCGCGGTGGTCAACGCCGCGTGGGACCTCGCCGCGCGCCGCGCCGCGCTGCCCGTCTGGAAGTTCGCCGCGCGGATGACGCCGGAAGAACTGGTCAGCCTGGTCGACTTCCGGTACCTTTCCGACGCGCTCACCGAAGCCGAAGCTCTCGACATCCTGCGCGCCGCCGAGCCCGGCCGCGCCGAGCGGACCGCGCAGCTGGAAGCCAGCGGCTACCGCGCCTACAGCACGTCACCCGGCTGGCTCGGCTACGCCGACGCGAAGCTGGTCCGGCTGTCCGAACAGGCCGTCGCGGACGGTTTCGACATGATCAAGCTGAAAGTCGGCGGCAACCTCGACGACGACGTCCGCCGGATGAAGCTCGCCCGCGAGACGGTCGGCGACGACATCCGCATCGCCGTCGACGCCAACCAGCGCTGGGACGTCTCCGCCGCGATCACCTGGATGACCGCGCTCGCGCCGTACGACCCGTACTGGATCGAAGAACCGACGTCCCCGGACGACATCCTCGGGCACGCCGCCATCGCGAAAGCGCTTGCGCCGATCCGCGTGGCCACCGGCGAGCACGTCCAGAACCGGGTGATGTTCAAGCAGCTGCTGCAGGCGAACGCGATCTCGGTGCTGCAGCTGGACGCCGCCCGCGTCGGCGGGTTCAACGAGAACCTGGCGATCCTTTTGCTGGCCACGAAGTTCGGTGTCCCGGTGTGCCCGCACGCCGGTGGGGTCGGGCTGTGCGAGCTGGTGCGGCACCTGTCGCTGTTCGACTTCGTGGCCGTGTCGGCCACCGACGCGGACCGCAGCATCGAGTGGGTCGACCACCTGCACGAGCACTTCACCGACCCGGCCGTCGTGCAGCGTGGCCGGTACCTCGCCCCGACCGCCCCCGGGTTCTCCGCGCGCATGCACGACGCCACGCTGCGCCGGTTCCGCTTCCCGGACGGTCCCGAATGGACGGAGACCGCAAGTGAGTGAATTCGAGGGCCTGGTGGCCGCCGTCACCGGAGGCGCCTCGGGGATCGGCCTGGCGACGGCGACGTTGCTGGCCGAACGCGGCGCCCAGGTGGCGGTCTTGGACCTGAAACCGGGTGACGACGGCTTCCGCTGTGACGTCTCCTCGGACGACGAAGTGCGCTCGGCCGTCGACGCCGTCGTGAACCGCTTCGGGCGCCTCGACATCCTCGTCAACAACGCCGGCATCGGCGCCCAGGGCGACGTCACCGCCAACGGCGACGACGAGTGGCACCGCGTGTTCGACGTCAACGTCGTCGGCATGGTCCGGCTCGCCCGGTCCGCCCTGCCGCACCTCAGGAACTCGCCGTCCGCGGCGATCGTCAACACCTGCTCCATCGCGGCCTGGGCCGGCCTGCCCCACCGCGCGCTGTACTCGGCCACCAAGGGCGCGGTGCTCTCGCTGACCCTGGCCATGGCGACCGACCACCTGCCCGACCGGATCCGCGTCAACTGCGTGTGCCCCGGGACGGCGGACACCCCCTGGGTGGGCCGGCTGCTCGACTCCGCGGGCGACCCGGCGGCCGAACGCGCGGCGCTGGCCGCCCGCCAGCCGATGGGCCGCCTGGTCACCGCCGACGAGGTGGCGAACGCCATCGTCTACCTCGCCAGCCCGCTTTCCGCGTCGACCACCGGCACCGCGCTCGCGGTCGACGGCGGCATGTACGGCCTGCGCCCGCGCGGGCCCGTGCACCACGACTGAACAGACTTTTTCGCTGTCATCAAGGAGGATGCAGTGCGTAACAGGGTGATCCAGGTGGCCGCCACGGCCGCCGTCTGCGGCCTGGTGCTGGCCGCCTGCGGGTCCACTAAGGACAACGCGTCGGCGCCCGCGGCCGGCGGCAGCCCCGGCGGCAAGGTCGGGGCGACCCTGCCCCTGCTGACCTCGCCGTTCTGGCAGGCCTACAACAACTACGTCCCGCAGATGGCCAAGTCCGAGGGCGTCGACGTCCTCCCGACGGTCAACGCCGACAGCGACCCGGCGAAGCTGATCACCGACATCGGCACCTTCCTCAATCAGGGCGTCAAGGGCCTGGTCGTGACGCCGCTGGACTCCGCGGCGATCGTCGCCGGGCTCAAGCAGGCGGAGAACAAGGGCGTGCCGGTGGTCGCGGTCGACGTCGCCCCCGAGAGCGGCAAGGTCGCCATGGTGGTGCGGGCCGACAACAAGGCCTACGGCACCAAGGCGTGCGACGCGATCGGCGAGAAGGTCAAGTCCGGCAAGGTCGTGCAGATCCAGGGGGACCTCGCCTCGGTCAACGGCCGCGACCGCTCGGAGGCCTTCAAGTCCTGCATGGCGCAGAAGTACCCGGGCATCCAGGTGCTGGACATCCCGGCCGAGTGGAAGGCCGACAAAGCGTCCTCCGGTCTGGACAGCATGCTGACGGCGAACCCGGACATCAAGGGTGTCTACATGCAGGCCGGCGGCGTCTACCTGGCCCCGACCGAGCAGGCCCTCAAGCGCAAGAACCTCTCCTTCCCGGTCGGTGACCCGAAGCACATCGTGCTCGTGTCCAACGACGGCATCCCGCAGGAGCTGGCCGCGATCCGGGCCGGCGAGCTGGACGCCACGGTGTCCCAGCCCGCCGACGCGTACGCGAAGTACGGCCTGTACTGGCTGAAGAAGGCCATGGCGGGCGAGACGTTCAAGCCGGGCCCGACCGACCACGGCAGCACCATCGTCGAGATCAGCCCCGGCATCCTCGAGGACCAGCTGCCCGCGCCCGTCATCACCAAGGCGAACGTGGACGACAAGGCCCTGTGGGGGAACAACCTGTGAGCCCCGTCGTCAGCGCCCGCGGCGTCGGGAAGCGCTACGGCCCGACCGTGGCGCTGCACGACGTCAGCCTGGCGGTGAACCCCGGTGAGTCGCACGCGCTCGTCGGGCGCAACGGGGCCGGCAAGTCGACCCTCGTCTCCATCCTCACCGGCCTGTCCGCCACGGACACCGGGCACGTCGAGTTCGGCGGCGAGCCGGCCCCGCCGCTGACCAAGCAGGACGACTGGAAGGCGCGGGTGGCCTGCGTCTACCAGCACGCCATGGTCGTCCCGCAGCTGACGGTCGCGGAGAACCTGTTCCTCAACCGGCAGGCCGGGGGCGGGTTCTCGATCGGCTGGAAGAAGCTGCGGCGGCAGGCCGAAGAGCTGCTCGGGTCGTGGGACGTGCACGTCGACGTCGACACCCCGGCCGGCGAACTGTCGGTCGAGGACCGGCAGTTCGTCGAGATCGCCCGCGCCCTGTCCTACGGCGCCCGGTTCATCGTGCTCGACGAGCCGACCGCGCAGCTGGACAAGCAGGCCATCGAGCGGCTCTTCGAGCGGATGCGCCAGATGCAGGCGGGCGGCGTGACGTTCCTGTTCATCTCGCACCACCTGCACGAGGTCTACGAGGTCTGCCAGGCGGTCACGGTGCTGCGCGACGCGAAGCACGTGCTGACCGCCCCGGTGGCCGAGGTCGGCCGGGCCGAGCTGGTCGACGCGATGACCGGCGAACCGGGCGGCCTGTCCGTCCGCGACGCCGCCACGCGCGACGCCCTGGAGGCGGACGCGGCGGAGATCCTGCAGGTCGAGGGGCTGTCCGGGGACAGCTTCACTGACGTCTCCTTCCGGCTGCGCCAAGGCGAGGTTGTCGGGCTCGCGGGCAGCAACGCCAGCGGGAAGCACCAGGTCGCCGAGACGGTCTACGGCCTGCGGACGCCGTCGGCGGGCACGGTCCGGGTCGAGGGCCGGCCGTTGCGGCCCGGCGACATCCCGGCGGCGCTGAAGGCCGGGATCGGCTGCGTGCCGCGCGACCGGCACCACGAAGGCCTGGTGCTGGAGCACCCGATCATGGACAACACCACGCTGTCCATTTTGGACAAGATGGGCCGCGGCGGGATCGCGTCGCCGAAGACGCGGTTCACCAAGGCGTCGCAGGCCCTGGCGGACTACGGCATCGTCGCCGCGAGTGCCGAGCAGCCGGTGTCGGACCTGTCCGGCGGCAACCAGCAGAAGGTCGTCCTCGCGCGGGCCTTGGCGAGCGACCCGCGGGTCGTGGTGCTGATCAACCCGACGGCCGGGGTGGACGTGAAGTCGAAGGAGGCGCTGCTCGCGGTCGTCGACCGGGTGCGCGCCGAAGGCAAGGCGGTGCTGATCGTCAGCGACGAGCTGGACGACCTGCGCCTGAGCGACCGGGTCCTGGTGCTGCGCGCCGGGGCCGTGGTCGCCGAGCACCAGGCCGGGTGGTCCGACGGCGACCTCGTGGCCGACATCGAAGGAGTCGAGCTTTCGTGACCGACGTGATGACCGATCCGCAGACGGAGCTGCCCGCCCCGCCCCGGCGCCGCAAAGCCGGCTGGCTGCGTGAACTCGCGCTGCTGCCCGCGCTCGTCGTGGTGTTCGTCATCGGCGGCCTGGTCGACGACACGTTCGTCGGCTGGAACAACATCGTCAGCATCCTGACGGCGTCGGCGGCGCTGTCGCTGGTCGTGCTCGGCGAGTCGCTGGTGCTGATCACCGGGAAGTTCGACCTGTCGCTGGAATCCACCATGGGCCTGGCGCCCGCGCTCGGCGCGATGGTGGTGATCCCGGCGGCGTCGGCCGGCTTCGGTGTCGAACTGCCCGCCGCCGTCGGCCTGCTGGTGATCCCGCTGTGCGGGGCGCTCGTCGGGTTCGTCAACGGCTTCCTGATCGTGAAGCTGAAGCTGAACGCCTTCATCGTCACCCTCGCCATGCTCACCGTGCTGCGCGGCGTGCAGGTCGGCTCGACCAAGGGCAAGACGCTGTTCAACCTGCCGGACTCGTTCACGAACCTGGCGACCACGACGTTCGCCGGGCTGCCGATGTCGGTGTGGCTGGCCGCGGTGCTGTTCGCGGTCGCCGGCTGGGTGCTGCGCTACCACCGCGTCGGCCGCGCGCTGTACGCGATCGGCGGCAACCGCGAAGCCGCGCGGGCGGCCGGCGTGCGCGTCGACCGGATCGCGTGGGCGGTGTTCGTCGTCGCCGGCATCCTCGCGGCGATCGGCGGCCTGGCCTACACGGGCTACGTCGGCGCGCTCGGCGCGAACCAGGGCTCGGGGCTGATCCTGCAGGTCTTCGCGGCCGCGGTGATCGGCGGCGTCTCGCTCGACGGCGGCAAGGGCACCCTCGTCGGCGCGTTGACCGGCGTCCTGCTGCTGTCGTCGGTGTCCAGCCTGCTCAACTACGCGCACGTCACGGCGGAGTGGCAGGGGGCCATCTACGGCGCCATCATCCTGGTCGCGCTGATCATCGCCCGGTACGCGGGCGGCAAACCCCAAACCTGAGCCGTTCCCTGTGATCATCCGACGTTCCAAGTCCGTGAATGGCACATCGAGGGACTTAGAGTCCCTCGATGTGCCATTCACGGACCACGCGAGGAGGTGCCGGTGGCGTCAGGAGGCTTCCGCGGCCAGGTCCGGGGTCGTCGGGTCGTCGGCCGTGCCCAGTGCGTTGCGCAGCCACTGCTCCACGCCCGCGACGTGCACGGTCGCCCACGAGCGCGCCAGTTCCGGCTCGCGGGCCGCGATGGCCTCGTAGATCGCCGAGTGCTGTTCCCGGGTCTTCGCGACCGCGCCCTCCTGGGTGAGGCCGCGCCAGATCCGGGCCCGGGCGGTCGGCCCGGAGAGGCTGTCGAGCAGCGAGCAGAGCACCGGGTTGCCGGACCCGTCGGCGATCTTGCGGTGGAACTGCAGGTCGTTGGCGACGAGGGCCTCGACGGTCGGCGAGTCGGCCAGCTCCCCGAGCAGGGTGCCCAGCTCCGCGATGTCGTCGTCACTCATGTGCAGCGCGGCCAGCGCGGTCGCGGCCGGCTCGAGGATCCGCCGCACCGCGAGGAAGTCGAGCACGGTGTCGTCGCGGTGGAAGTCGACCACGAACGTCATGGCGTCGAGCAGCAGGTTCGGCTCGAGGCTGGTGACGTACGTGCCGTCGCCCTGGCGCACGTCGAGCACCCGGATCAGGCACAACGCCTTGACGGCCTCCCGCAGGGAGCTGCGCGAAAGCCCGAGCCGCTGGGCCAGCTCGGCCTCCTTCGGCAGCCGGTCGCCGGGCGCCAGCTCGCCGGAGATGATCATGTCCTTGATCTTGTCGATCGCGACATCGGTGACGGGCATCGTGTCCGCCCTTCCCTGCAACAGACCTCGGATGTTTGGGTGTTACTCCCCAGCGTGCCATGTCCCGGCGAAGGAGTGGTCATGACCCACGGTCCCGCACCACAAAGAGTGGCTCTCCACACGAAGCTGAAACCCGGCAAGGAGGCCGACTACGAGTCCGTCCACGCGGTGATCCCGCCCGAGCTGGACGTCGCGCTGCGCGAGGCCGGCGTCCGCACCTGGCGGATCTGGCGTAACGGTCTCGACCTGTTCCACGTCCTCGAAGTCGACGACTACGCGGCGATGCGGGCGGCGTTGCGGGACCACCCCGCCAACGTCCCGTGGCAGGCCAGGATGGCCGAGCTGCTGGCCGTCGAGGACGACTACTCCGGCGACGACACCGGCATCGGGCTGGTCTGGGAACTGCCGGTGAAGGAGTGACCGCGTGAACCTCTCCCTGTCCCCGCTCGGTCTCGGCTGCGCGCAGCTGGGCAACCTGTACCACGCCATCAGCGACGAGACCGCCGCCGCGACCGTCCGGCGCGCCTGGGACGAGGGCGTCCGCTACTTCGACACCGCGCCCCACTACGGCCTGGGCCTGTCCGAAAACCGCCTCGGCGCGGCGCTGCGCGAGTTCCCGCGCGACGAGTACGTGCTGTCCACGAAGGTCGGTCGCGTGCTGGAGCCGAACCCGGGCGGCGCCGGCGAGAAGGACAGCGAGGGCTTCGCCGTCCCGGCCGCCTACAAGCGCCGCTGGGACTTCAGCCGCGACGGCGTCCTGCGGTCGTTCGAGGACAGTCTCACCCGGCTCGGCCTGGACCGGGTCGACATCGTCTACGTCCACGACCCGGACGAGCACTTCGAGGAGGCCCTGCGCGGCGCCTTTCCGGCGTTGCGCGAGCTGCGGGAGCAGGGCGTGATCGGCGCGTTCGGCGCCGGGATGAACCAGGCCCCGATGCTGGGCGAGTTCGTCCGCCGCACCGACCTCGACGTCGTGCTGGTGGCCGGCCGCTACACGCTGCTCGACCAGCCCGCGCTGGACGAGCTGCTGCCGCTGTGCGCCGAGCGCGGCGTCACGGTGGTGGTCGGCGGCGCGTTCAACGGCGGCATCCTGGCCACCGCGGAACCCGGCAGCGTCTACGACTACGCCGAGGCGCCGGCCGAGCTGGTCGAGCGGGCGAGCCGGATCGCGAAGATCTGCGCGAAACACGGCGTCGAACTGCCGGAGGCCGCGCTGGCCATGCCGATGGCGCATCCCGCGGTGGCGTCCGTCGTCGTCGGCGCGCATGATCCGGAGCAGGTGAGCGTGAACGCGCGGCGGGCCCGGGCCGCCGTGCCGCCGCAGCTGTGGACCGAACTCGTCGACGCCGGGTTGCTGCGCGCCGACGTCGTCATCGCCGAAGGAGTCGCATGATCGACGCGCACCACCACCTCTGGGACCCGTCGCGGCGCGAGTACCCGTGGATGGCGGGTGCCGCGATGGACCCCATCCGCCGTCCCTACACCGCCGACGACCTGCGCGCGGTGACGAAGGCGGCCGGGGTGCACGCGACCGTGCTGGTCCAGACGGTGTCGGCGCAGGAGGAGACCGAGGAGTTCCTCGCGACGGCGCAGGCCGAGCCGGTGATCGCCGGCGTCGTCGGCTGGGTGGACCTGGCCGCGCCGGACGTCGCGGACCGGCTGGCGGCGTTGCGCGAGCTGGGGCCGCTGGTGGGGATCCGCCACCAGGTCGAGGAGGAGCCGGACGACGACTGGCTGCTGCGCCCGGAGATCGTGGCGGGGTTGAGCGCGGTCGCCGACGCGGGTTTGGTGTACGACCTGCTGGTGCGGCCGGCGCAGCTCGCGGCGGCCGGCGAGGTGGCGCTGCGGCTGCCGGGCCTGCGGCTGGTCCTGGACCACGCGGCGAAACCGCCGATCGCGGCGCGGGGGTGGGAGCCGTGGGCGTCCGCGGTCGCCGCGCTCGCCGAACGCGAGAACGTCGTGTGCAAGCTGTCCGGCCTGGTCACGGCGGCGGACTGGTCGGGCTGGGAGGTCGGGCACCTGCGCCGCTACGTCGACCACGTCTTGGACGCGTTCGGCCCGGCACGGCTGCTGTTCGGCTCCGACTGGCCGGTGTGCGAACTGGCCGCGGCGTACGAGGTGGTCCTGGACGCGGCGGTTTCGCTCACGGGCTCGCTCTCGGACCCCGAGCGACTGGCGTTCTTCGAGCACAACGCCCGGAGCGTCTACGCCCTGAACTGAGTTGGACGCGGGCGGGGAACGTCCCCCAGGGGGTAAGAGAGGTTCCCCGCCCGCCGGTGCGAAAGGTCAGAACTCGTCGTCGCGGATCATCCCGCGCAGGCGGGTGAGCGCGCGGTGCTGCGTCACGCGCACGTTGCCGGGTGAGATGCCGAGCGCTTCGGACGTCTCCGTCGCGGACAGGCCGACGGCGATGCGCAGGGTCAGGATCTCCTGCTGCACCCGGGGCAGCGTGGCGAGCAGCCGGCCGAGACGGGCGCCGAGGTCGAGCGAAAGGGCGCGGGTCTCGGGCTCGTTGCCGACCAGCGGGCGCTCGGGGAGCTCGGGAACGGGCTCGGAGCGGTCGCGGGCCACGGCGCGGTAGGCGTCGGCGACCTTGTTGGCCGCGATGGCGTGCACGAGGTAGAGGAAGGAGCCGCCCCGGTCCTGGTAGTCCGGGAGGGCCTTCAGCACCGCGAGGCACACTTCCTGGGCGACGTCGTCGGCCGACAGGTAGGAGAGGTCACGCCCGCCCATCCGGGCGCGGCAGTAGCGCACCACCACCGGCTCGATCATCTTGAGCAGGGTGTGGACGGCGGCGGGGTTGCCCTCGCCCGCGTCCTTGACGAGGGGGTCGAGATCTTCCTTCGTCAATCGCCCGCCAGGCCGGGGCAAGGACTCCGGAGTGCGATAATCGCGAACCTCCGTGGTGGATTCCTCGGTGGTCCTGGGCGGTGCTGTCATGGTCGTCTCCCCGGCCGACCCTCGACCGTCGCTGCCGGGGGTTCAACTCTCCGTAACGGTGTGCTCGCAGGTACTCCGGGAGACCCGACCCGTCCTGCGTTCCGTGCGACGCTGGGTAATCGTAAGCACCTCCCAGGCCATCAGTCCAGATTTCAACCACCAATACCCCGTTCGCAGGAGCGACCGTGATGCAACCGCGACCAGACGCCTCACATTGCGATTAATCGCTTTCAGGATGTGCCGAGTTCACCCTTCAGTGGAGGATGAACACGGAAGTGGCGGTGGCGGTCACGGCGAGCGACACTGCCGCCGGAAGCGCCCGGGGCATGGCCCCCGGTTCGGCGACCCGCAGGGCCCGTTCGCGGTACACGCCGGCCACGGCGAGCAGGGCGGACGTCCCCGCCGAGAGCAAAACGGGCACCAAAGCGGCTCCCCAGTGGCGTTGTGCGGCCATGTGGAGCAGCAACGTGGTGCAAGCGGCGGAGGCCAGGACCGTTCGCCGCCACGCGAGCCCGGTCCGCTCGGCCTGGGCCCCGCCAGGCGTCGTCACGGCCGCACCCGCCCGATTGCCTGGGCAGGAGTGGTGCTCGGCCGGTCGCGAACGGCCGGCGCGCCCCGTGCGGCGCTCGTGGCGGTGGTGAGGCCGGGTGACATCGCGGACCGAAGGGTCACGGGAGGCTCGCCGCGAGCGGCGCCGTACCCGTCGGTACGTGCGGCTGCACGTGCGCCTGCACCGGAGTAGTCGTGAATCTCCAATAATCCGGTTTCGTGGAGCGCTGTGGCGGTAGAAGTACCGACAGCGTGAACCCGGGTCTTCGAGGCGAAAACTGGTGATGGGGGCGGCCACGCACGGTGACCAAGCGATGTGGTGGCCGTCACAGAAGAGTGAACGGAACGGGCGGTCACGACAGCACCAGCAGCACGGCCGCCGCCGCGATCAAGAGGAACAAGCCCGCCGTCAGCACCACGATCATCAGGCTCCGCGGCAGCGGCTCGCCGGCCCGCATCGCGATCTGGACCCGTCGCCAGCGCGGGTAGGCGTTCGCCGCGAGGGCGGCCGCCAGGACGACGCACAGGCTCGCCAGCACCGCGCTCGCCCCGGCCGGGGCGGGGATGAGCTGGTGCACCGCCACCCCGCCCGCGAGCAGCCCGAGGGCGGTGCGCAGCCAGGCCAGGAACGTCCGTTCGTTGGCCAGCGTGAAGCGGTAGTCCGGTTCGGTGCCGCCCGAGTGGGGCTTGATTTCTTCTTGCGGAGCCACGTCCGCAGACGCTAGCCGCTGTGCGCGGCCGTGGCCTGTTCCGCTTCTTCCGAGCCGTGCGCGAACACCCACCAGCGCAGCACGGCGAACCGCACGAACCCGCCGACCAGGCTGGACAGCAGCAGCGTGCCCGTCTCCTCCCACGACGTCGGCCGGTCGACGACGGCGTCGAGGATCGCCAGCACGGCCGAGCCGTACCCGGCGTAGAAGGCGAAGGTGAGGAGGTCCTGCAGGTGCCGCTTCCCGGCGTTGCTCCGCCGCCCGGCGAAGGTGACGCGGCGGTGGAACTCGGTGTTCCCGACCGTCGTCAGCGCGATCGCGACCAGGTTCGCGACCTGTGAGCCGAGCTGGTCGCGCAGCAGGAGGAACAGAACGGCCTGGACGCCGGTTGTCACGACGCCGGCCACGACGTACCACGCCGCGTGCGTGCCGAGCTCGTGGTGGCGTTCCGGATCGGTCGCGAACGGCCGATGATCGGGTGCGCACCTGGTGGTGGCCATGATCCGAAGCTACTCCGCCTTCACAAACTTGTGAATATGTTAAACCCGTTGAAGAAATGTGATCCCGGCGACATCGCCGGGGTTTCGCCCTCCGGCGGCCCGGGTAGGTCGCGGGGGATGACTACCTACTACGCGCCTTCTTACGCGCCGGGAGAAACCAGTGAGTGACCGTGACGCGGCCGATTCGGAAAGCCTGAGCCCCAGCGAGGCGCTGGACGAGGACGAGCTGCGCGTCGACCCGCTCGAGGAGGGCGTCGAACCGCCCGAACACTGGAGCGCCGCCGACCGGTTCGGCACGACGGCCGGCGAAGTCCGCGAAGGCGAGCCGATCGAGCAGCGGCTCGCGGAGGAGGAACCGGACACCGAGCCGGACCCGATCCCGGACCGCCCGCTCGCCGCGACCCCGGCCGCCGAGCTCGACGAGACCGTCGAGGACGCACCGGCGGACTACGAGCAGGTGACCCCGGACGACGAGCTGCCCCACCGCCACGCCGACCCGGACCCGGGCGAGCGGGCGGACTACGCCGGCGGCTCGGTGGCCGACGCCATCCGCGAGGCCCGGCAGGGCTGATCCGCTCACACTGCGCGCCCGTTCGGACGCATTTAGCGTGGGACCCCGAGTGCATCGGACCGCGACGAAGGGAAGGCCGAAGATGCTGACCGTGACCGAAGCCGCCGCCGAGGCGATCACCGCACTGACCAGCCAGGGCGACGGAGACGCCGGGCTCCGCCTGGCGGTCCAGAACGCCGAGGGCGAAAGCGCCCAGCTGGCCTTGTCCGTGGCGCCGGAGCCCGCGGAAGGTGACAGCGTGCTCGGCGCCGACGAGGGACCGAAGGTGTTCCTCGAACCCCAGGCAGCGGCGCTGCTGGACGACAAGGTGCTCGACGTCCAGGAGGACGACGCCGGCGGAGTGGCGTTCGCCGTGCTGCCACAGCACACGAGCTGACCGCGGTCGTTAGGGGGGTAACAGGGTAACACAAACTATCAGAATAACTACCAATCCCTCCAGCACAAACAC
>NZ_JBICSQ010000012.1:79205-137417 GCF_043197175.1 Amycolatopsis sp. NPDC049252
CCCCACACGCGGTGCCCGGGGGGGTTTGTGGTAACGGGGTTTACAACCTTGTTCCCCACTCACGACCAGTCGCGGCAGACCAACCAGCTAGCGGGCCCGCCGGTCGCTGACCAGGACCGCGGCTCGCAGGCGCAGCGGTTTGGCTGCGTCCGCGGGGTGTGGTGGGCGGTGCTCGCGTGGCGGAGGGTCCGTTTGTCTCGTTAGCGGGACCGTCGGCTGCTGATCAGGATCGTGGCTCGCAGGCGCCGCAGTTCGGCCGTGTTCGCCCGGGCGTGCTCGCGTGGCGGAGGGTCCGTTTGTCTCGTTAGCGGGTTCGCCAGCTGCAGATCAGGATCGCGGCTCGCACGCGCAGCCGTTCGCCGAGGTGTGGTTGGCGGTGCTCGCGTGGCGGAGGGTCCGCTTGTCCCGTTAGCGGGACCGCCAGCCGCTGACCAGGATCGCGGCCCTCACCCGCAGCAGCTCGGCCGCGTTCGCCCGGGCGTGGTCCAGCGACTCGGCATGGTCGATGAGCGCGCTGCTCGCGATGACCCCCAGGCTCGCCAGCCCGGCTTCGTCGAGCTGGATCCGTCCCGCCAGCGCCATCAGCGGCACCCCGCGCGGCCGGGCGCGTGCCGCGATCCCGGCCGGGGCCTTGCCGTTGAGACTCTGCTCGTCGAGCGATCCCTCACCCGTGATGACGAGATCCGCGCCGTCGAGTGCGGCGTCCACCCCGGTCAGCCCGGCGATCAGGTCGAACCCGGACTCCACCGTCGCGCCGAGGCCCGCGATCGCGCCCGCCGCGACTCCGCCGCCCGCTCCCGCGCCCGGTACCCGCGACACGTCCGGCGCGCCGCCGACCTGCAGCGCGTGCGCCCACCGGCCCAGCGCCGCGTCGAGCGCCGCCACCTCCTCGGGGCCCGCGCCCTTTTGCGGTCCGAACACCGCCGCGGCGCCGTCCGGGCCGAGCAGCGGGTTCGTCACGTCCGTCGCGACCGCGACGCTCACCCCGTTCAGCCGTTCCCGCACCGGCGTCAGCTCGGTCGACGCGACCCGCGACAGTGTGCCGCCGCCGAGCCCGACCGGGGCGCCGAACGCGTCGAGCACCCCCGCGCCGAGCGCGCCCAGCATGCCGGCGCCGCCGTCGGTGCTGGCCGTGCCGCCGACCGTCAGCACGAGCCGGCGGGCGCCGTGCATCAGCGCGTCCATGAGCAGTTCGCCGACGCCCCAGGTGTGCGCGGCCAGCGCCGTTTCCGGGCTGGGCTCGACGAACTCGATGCCGCACGCCCGCGCCGACTCGACGTACGCGGTGCCGTCCAGCACGGCGTACCGCGCGTTGACCGCCTCTTCGAGCGGGCCGCGGACCGTCAGCCGGACGATCCGGGCGCCCGCGGCTTCGAGCACGTCGAGGGTGCCTTCACCGCCGTCGGCGACGGGGCAGGTGACGATGTCTGCGTCCGGCAGCGCGTCCCGCACGCCGAGCGCGATCGCCTCCGCGGCCTCGACCGCGGTGAGACTGCCCTTGAACTTGTCCGGCGCGATGACGACACGGGTCACGGCTTCACCTCCGTCAGCGGGGGACGCCCGGCGAGCACCGCCGCGACGTTGCGGGCCGCCAGCACGGCCATCGCGGTCCGGGTCTCGAGCGTGGCCGACCCGAGGTGCGGGCTGAGCACGACGTCGTCGCGCCCGAGCAGCCGCGGCTCGACGTCGGGTTCGTGCTCGAACACGTCGAGCGCGGCGCCGGCGATCTCCCCGGCCTCGAGCGCGTCCGCGAGGGCCGCTTCGTCGACGACCGGGCCGCGGGTCGTGTTCACCAGGTAGGCGCCGGGTTTCATGGCGCGCAACGCGGCGGCGTCGATCAGGTGCCGCGTCTCCGGCGTCAGCGGGCAGTGCAGCGAGACGACGTCCGAGCGTTCCAGAAGCTCTGCGAAGGAAACGAATCCGTCCCCGCGGTTCGATCGTCCCGTGTAGACGATCGACATCCCGAAAGCTTCGGCCCGTTTCGCCACCGCCCGGCCGATCTCGCCGAGCCCGACGATGCCGAGCGTCTTGCCCTGCAGCCCCGAGCCCAGCAGGAAACCGAGGTGGAACGACCAGGGCGTGCGCGAGCGCAGCAGCCGTTCACCCTCGCCGAGGCGACGCGTGAGCGCGAGCAGCAGGCCGAAGGCGAGGTCGGCGGTGGCGTCGGTGAGCACCCCCGGGGTGTTGGTGACGACGACGCCACGCTCGGCCAGGGCCGGGACGTCGACGTTGTCGTAGCCGACGGCCACGTTCGCGACCACCTTGAGATCCGGCCCGGCGGCGTCGGCGAGCGCGCCGTCGAGCCGGTCGTGCAGCATGCCGACCACCGCCGACGCGCCCGCGGCGAACTCGTGCAGCTCGGCCGTCGTCAACGGCCGGTCCGCGGGCGACACCGTCACCTCACCCGCTTCCGCGAGCACCTTCACCGCTTCGTCGGGTATCCACCGGGTCACCGCGATCTTGGGCACCCCGACAGCCTAGTCCCCGAGCTAGTTCCCGAGGACGGCTCCGAGAACGATCTCCGACTGCGCCGCGGCACCGGCGCCGTTGGGGTGGAAGGGGAACGCGAGCAGCAGCGGGTTGCTCACCGAGATGGGGATCAGGCCTTCGATGTAGCGCACGGTGGGCGCCTGGCACGCATCGTGCCCGACGGTCGGGGTGTAGGTGTCGACCAGTTCGACGCTGTTGTCCGCGGCGACCCGCGCGAGCATGGCGTTCATCTGGAGGAACTTCGCCTGCAGGTAGGCGACGTCGCCGTCGGCGACCGGGATCACCGGCCAGCAGCCCTTGCCGCTCGCGGGCAGGCCGGCGAGGTAGTTCACCAGCAGGATCCGCGCGTTCGGCGACCGCTGCTTGATCTGCTGGAGCGCGTTCGCGATCTTCGGCGCGGTCGCGTTGACGGCGTTTTCCAGCTGGTCGACGCCGCCCGCGGTGAACTTCGCCTTGCACGTGCTGATCGGCAGGACGTTGAGGCACTTCGTCACGGCGGAGGCGAGCCCGATGTCGTTGCCGCCGATCCCGACGGTGACCAGGTCCGTGGTCGGGGTGAGCCGGTCGAACTGCGGGGCGTTCGTGCCGCCCAGCGGAAGGCTCTGCGGCTGGGTGAAGTCGGTCGTGGTGGCGCCGCCGCAGCTGGCGTCACGGAAGGTTTCGACACCGAGCGCGCCCGCCACCTCGTGTGGATAGTCCGAAGTGGACTGCGCGCAGTCGAGCGGGGTGTAGGCGGTGGTGGGCGGGAGCGTGACGAAAACGTCCGCGGTCCAGGAATCGCCCAGCGCCACGTATTCGTGGTAGCTGGTGCTCGCGGCCGCCGGAGCGGCGGCAGCGAGCGCGGCGATCACGGGCACGGCGAAGAGAGTGAACAGGCGCCTGCGCATGCTGCCTCCGTTGGCGAGCGGCGTAGTGAAGAGCTTTCACATTCAGCCCGCGCCCGGTGAAAAGTCAATGCCGGTCACCCGTCCTGGGGACGCCGGACGGCGTGGGCATTCAGGCCCCTGGTCAGCCGCACCACCACGCTCGCGTAGCCGCTGCCGGGCAGGTCGACGTCGATCCCGTGGCTCAGCAGCACCGCGCCGTGGTGGAGCCCGCCGTCCTGGTCCCGGTACCGCGCCGCCGGATTCAGCCCGGCCAGGCGCGGCGGGGTGAACAGGCGCGCGAACTCCGCCGGCCGCCGCCAGAAGAACACGACGACCGAGTCACCCAGCACGTACTGCACCGCGGTCCACGCCGACCGCGCCGGATCCGCCAGCCGGTACAGCTCGCCGTGCTGCACGACGGGCCGGATCTCCTTGTACAACGCCACGAGCGCCGCCGCCTCTTCGAGTTCGGCGGCACTCCAGCGAGGCAGGTTCCCGCCCAGGCCGAGCACACCCGCCATCGCGACGTGGCACCGGAAGCTCAGCGGCGCCTCCTGGCCGGTGGTCGGGTTCGGGCTGTCGGTGACCCAGGCCGACATCGTGCCGGCGGGATAGAGCTGGCCGTACCCGTGCTGGATGGTGATCCGGCCGGTGGCGTCGGTGTTGTCCGACGCCCAGATCTCGTCGGTGCGCGCGAGGATCCCCAGGTCGGTGCGGCCGCCACCGCCCGCGGGAAGAGTGGGCGCGCGGCGCGGCCGCCGTCGCCATCCAGAGTCTTTTCGTCGCCGAGAGCGTCCAAGGAGAGATCGAGTGAGCCCTGAGACATTCGGACTGAATCGTCGAAGCTTCCTGGTCGGTTCCGTCCTGTTCGCCGGGGGAGCGTGCCGCCCCACGGCTCGCGCCTGGTCCGGATCGGCTGATCCTTCCGGTCGAAGGGGCCTTTTCCCGCTGGGTTGAGCGAGAAAAGTCCTTTTCGACGTGCGTGCGTCATCCATTGGGTGGAAGACACCTGGTCGGCGCCCCGGGCGTCATGCTATGTTCGGTTTCAGAACGAGTGTGCGTGATGCGAACAGTTTGGGGTGTGTGATGGCGGAGCTGCTGTCGCTGGAGGAGGCTGTGGGCCGCCTGGTGCACGACGGGGACACCGTCGCGCTCGAAGGCTTCACGCACCTCATCCCGGTCGCTGCCGGGCAGGAGATCATCCGGCAGGGCCGCCGCGATCTCACGCTGGCCAGGATGACCCCGGACATCGTGTACGACCAGCTCATCGGCGCCGGCTGCGTCCGCAAGCTGATCTTTTCCTGGGGCGGCAACCCCGGAGTCGGCTCGCTGCACCGCTTCCGTGACGCGGTCCAGCACGACTGGCCGGTCCCGCTGGAGATCGAGGAACACAGCCACGCGGGCATGGCGAACCGCTACGTGGCGGGCGCGTCAGGCCTGCCGTTCGCGGTCCTGCGCGGCTACACGGGCACGGACCTCCCGGCCCAGACGGACACGATCAAGCCGATCACGTGCCCCTTCACCGGCGAGCAGCTGACGGCCGTCCCGGCCCTGAATCCGGACGTCTCGATCGTCCACGCCCAGCGAGCCGACCGGGCGGGCAACGTCCAGATGTGGGGCATCACGGGCGTTCAGAAGGAAGCGGTCCTGGCGGCAAAGCGTTCGCTGGTGACGGTGGAGGAGATCGTCGACACCCTGGACCCCCGCCCCGGCGCGGTGGTCCTCCCGGCTTGGGTGGTCACAGCGGTAGCCGAGGTCCCGGGCGGCGCCAAGCCGTCATACGCGGCGGGCTACTACGAGCGCGACAACGCGGCCTACCAGGCTTGGGACGAGGTGGGCCGCGACCGCGAGGCGTTCACGAAATGGCTGAACGACCTGACCGGGGTAAAGGCATGACCCCCACCCCGATGGGCGGCCTCGCTCAGCGCACGCCAGGCTTGCTCGCGCGGTCGGCGACCACCGCTCGCACAACCCTCGTCCCGTTCGGCGGCCTCACCCAGCGCACTCCGGGTGCCTTCGCACATCCGGCAACCCCCGCCCGCGTAACGCTCGTCCCGTTCGGTGGGGGCGCTCAGCGCATGCCGAGTTTGCTTGCGCAGCCGGGCCTCGCCGCCGGTGTATCTGTCGTCCCGGTCGGCGGTCTCACTCGGCGCACCCCGGGTGCCTTTGCGCATCCGGCACCCACCGCCCGCGTAACTCTCGTCCCGTTCGGTGGGGGCGCTCAGCGCATGCCGAGCTTGCTTGCGCAGCCGGGCCTCGCCGCCCGCGTAACTTTCGTCCCGTTCGGCGGCCTCACCCGGCGCACCCCGGGTGCCCTCGCACACCCGGCAACCCCCGCCCCCGCACGCGTAATGCTCGGCGGGCGCGCTCAGCGCACGCTGAGCTTGCCAGCGCAGCCGGGCCCCGCCGCCCGTGTAACCCCCGGCCGACCCAGCGGACGCCTCCCGGCCTTCTCCACGCAGCCGGCAACCGCCACCCCCACAGCACCAAGCCAGTCGGTCGCCGCCTCCTTCCCCGAGGCAGCGCCCACCCCGGTCCCCGCCACCCCGAACCCCGGCGACACCCGCACCACCGCGGAGGCAACGGCATGACCACCGACTACACGGCCGACGAGATGATGAGCGTCGCGGCCGCCCGCGCCCTCGGCGACGGTATGTCCTGCTTCGTCGGCATCGGCCTGCCGAGCAAGGCGGCCAACCTCGCCCGCCGCGCGCACGCCCCCGGCCTGACCCTGATCTACGAGTCCGGCTGCCTCGGCGCGAAGCCGTCCCGCCTCCCGCTGTCCATCGGCGACGGCGAGCTGGCCGACACCTCCGACGCCGTGGTCAGCGTCCCCGAGATCTTCAACTACTGGCTCCAGCCCGGCCGCATCGACGTCGGCTTCCTCGGTGCCGCCCAGCTGGACAAGTTCGGCAACATCAACACCACCGTGATCGGCTCGGACTACCACGACCCGAAGGTCCGCCTGCCCGGCGCGGGCGGCGCCCCGGAGATCGCCGCGTCCTGCCGCGAGGTGTTCGTCGTGCTGCGCCAGAACCCCCGCGCGTTCGTCGAGAAGGTCGACTTCGTGACCTCCTTCGGCCACGGCACCGGCAAGGGCGACCGCGAACGCCTCGGCCTCCCCGGCCGGGGCCCGACCCTGGTGGTCACCGACCTGGGCCTGCTGCGCCCCGACCCGGAGACCTCGGAACTCACCCTCACCGAGCTCCACCCGGGCGTCGAACTGGAGCGCGCGGTGGCGGCGACCGGGTGGACACTGAAGGTCGCGGACGACCTCAAGACCACTCCCGCCCCCACCGAGGAGGAGCTGACGGTGCTGCGAGATCTCGAGAAGGCAAGCAAGTGACCCGGAAGGCGACCGCATGACCGACGTCTACGTCCTCGACGCGCTCCGAACCCCGTTCGGCCGCTACGGCGGCGCACTGGCCGGCGTCCGCCCGGACGACCTCGCCGCGACCGTGCTCCGGGCCGTCCAGTCCCGCAACGACCTCGATCCGTCCACAGTGGACGAAGTGACCCTCGGCGACGCGAACGGCGCGGGCGAGGACAACCGCAACGTCGCCCGCATGGCCACTCTGCTCGCGGGCTGGCCGACGAGCGTCCCCGGCAACACCGTCAACCGCCTCTGCGGTTCGGGTCTCGACGCGGTGATGCAGGCCAGCCGGTCGATCCAGGTCGGTGACGCCTCCCTGGTCGTCGCGGGCGGCGTCGAGTCGATGACCCGCTCGCCGCTGGTCATGCCCAAGCCGGAGAAGGCGTTCCCGGCGGGCAACCAGACCCTCTACAACACCGCCCTCGGCTGGCGCATGGTCAACCCGGCCATGCCGGGGGAGTGGACGATCTCCCTCGGCGAGTCCACCGAGAAACTCGCCGAGCGGTACGGCATCGGCCGTGCCGAGCAGGACGCCTTCGCGGCGCGCAGCCACGTCAACGCCGCCAAGGCGTGGGACGAGGGCTTCTACGACGACCTGGTCGTCCCGGTCGACGGCGTGGACCTGGCCCGCGACGAGGGCATCCGCCCGGACTCCAGCCCGGAGAAGCTGGCGAAGCTCAAGCCCGCGTTCCGCAAGGAGAACGGCACCGTCACCGCGGGCAACGCCTCACCGCTGAACGACGGCGCCTCGGCCCTGCTGCTGGGTGACCAGGCGGCGGCGAGCCGGCTCGGCAAGGCACCGCTCGCCCGGATCGCCGGGCGGGGCGCGGCGGGCGTCGACCCGGACGTGTTCGGCATCGGCCCGGTGCGCGCGGCCGAGATCGCGCTGGAGCGCGCGGGCATCGGCTGGGACGACCTGGCCGCGGTGGAGCTGAACGAGGCCTTCGCCGCGCAGTCGCTGGCCTGTCTGCGCGACTGGCCGAAGCTCGACCCCGAGATCGTCAACACCCACGGCGGCGCGATCGCCATCGGCCACCCGCTCGGCGCGTCCGGTGGCCGGATCCTCGGCACCCTGGCGCACGACCTGCACCGCCGCGGCGGTGGCTGGGGACTCGCCGCCATCTGCATCGGCGTCGGCCAGGGCCTGGCCGTCGTCCTCGAAGGCCGGTAAGGGAGGCACCATGGCTGCTCCGACCGAACTCAAGCTGCCGCGCTACGGGCCCGACCCCGAAGGCACGCACCCGCCGCTGGGCTTCACCGGCTACCGGTCCACGGCGTTGCGGCACCCGCACCAGCCGCTGGTGCTGCTCCCGCAGCTGCTGACCGAGGTCACCGGCCCGCTGCTCGGGCCCGGCCGCCTCGGCGAACACGACAACGACCTCACCCGCCAGCACGCGGAGGAGCCGCAGGGCCAGCGGATCGTCGTCACCGGGCGGCTGCTCGACGGTGACGGCCGCCCGGTGCGCGACTCGCTGGTCGAGATCTGGCAGGCGAACGCGGGCGGGCGCTACCGGCACACCGGCGACCGCTGGCCGTCGCCGCTCGACCCGAACTTCGACGGCGTCGGGCGCGCTCTGACCGACAGCGACGGGCGCTACACCTTCACCACCATCAAGCCCGGCGCGTACCCGTGGAAGAACCACGACAACGCCTGGCGCCCCGCGCACATCCACTTCTCGGTGTTCGGCTCGGCGTTCACCCAGCGGCTGGTCACCCAGATGTACTTCCCGGACGACCCGCTCTTCTCCCAGGACCCGATCTTCAACTCGATCCCGGACGAGAAGGCCCGGCAGCGCATGGTCTCGCGGTACGACCACGAGATCACCCAGCCGGAGTGGGCGCTCGGCTACCGGTTCGACATCGTGCTGCGCGGGAGCGAGGCGTCGGTGTTCGAAGAGGAAGAGGACGAGGACTGATGCCCAAGCTGCTGCCCACCCCGTCGCAGACCGTCGGCCCGTACCTGTCGATCGGCCTGCCCTGGCCGGACGGCCCGTACGTCGTGCCGGAAGGCACCCCTGGCGCGTTCTGGATCCGCGGCACGGTGCGCGACGGTGCCGGCGACCCGGTCCCGGACGCGATGATCGAGACCTGGCAGGCCGACCCCGAAGGCGGCTTCCACCACCCCGACGACCCGCGCGGCGAGGCGTCCGGCGAGTTCCGCGCCTTCGGCCGCTGCCCGACGGAAACCGACGGCACGTACGGGATCCTGACCCTGCTGCCGGGTGCGCTGCCCGGCGGTGGCGGCACGACGCAGGCGCGGCACATCGACGTGTCGGTGTTCGCGCGCGGCCTGCTCAACCGGGTCGTCACACGGATCTATTTCGAGGACCAGGACAACACCGAAGACCCGGTGCTGGCCACGGTGCCGGAGGACCGCCGCGGCACACTGATCGCGCGGAAGACCGACGACGGCTACCGCTTCGACGTCCGCCTCCAAGGCGACGGCGAGACGGTGTTCTTCACGGTATGAACGGAGTTGGGAACGTGAGCGCCGTACAGGTGCACCGGGTCGTCGAAGGGCCTGAAGACGGGCCGGTGGTGGTGTTCGCCGGCTCGTTGGGCAGCGACCTCCGGATGTGGGAGCCCCAGGTGGTGCCGCTGCTGGAGCAGGGCTTCCGGGTCGTGCGGTACGACACGCGCGGCCACGGCGCGTCGCCGGTGCCGCCCGGGCCGTACGCCCTCGACGACCTGGGGGCCGACTTCCTCGCGCTGCTGGACGACCTCGACGTCGCGAAGGCGCACCTGGTCGGCCTGTCGCTCGGCGGTATGACCGGCATGTGGCTCGGCGTCCACGCACCGGACCGGATCGCGAGCCTGGTGCTCTGCTGCACGTCCGCCAAGTTCGGCCCGCCGGAGATGTGGGCGGACCGGGCCCGGACGGTCCGCGCGGAGGGCACCGCGGCCGTCGCCGGCCCGGGTGTCGGCCGGTGGCTGACTCCCGCGTATCGCGAACGGCACCCCGACCGGGCCGCGTTCCTGCGTTCGATGATCTCCGAGGTCCCGGCCGAGGGGTACGCGTCCTGCTGCGGCGCGATCGAGCGGATGGACCTGCTCGACGCGCTGCCGAAGATCACCGCTCCGACACTGGTCATCGCCGGCGCCGACGACCCGGCCACGCCGCCGGAGGAGCACTCCCGCCCGATCGCCGACGGCGTCCGCGGCGCGCGGCTGGAGATCGTGGCGAACGCCGCGCACCTGGGCAACTACGAGCAGCCCGAGGAGTTCACCAGGCTGATCCTCGGGCACCTGGAGGCACTGTGACCGACAACCACGTGACCGACAACCACGTGACTGACAACCACGTGACCAACCCGCGCCACGAGCAGGGCATGAAGGTGCGTCGCGAGGTGCTGGGCGACGAGCACGTCGACCACGCGGTCGCGGGTACGACCGAGTTCAGCCGCCCGTTCCAGGACTACATCACCGAGGGCGCGTGGGGCTCGGTCTGGTCCCGTGACGGCTTGGACCGGCGGACCCGCAGCTGCGTCACGCTGGCGGCGCTCACGGCGTTGCAGGCGCACAACGAGCTGCCGATGCACGTGCGGGCGGCGGTCCGCCATGGCCTCACGGCGGCGGAGATCGGCGAAGTCCTGCTGCACACGGCCGTCTACGCGGGCGCGCCGGCGGCGAACGCGGCGTTCGCGATCGCCCAGCGCACCCTGGCCGAGCTCGGCGAGCCGAGCGCCCTGCCCGCCGACGCCGGATAAGGTTGCCGGAATGGACGCGGGTCAGCCCTTCGAAGCCGAGCTGGACAGCGAGCCGGCCCACCGCGGCGCCCACCATGTGCAGTCGCTGGAACGCGGGCTGGCCGTCATCAAGGCGTTCCACGCGGGCGCGGCCGAGCTGACCCTGAGCGACGTCGCCCGCGCCACCGGCCTCACCCGCGCCGCGGCGCGGCGCTTCCTGCTCACGCTGGCCGACCTCGGCTACGTCCGCACGGACGGCAAGTACTTCTCGCTCACCGCCCGCGTCCTCGAGCTGGGGTACTCGTACCTGTCGAGCATGACGCTGCCCGAGGTGGCGCAGCCCCACCTCGAGCACCTGTCGGCCGACGTGCACGAGTCCAGTTCGGTCTCGGTGCTGGAGGGGACCGACATCGTCTACGTGGCGCGCGTGGCGGTCTCGCGCATCATGACGGTGAGCATCAACGTGGGAACCCGCTTCCCGGCGTACGCGACGTCGATGGGGCACGTCCTCCTGGCCGGTCTCGGCAAGGAGGAGCTGGAGGCGTACTTCGCGGTCGCGAGGCTGGATCGCCTGACGGATCGCACGGTCACCGCACCCGACCGCCTGCGCGCCGAGCTGGCGAGGGTCCGGGAGCAAGGCTGGGCCATGGTCGACCAGGAACTCGAGGAGGGCCTCCGCTCGGTGGCGGCCCCGATCCACGACCGCCGCGGCAAGGTGGCCGCCGCGGTGAACCTGTCCACACACGCGAGCCGCACGACGGCCGAGTCGGTGGAGCGCGACCTCGTCCCCCCGCTGCTCGCCGCCGCGCGCACGATCGAGGCGGACCTGGCGGTCGGCGCCCCGGGCCGCGCCCATGGCTGAGCCGGTCGCCGGCCTGCTGCTGGCGGCCGGCGCGGGCCGCCGCTTCGGCGGCCCGAAAGCCCTGGCCGACCTAGACGGCGAACCCCTGGTCCGCCGCGCCCTGCGGACCCTGGAGGCGGCAGGCTGCGCCCCGATCCGGGTAGTCCTCGGCGCGTCAGCCGACCAGGTCAGCGCCCTCCTGCCCGACCCAACCCTGGCCGTGGTCGCCGAAGACTGGGCCACGGGCATGGGCGCCTCCCTGCGAGCAGGCTTGGCGGAACTCACCAAGCTCGACGGCCCGCCCGCAGCCCTTGTCCACCTGGTCGACCTCCCCTGGGTGGGCCCCGAAATCCTCACCCGGGTGGCGGCCCACGCAAGCCCGCACGCGGTAGCCCGCGCGGCCTACGACGGAGTCCCGGGCCACCCGGTCCTGCTGGGCCGCACCTGGTGGCCGGACATAGCGCAGACGGCCCAGGGAGACCGCGGCGCCCGGGACTGGCTGGCCACCCGAGAAGACCTGAAGCTGATCGAGTGCGCAGACCTGGGCAGCGGCCGCGACGTCGACCGCCCCACAGACCTGCCAGGCCCATCCACCCCCTAACCACCCCACCCTGCGAGACCCGCCGCTTTCACTACGAAAGATGCGCCTCCGGAGGCCTGGAACGGCACTTTCCCTAGGAAAGATGCGGGGTTGTGGAGGGATTCGGGGGATGTGCACAAGTAGGCGGGGTGGTCCCCGGCTGCGCCCGGTCCGACTCCGACGAGATCTCGACACACCCGGACCTGCCGAGTGCACGGCCCCGATCCTCGCCTCGTCGGTGCCTGGCCGTCCCGCGAGCCCGGCCCGGCTGGCCGGCCGCGCCGGTTCAGGCCCAACTCCTCCCGCGGTCCCGGACCAGCTCGTCCGCCCGCTCCACCGGTTCCGGCCCGGCCCGTCCCCGTGACCCCGGACCGGCTCCGACCACCCGGCCTTCAGTGCCGCACCACATCGTCCTGGACCAGCTCGACCGCCCCGCACGACCCCACCGACCTGGCCGGCTGTCGCCACCGTGACCCGCGGCCTGCTCCGTCTCCCCCTACGATCGAGCTTGTGACCGACTCGCTCGCCTCGCCCGAAGAGCTCGCCGCCGCGCTCGACAAGACCGGGTATCTCGCCGATGACGGCCTGGCCACCGCCGGGTTCCTCGCTCTGCGGATGGGGCGGCCGCTCTTTTGCGAAGGCGAACCCGGCACCGGCAAGACCTCACTCGCCCTCGCGCTGGCCGCCGCCCTCGACCGGCCGCTCGTGCGGCTCCAGTGCCACGAGGGCATCGATGCCGCCCAAGCGCTCTACGAGTGGGACTTCCCGCGGCAGCTCCTGCACCTGCGGGCCCTCGAAGCGGCGAACGACGGCGGCATCGACGTGGAGACCGCCGAACGCTCCCTCTACACCGAGCGGTTCCTGCTGGCCCGGCCCCTGCTGCAGGCCCTCATCAGCGCCCCGTGCGTGCTGCTGATCGACGAGATCGACCGCGCCGACGACGAGTTCGAAGCCTTCCTCCTGCAGCTGCTCGACGAGTACGCCGTGACCATCCCCGAGTACGGCGAAGTCCGCGCGGCGACGCCGCCGCTGGTGGTGCTGACCTCCAACCGGACCCGCGAGGTGCACGACGCCCTCAAACGGCGCTGTCTCTACCACTGGCTCGAACATCCGGACCTGGTGCGAGAGGTCACGATCCTGCGCCGCCGGATCCCTGGGATCGGCGAAGCTCTGGCTCGGCAGGTCGCCGAAGCGGTGCATCGGCTCCGGGAAATGGACCTCCTGAAGCCACCTGGCGTAGCAGAGTCGCTCGACTGGGCGAATGCCCTGATGACCCTGCAGCGCGACGAACTGGACGCCGCATCGGCGGCGCGCACGCTCGGTGCGGTTCTCAAATACAGCGAAGACCTCGACCGGGTCAGGGCGAAGCTGGACAGCCTCTTCTCTTGAGCACCGAAGCGCGGCCGGCTCCGTTCGGGAGCCGGCCGCGCGTGGGTGCGCTGGCGTCAGGGGAGCAAGATGGCCCGAGGCGCCGGCAGTTCGTTGTCGATCGAGAAGTAGTCGTGCCAGAGAGTGCCGGCGCCGAACTTGGTGCCGTCCGAGGTCGCGACGTAGAGGTCGCCGGCGCTCGCCCGGACGAAGGTCGCGACATCGGCCTTGCCGTCGCCGTTGAAATCCCCGACCGCCGGGATCTCGTTGCCGACCGAGAAGTAATCGTGCCAGAGGGCTCCGGCGCCGAACTTCGTGCCGTCGGACAGCGCCACGTACACATCGCCCAGACCAGCCCGGACGAAGGTGACGATGTCGTCCTTGCCGTCGCCGTTGAAGTCGGCCACCGCGGGCGTCTCGTTGTAGTAGGCGAAGCTGTCGTGCCACAGGCTGGTGGTGCCGAACTTGGCACCGTCCGAGAGCGCGACGGTGACGTCACCCGTGCTGCTTCGGCTGAACGAGACGACGTCGTCCTTGCCGTCGCCGTTCACATCGCCGACCATCGGGACCTGGTTGCCATTTGAGAAGTTGTCGTTCCACAGCACGCCCGGAGCGAACTTGGTGCCGTCCGACAGGGCGACGTAGACGTCACCGACGCCCCAGACGAACGTGGCGATGTCGTCCTTGCCGTCGCCGTTGAAGTCGCCGACCGCGGGAATCTCGCTGTAGTAGCAGAAACTGTCGTCCCACAAGGTGCTCGCGCCGAAGCCGGAGCCGTTCGAGAGAGCCACGTGCACGTCTGCGGTACTGCCACGCGAGAACGAGATGAGATCGGCCTTGCCGTCGCCGTTGAAGTCGCCGGACATCGGGACCTCGTCGCCGGTGGCAAAGCCCGAGATCGCCTGGGTACCGGCGCCGAACTTGGTGCCGTCGGACGTCGCTGTGTAGGCGAGCCCGCTTGTGGCGCGTACGAAAGTCGCCACGTCGGCCTTACCGTCACCGGTGAAGTCGGTCGCCGAACGGGCCAGGGTCGTCGCGGGCAGCGGGTCCGTCGGTGCGCTCGCTTGGCCGTCCGCCGTAGTGGCCACGATCCGGTAGTACCAGGTCTGCTTGGCGCGCACCGACGCCTGGACGAACGCGGTGGCTTGTGTCGTGGTCAGCAAGTGGGCCTGGTCGATCGGTACCGGCGTGCTCGTCGCGCCGTAGAGCCGGTACGTGGCGTTGTCCTGAGCCGCCAGTGGCCGCCAGGAGACGGTGACGCTGTGAGAGTTCGGCTTGGCCGTCGGCGCGAGTGTCTGCTGCCGGATCCATGCGGCGAGATCGTCCGTGCGTACGGCGGTGCTGCCCTGGCGGGTTTCCGTTTCCCCGAAGCAGCCGTGCTGCCAGGAGGCGCTGCTGATCCCGGCCAGTGTGAGCCGTCCACCGGTCCCCGTGCGGACGACGGGGGCGCCGGCGTCACCCCGGCAGGTGTCGGCGCCATTGTCACCGGTCAGTGTGAGCGTGGCCGGTGTGCTGGAAGCTGTGTGGAACGTGGCCGTGTGCAAGCGGTCGGGCACCCACTCGGTGCCGGTACGGCCGAATCCGGCGACCGCCAGCTGCTCGTCGGTGCTCGGCGGCGCGGTGTCGAGCGAGATGGGTGCGACTGCCGTGACCGGGGTGGTCAGCTGGGCGAGAACGAGGTCGCGGCCCGGGTAGACAGCAAGTCCGGCGACGGCCGTGCTCGCCCCGGTGGTGCTCGACAGGCTCGTCCGGCCTACGACGACGGTCGTGGCCTTGGCCGGAGCGCCGCCCTGCGGGTTTTCCGGGAAGCAACTGGCTGCGGTGAGTACGGCGGCCGGTGCAACGAGCACGCCGCTGCAAGCTCGTCCCGCCATCGTGATCGAGGCGGCGAAGGCGTAGTCGCCGTCGTTCGCCGCCGTGCTCCCCGACACGGCGTGCGCCGGGCTCGCCGCGGTCAACCCGAGCGCGGTCAAAGTCACGGCCACCGTGGCCGTTCTTTTTCTGTGGTGTTTGCGCATTCTGGTCCCCTCTGATTGGTCTTGTGGATGGTCACCCGAGTTGTGGGCGGTCGAATTCCTCGGATGGCTCCGGCCGTCGGATCAGTCGGCCGTCAGGACGCTGCGTCCAGCGGCCACGATGATTGACGTGCGCCATAAGCGCATGCCCTCCCCCTCGCAATTCTCGAACATGGAAATTCGCGAATTGGGCACAGCACCCTTGTGGTGGACCCCGTTCTCGACTCTGGGAGATTAGAGCACGACTTTCGCCGTGAATAGTGACCTATGTCACAGCCACTTGGTTGCGCGATCGCACGCCGCGGCATTGTCAATGTCAAGGGCTGGCGAACTCGTGTTCGAGAACCTCTACGTTACGTCAAATGGGGTGTTGAGTACTGCGTGCCGAGGAAGTCAACGCTCTTGCGATAATCGACACACCCGTGTGGGCGTCCGGCCTTACTGTCGGATCCGGCCGGCCCGACGCCGACGTGACACGGTTCCTGCTGACCCAGAAGATCACCGGAACGGCGATCGATCCGGACCTCGCGTCAACCGGATGATGTTCGATGCGGCCCTCAGCGCCGGTTGGCAGACCCGTTCGGCGGGACCTGAGGCGTCGTCCGCCGGTGCCGGTCCGTCCACCCGGCCAGGTCGCAGCTCACCGGGCGTGACCGCATGACGCGTAAATGCGTTGCCGCGACACCGGGAGTCCGGCATCCTTTCCTGCAGCACCGAGAAACCCGAGAGGAGGAGATCGTGGCCCAAACCCGGACGTATGAATGCGGCACGATCTCCCGTGCCGTCCGCTGAATTCTTTCTGAAGGCTCTTCGCGCCCGCCCCGCCGCTACCGGGGCCGGCCGCGGCGAAGAGCGCGGTCTGCGTCTGCCCGGGGAGGGGCGCGCGCAGGCCGCCCCGTCCCGGTAGCTCAGCAGGACAGAGCGCGGCGCTACGAACGCCGAGGTCCGAGGTTCGACTCCTCGCCGGGACACCGAACAGGCGCACAATGGGGAGATGACCACGGTCTCCGATCCGGTCGCCGGTTACGCCGGGTTCGCCGCCGCGCTGCGGGAGGCGGGTGTCGCCTGCGACGCGCACCGCGTGCAGGCCTACCTGGCCGCCGTCGCGGCGGTCGACGTCGCCGAGCCCACCCAGCTGTACTGGGCGGGGCGGCTCACCCTGTGCTCCAGCCCCGACGACCTCCCGTGTTACGAAGAGGCGTTCAGCCAGTGGTTCTCCCTCGAACCACCCGGTCCGCGGCGGACGACGTCGCCCGTGCCGAAGCAGGCGCGGATCGCGCCGCTCGTCGACACCGCCGGTGGGGACGCCGAGGGCGGTGACGGCCCTGACCAGCTGAAAGTCGCCGCGAGCACCCAGGAGGTGCTCCGCCACCGGGATCTCGCCGCGCTGACCACCGCCGAACGGGAGCACCTGCGCGAGCTGCTGGCCACCCTCCGCCCCGCGCCGCCCCGCCGGCCCGCCTCCCGCCGGACGCCGTCACGCCGCGGGCGGCTCGATCCGGCCCGCACGCTGCGCGCGATGCTCGCCAGCGGCGGTGAACCCGTCCGGCTCGCCTACACCCGCCGCGGCTCACGGCCGCGCCGGGTCGTGCTGCTGATCGACGTCTCCGGCTCGATGAGCCCCTACGCCGACGCGCTGCTGCGGTTCGCGCACGTCCTCACGCGGTCCGCGCCGCAGTCCGTCGAGGTGTTCACCCTCGGCACCCGGCTGACCCGCGTCTCGCGCCAGCTGCGCCAGCGCGACCCGGAGCGCGCGATGCTCGCGGCGGGCTCGGCGGTGCCGGACTTCGCCGGCGGCACGCGCCTCGGCGAGACGATGCGGGCCTTCCTCGACCGCTGGGGGCAGCGCGGCGTGGCCCGGCGCGCGGTCGTCACGGTGTTCTCCGACGGCTGGGAGCGCGGCGACACCGGCCTGCTCGGCGAGCAGCTCGCCAGGCTGCGCCGGCTCGCGCACGCCGTATTCTGGGTGAATCCGCACGCCGGCCGCGCGGGGTACGCTCCGGTCCAGTCGGGCATCGTGGCCGCACTGCCCCACATCGACCGGCTGCTGGCCGGGCACACCTTGGCCACTTTGGAACGACTGCTCGGGGAGATTTCCGATGCGTGACGTACTGGACGACGTGTTCCGCCGCTGGTCGGCGGGGGAGACCGTGGGGCTGGGCACCGTGGTCGCCACCTTCTCGTCCGCTCCGCGGGCGCCCGGCGCGGCGATGGTCGTTGCCCCGGACGGCACCGTCGCGGGCAGTGTCTCCGGAGGCTGCGTCGAAGGCGCGGTCTACGAGCTGGCGCAGGAGGTGGTCGCCGAGCGCAAGCCGGTGCTGCAGCGCTACGGCGTCACCGACGACGACGCGTTCGCCGTCGGCCTGACCTGCGGCGGGATCATCGACATCTACGTCGAGCACGTCGACCGCGAGTCGATGCCGGAGCTCGGGGACGTCGTCGCGTCGGTCCGCAGCGGTGAGCCGGTCGCGGTCGTCACGGTCATCGAGCACGAGCACAGCGGCCTGGTCGGCGAGCACATGATCGTCTGGCCGGACCGGGTCGAGGGTTCGCTGGGGTCGTCGCGGATGGACGACGCGGTGGCCGACGACGCGCGCGGCCTGCTGGCCAGCGGCCGCACCGGCACCCTGCACTACGGCCCGGACGGGCAGCGCCGCGGCGAGGGGATGGCGGTGTTCGTCAACTCCTTCGAGCCGCCGCCCCGCCTGCTGGTCTTCGGCGCGATCGACTTCGCCGCCGCGATGGCGCGCATGGGCGCCTACCTCGGTTACCAGGTCACGGTGTGCGACGCGCGGCCGGTGTTCGCCACCAGCAGCCGGTTCCCGGACGCGCACGAGGTCGTCGTCGACTGGCCGCACCGGTACCTGACCGCCGAAGCCGAGGCAGGCCGCATCGACCAGCGCACCGCGATCGCGGTGCTCACCCACGACCCGAAGTTCGACGTCCCGCTGCTGGAGGTCGCGTTGCGCCTCGACGTCGGGTACGTCGGCGCGATGGGCTCCCGCAAGACGCACGACGACCGGTTCTCGCGGCTGCGCGAGGCCGGCATCACCGAGCCCGAGCTGGAGCGGCTGTCGTCGCCGATCGGCCTCGACCTGGGCGCCCGCACGCCGGAGGAGACCGCCGTGTCCATCGCCGCGGAGATCATCGCGCTGCGGTGGGGCGGCGGCGGCAAGCGCCTCGCGGAGCTGTCCGGCCGGATCCACGGCTGAAAAAGTTCACCCGGGCAGGCTTTCCGCGGATGCGGTGCTTCCACTGTGGATTCTCCCGCAGCTGCGGGAACGGCGGCCGAACGTGTGACATCAGGACTTGTCCGCGCCATGAAGGCGTAGCACGCTCGGCTTGTGAGCCCGATCACGGTCGGGCCTGGCCGCTCCCGAACCGGTTCTTGGAGGCCTGATGCGCATCACCGTCACTGTCGACGGGACGAAGTACACCGACGAAGTCGAGCCGCGCACCCTGCTCGTGCACTACCTGCGAGAGCGGATCGGCAAGGTCGGCACGGTCGTCGGCTGCGACACGAGCAACTGTGGTGCCTGCACCGTCCACCTGGACGGGCACAGCGTGAAATCCTGTTCCGTCCTGGCCGTGCAGGCCGACGGCAGCGAGGTCACCACCGTCGAAGGCCTCGCCCGCGACGGCAAGCTGCACCCGGTGCAGCAGGCCTTCCACGAAAACCACGCGCTGCAGTGCGGGTTCTGCACCCCCGGCATGATCATGCAGTCGATCGACCTGCTGGCCGACAACCCGGACCCGGACGAACAGGCCGTCCGCGAAGGCCTCGAAGGCAACCTCTGCCGCTGCACCGGCTACCAGAACATCGTCCGCGCGGTCCGCGACGCCGCCCAGCACATGAGCCCCGGTGCCGGGCCCGACGCGGAGCGGATCACCGAGACCAAGCACGTCGGCGTGGGTGGTGACTGATGACCGCGACGATCGAACCGGAAGTCGGAAAGTCACGGCGCCGCAAGGAGGACGAGCGGCTCATCACCGGCCGCACCCGCTGGACCGACAACATCACGCTGCCCGGGATGCTGCACATGGCCATCCTGCGCAGCCCGTTCGCGCACGCCAAGATCGTCTCGATCGACACGTCGGCGGCCAAGAGCGCCTCCGGCGTCGTCGCCGTCTTCACCGCGAAGGACCTCGACCCGGACAGCTCGATCGGCATGCCCTGCGCGTGGCCGATCACCCCGGACATGAAGGCGCCGCGCCGCCCGGTGCTCGCCGCCGACCAGGTCAACTTCGCCGGTGAAGGCGTCGCGGTCGTCGTCGCGCGGACCTCGGCCGAGGCCCACGACGCGCTCGAAGAGATCGACGTCGAGTACGACGAGCTCCCGGTCATCCTCGACATGGAAGCCGCGATCGCCGACGGCGCGCCGCTGGTCCACGAGGACCAGGGCAGCAACACGAGCGCCGTCTGGAAGTTCGACTCCGCCGAGGCCGGCACGGGCGGCAACGTCGAGGACGCGATCAGCTCGTCCGAGATCGTCGTCAAGCGCCGTTTCCGCCAGCAGCGGCTGATTCCGGCCTTCATGGAGCCGCGCGCCTGCGTCGTCGACCCGACCGGCACCCAGATCACCATGTGGTCGGCCACGCAGATCCCGCACATCCTGCGGGTGATGTCGGCGCTGACGCTCGGCATCCCGGAGCACAAGCTGCGCGTGATCGCCCCGGACGTCGGCGGCGGCTTCGGCGGCAAGATCGGCGTGCTGCCGGAAGAGATGATGTCGCTGCTGGTCGCGCAGAAGCTCGGCAAACCGGTCAAGTGGAACGAGTCGCGCTCGGAGACGATGCTCGCCGCGCACCACGGCCGTGACCAGATCCAGGACATCACCATCTCGGCGAACGCCGACGGGACGGTCACCGGGCTCAAGGTCGAGCTGCTCGCCAACCTCGGCGCGTACAACGGCCTGGTCGGCACCGGCGTGCCGATCCTCGGCGCGTTCATGTTCAACGCGATCTACAAGATCCCGGCCTACCACTTCGCGTGCACCAACGTGTACACCACGACGACGCTGACCGACGCCTACCGCGGCGCCGGCCGTCCGGAAGCGACGTTCGCGATCGAACGGATCATGGACGAGCTCGCCGACGAGCTCGGCCTGGATCCCTTGGAGCTGCGCGAAAAGAACTGGATCAAGCACGAGGAGTTCCCGTACACCACGGTGGCCGGGCTGACCTACGACTCCGGCAACTACGAAGCCGCGACGGAGAAGGCCAAGCAGCTCTTCGACTACGACGGCCTGCGCGCCGAGCAGGAGAAGCGCCGCCGGTCGGGCGACAAGGTGCAGCTCGGCATCGGCATCTCGACGTTCACCGAGATGTGCGGGCTCGCGCCGTCGCGGGTGCTCGGCTCGCTGGACTACGGCGCCGGCGGCTGGGAGCACGCGGCGATCCGGATGCTGCCCACCGGCAAGGTCGAGGTCATCACCGGCGCGTCCGCGCACGGCCAGGGCCACGAGACGGCGTGGAGCCAGATCGTCGCCGACCAGCTGGGCATCGCGTTCGAGGACATCGAGGTCATCCACGGCGACACCCAGTCGTCGCACAAGGGCATGGACACCTACGGTTCGCGCTCGCTGGTGGTCGGTGGCATCGCCATCGTCAAGGCCGCGGAGAAGGTCGTGGCCAAGGCCAAGCCGATCGCCGCGCACCTGCTCGAATGCGCCGAGGACGACCTGGAGTTCGCGGGCGGCAAGTTCACCGTCAAGGGCACCGACACGTCGACGACCATGGGCGACGTCGCGCTCGCGGTGTTCGCGGCGCACAACCTGCCCGACGGCGTCGAGCCGTCCCTCGACTCGGACGCGACGTTCGACCCGGAGAACTTCTCCTACCCGCACGGCACGCACCTGTGCGCGGCCGAGGTGGACACCGAGACGGGCCGGGTCAAGCTGCGGTCCTACGTCTGCGTCGACGACATCGGCGTCGCGGTGAACCCGCTGATCGTCGAGGGCCAGGTGCACGGCGGGCTCGCGCAGGGCATCGCGCAGGCGCTGTTCGAGGGCACGGTGCACGACGAGAGCGGCACGCTGACCACGGGCACGTTCGCCGACTACCTGCTGCCGTCGGCGGCGGACCTGCCGTCGTTCACCACCGACCGCACGGAGACGCCGTCGACGACGAACCCGCTGGGCGCCAAGGGCGTCGGCGAAGCGGGCACCATCGCGTCCACCCCGGCGGTGGTCAACGCGGTGATCGACGCGGTGCGCTCCTTCGGCGTGAACGACATCGAGATGCCGTTGACGCCGATGCGGGTGTGGCACGCCATCCAGCACGGCACCACCGACGCCGGCGGCCCCGGCAACGAGGCCGGCGGCGGGCTCGGCTCGATCGACGCCACCGGAGGTGCCCAGTGATCCCGTCCTCGTTCGACTACGTCCGCCCGTCCACAGTGGACGAAGCGGTGCAGGCGCTGGCGTCGGCGGGTGAGGACGCCAAGGTGCTGGCCGGCGGGCAGAGCCTGCTGCCGGTGCTGCGGATGCGCCTGGCCACGCCGACGACGCTGATCGACCTCGGGCGCGTCCCGGAGCTGCGCGGCGTGCGCGAAGACGGCGACACGCTGGTGATCGGCGCGATGACCACGCACTACGACGTGCAGCGCGACCCGCTGGTCGCGTCGCACGCGGAGCTGCTGAAAGCGGCGACGGACACGGTCGCCGACCCGCAGATCCGCCACCGCGGCACGCTGGGCGGCGCGATCGCGCACGCCGACCCGGCGGGCGACCTGCTGGCGCCGGTGCTGGCGCTGGAGGCGTCGCTGGTGCTGGCCGGGCCGTCCGGCCGCCGGACGGTGCCGGCCGCGGACTTCTTCCGCGACCTGTTCACCACCGCGCTGGCCCCGGACGAGCTGCTGGTCGAGGTTCGCGTGCCCAAGCACACCGGGTGGCGGGCGCACTACGAGAAGTTCAACCGGGTCGCCCAGGCCTGGTCGATGGTCGCCGTCGCGGTCACCGTGCGGACCGAGGCCGGCGTCATCGAGGAGGCCAGGGTCGCGCTGACGAACATGGGCTCGACCCCGGTCCGCGCGTCCGGCGTCGAAGCGGCACTCGTCGGCGTACAGGCCTCGGCCGAATCGATCGGCGCGGCGGCTTCGCACGCGGCGGAAGGGACGAATCCGCCGGTCGACGGCAACGCCGACGTCGAATACCGCCGCCATCTCGCTCGAGTCCTGACGGGCCGGGCGATCACGGCGGCGTCCGGCGCCTGAATCCGTAGTCCCGTGACCCGGCGTTCCGGCGCCGGGTCACGGGCCGCGGGGGCGGCTAGGGTGGGCACCGGACACCCAGGTCTGGCAGAAAGGAGGTCGGCCCGTGCGGCTCGACCACGAATTCACCGTCCCGGCTCCGATCGGCGAGGTCTGGCAGGCGGTCGTCGACCCCGAGCGGGTCGCCCCGTGCATGCCCGGCGCGTCGCTGACCAAGGTCGAGGGTGACCGCTTCAGCGGCACGGTGAAGGTCAAGCTCGGTCCGATCTCGTTGCTGTACAAGGGAAATGGCGAGTTCCTGGAGAAGGACGACGCCGCGCACAAGGTCACCATCAAGGCCTCGGGCAAGGACTCCCGCGGAGCGGGAACGGCCGCCGCGACGGTCACCCTGACCCTGACCGAAGCCGAAGGCGGAACCCACGGCACGGTCGCGACCGACCTGTCCATCACGGGCAAGCCCGCCCAGTTCGGCCGCGGCTTGATCAGCGAGGTGGGCGGCAAGATCCTCGACACGTTCGCGGGCTGTTTGTCCGGAAAGCTGGCGTCGCCGGAGGCGGGGGAGGCGTCGAAGCCCGCGGCCGCCGCTGCGCCCGTCGCGGCTGCAGCCCCCACGGCGGAGAAGGCGCCGGCTGCGGCCCCGACATCCGCCCAGGCTGCCGGGAAGACCGCGGCTGCGGCCCCGGCCCCGGCCCCGGCCCCGGAGAAGGACTCGGCGTCACCTGCGAAGCCCGCCCCGGCTGCCGGATCTCCTTCGTCTCCGGCAACGGAGAAGGCGCCCGCGTCGTCTGCCGCGGCCAAGTCCGCGCCGGTCGCGAAGGCGGAGCCCGCGGTCAAGCCGGCCCCGACCACCGCGGAGATCAACACCGAGCCGAAGCCCGCGGCCGAGCGGCCCGCGCTGCGCAGCGTCCCGGCCGCCCCGGAAACCGAGGCGATCGACCTCCTCGACTACGCGGGGGCATCGGTGCTGAAGCGCCTGGCCCCGGTGGTGCTCGGGATCGCCGCGATCGTCGGACTGGTGGCGATCATCCGCGCCCTGCGCAAGTGACCTCGGTCAGCCGGCGCCGCTGAGGTCAGCCGACCAGTCTGCGTTTTCTGCCCACGTTCGGTGGGGAGATCGCATTCTCGCCGGCGCCGTGCGGCGATCCGGCCGTGGAGATCCCAGCTCAGGCTTCAATCCGGTGGCCCCGGAAAGGTGCAGGTGGGATTCCTGCTCGCCGTTTCCGCTTCGGTGGTCGCTCCTTCCCTCTGGAGTGGGACAGGTGTGGGTGGTGTTCCTCGGCTCGTTGTTCCCCTGCTCTGGTGATTGCACCTCCTGGCTGCCAGCGGGCAGGGCGGGTGTCGGTCGTGTGCTCGGTTCGCTGTCCCCTCTCCGGTGGTCGCCCACCGCCTGTCCGCGGGTGGGGCAGGTGTGGGTGGAGTGCTCGGTTCGCTGTCCCCTCTCCGGTGGTCGCCCACCGCCTGTCCGCGGGTGGGGCAGGTGTGGGTGGAGTGCTCGGTTCACTGTCCCCTCTCCGGTGGTCGCCCACCGCCTGTCCGCGGGTGGGGCAGGTGTGGGTGGAGTGCTCGGCTCACTGTCCCCACTCTGGCGGCCGCACGACGCCTGGCGTCAGCGGTGGTGGACAGGTGTGAGCGGAGGCTCGGCTCGCTACCTCCTCCCGGTTGTTGTGCCTCGCGGTTGTCGGCTGCTGCTCTCGCTCCGGTGGCCGCGCCCTGCAACAGAGGAAGGCTCGGGCGGGGTGTTGCCGCGCTGGTGGTCGCCTTCCGGGCTGGAGGCGGTTCGCAGGGTGTAGGTGGGATACCTGGCCGCGATTGCCGCGCCGGGGGTTCCACGTTGGTGATCCGTCGGAGGGGGTTTGAGCTGGGTGGATCTACCCTCAGCGGGTCTTCGGGGCAGTCCCTTCGCGGCAATTCGCCTGGACTGGCGACGCCGGTCGCTTGACCGGCTACGCTGGGCTACCTGGTCGGCTGAACTTCGCGCAAGGGGTACGTCACGATGCCGGTCCGTCACCTCCGTGGTCGCGGCGCTTGAGAGCCCAGGCCGCCGTGCGACGGGAAGCCCTCTCCTCCTGGTCGGGCTGGCCTGCGCGCTGGGTCATGTGGACCGGGGCGAAGGGCCGCTGGATCACCTACGCCCTCTGCTGTGAGCTGGCCGCTGTCGCGGCCACCGGGGTCGCGCTGGCCACCGGCTTCGGGGGACCGGTGCGGCCGATCTGGTTCGCCGTGCTGGTCGCGCTCGGTGTCGCACAGGCCGAGATGTCCCGCCGCATCGAGCGGTTGCGCCGGTGGATGAGCGGGCAGACGCACATCAACGTCACCTCCGTCTGGTACCTCGCCGGTGTTGTCCTGCTCCCTCCTGCCTGGGTGGCGCTGCTGGCCCTGGTGCTCTACACGCACCTGTGGGTGCGGGTCTGGCGCCAGGTGCGGACGCGGCCCGCGCACCGCTTCGTCGCGAGCACCGCCTGGGCGATGCTCTCCTGCTTCGCCGCTTCCTCCGTTCTCACGGTTACGGGGTTGCACGGGACGCCTGTGCAGACGCCGCGCGGGTTGTTCGCGCTCTGCCTGGCCGCGGTGGTGTTCGAGCTGGTGAACGCCGGCCTCGTCGCCGCCGGGATCTACCTCTACACGAGCCAGCGGTCGGCCACGGACCTCGTCGGCACCTGGGAGGACAACGCGTTCGAGGTGGCGACGCTCTGCCTCGGCGGGCTCGCCGCCTTGGCGCTGGTCGAGCAGCCGGTGCTTGTGGTGTTCGTGATCGCGCCGTTGCTGCTGCTGCACCGCTACCTGTTGCTCAAGCAGCAGTTGCAGGTCTCCGCCGTCACGGACGAGAAGACCGGGCTGCTCAACACCGCGGGCTGGCACGAGTCCGCTGTCCGGGAGCACGCTCGCGCGCTGCGGCGTGGGGCCGGCGGCGGGTTCGCGGTGCTGATGATCGACCTCGACCACTTCAAGCGGATCAACGACACCTATGGCCACCTCACCGGTGACGACGTGCTCGCCGCGGTCGCGGTGGCGATCTCCGGTGCGGTGCGCCAGGGCGACACGGTCGGCCGGTTCGGTGGTGAGGAGTTCGTCGTGCTGCTGCCGGGCACCGGCCGCGTCGACGTGCTGGGCATCGCCGAACGGGTGCGGGTCGCGGTGGGAGAGCTGAACGTCGTGATCTCGACGGGCGGCGGGACCGTCCGGGTCGGTGGCCTGTCGGTGTCGATCGGGGTCGCGCGGTTCCCGGACGCGGGACCGGCCCTCGACGACGTGCTGCGGTCGGCGGACGCCGCGTTGTACCGGGCGAAGGACGCGGGCCGCAACCGGGTCGCCGTGTGACGTAGCGCGCGAAATACGCGGGCGAGCCAGCCGTTGAAAACGACATGAGCAGCGCGGACCACGAGACGGACGTGGTGGTGGTCGGGGCCGGCCAAGCGGGACTTTCGGCGGCCTACCACCTGCGCCGCGCCGGTTTCGCGAACGGCTCCGGGTTCGTCGTGCTCGACCACGGCAAGCGCGCCGGCGGTGCCTGGCAGTACCGGTGGCCGTCGCTGGTGCTCGGCAAGGTGCACGGCATCCACGACCTGCCCGGCATGGCCTTCGGTACCCCGGATGTCACGCGCCCCGCCTCCGAAGTCGTTTCGGAGTACTTCGCACGCTTCGAGCGCGTGTACGACCTGCCCGTGCTGCGCCCGATCGACGTCCAGTCGGTGACGCGCGCCGGGGACCGGCTCGTGGTGTCGAGCCCGGCCGAGTCGTGGGCGGCGCGCGCGGTGATCAGCGCGACCGGCACCTGGGACCGGCCGTTCTGGCCGCATTACCCGGGCCAGGAAACATTCGCGGGCCAGCAGGTACACACGGCGGACTACACCGGGCCGGAATCGTTCCGTGGCAAGCGGGTCGTGGTCGTCGGCGGTGGGGCGTCGGCGGTGCAGCTGCTGATGGAGTTCGCCCCGCTCGCCCGCGCGACGGCCTGGGTGACGCGACGCCCGCCCGTGTGGCGCGACGAACCCTTCAGCGAGAACTGGGGACGCAACGCCGTCGCGAAGGTCGAAGAACGGGTGCGCGCCGGGCTGCCGCCGGAGAGCGTGGTGAGCGTGACGGATCTGGCCGTGACGCCGGAGGTCCGGGCCGCCCGGGCCGCGGGCATCCTCGAGCGCAGGCCGATGTTCTCCCGGATCGTGCCTTCGGGAGTGGAGTGGGCGGACGGCTCGCGCTTTGACGCGGACGTCATCCTCTGGGCGACGGGCTTCCGCGCCGCGATCGACCACCTCAAGCCGCTGCACGTGCGCGAGCAGGGTGGCGGGATCCGCGTGGACGGGACGCGGGTCGTGCTCGAACCGCGGCTGCACCTGGTGGGGTACGGGCCTTCGGCCAGCACGGTCGGGGCGAACCGCGCGGGGCGGGCCGCCGTGGCGGAAATCCGGAAGCAGCTGCGCCCGCGTTCGTGAGGCCATGGGTCTTCGGTGCGGGGTAACGGGAAACTCGTCGGTCGACGTCATGCCCCTTACGTTACCGAACACGCGTGCGAAGATCATCGCTGAATCGGGTGAACCTCGGGGTGAGACGAGACGGCAGATTTTTGTTGTGCTGCAAGGGAAGTGCGATCGAGGCGAGGCGAGAAGCCCCCGAATTCCAGGCTACCGTTGGGGACCGACAAAATCGGCGCGTCGCCTGGTCGGGGAGTAGGGGGTAAACGCGCCGATCCCGGACGCCGGGGCACTGTTCCGGTCAATGGCACGTCGGCTGACCTGCGGGAATGGCGGCAAACTCACCCTCTTGACCGATTCAAGAGCGGGACAACTCTTGTCAGTCGAAACCCTGTCTCGCTACAGTCTCTTTAGTTAAGAAAGTTTCTTAACTGTTTCGAGAAAGTCCACCGACGCCGCAGCCCAGCCACTGTCCGGCCCCTAGGAGTGCGACGTGTCACCCTTCCGCCTTCGTCCCTTCGCGCGGCTGGCGCCGCCGATCGCCGTCGTCGTCCTGCTGCCTTCCGCGATCGCCGCCGCCACCACCCCCGCCGATGTCCTGCTCTCCCAAGGGAAACCGGTGGCGACGTCCACCTTCGAAAGCTCGTCGCTCAACGGCGACAAGGCCGTCGACGGCAGTGCGCAGACCCGGTGGGCCAGCGCCGTCAGCGCCGATCCGCAGTGGCTGCGGGTCGACCTCGGGCAACCCGCCAGCATCCACCAGGTCAAGCTCACCTGGGAAGCCGCCTACGCCAAGAAGTACCGGATCGAGGTCTCCGACGACGGCACGCAGTTCACCACCGTCACGACCGTCGACAACGGCGACGGCAAGACCGACGACCTCACCGGACTCCAGGCCCACGGCCGGTTCCTGCGCTTCGTCGGCGTCACGCGCGCCACCAAGTACGGCTACTCGCTCTGGGAACTGCAGGCCTACGGCACGCCCGACTCCGCCGGCGACACCCAGGCGCCGAGCACCCCGGCCGGGCTCGCGACCACGACCACGACGGCCACCAGCGCCGGGCTGACCTGGAACGCCGCGACCGACAACGTCGGCGTCACCGGGTACGACGTCCTGCGCGACGGCCAAGTCGTCGCGACCAGTGCGACGCCGTCCTACACCGACACCGGGCTCGCGCCGGACACCGGCTACACCTACGCCGTCCGGGCCCGGGACGCCGCGGGCAACGTCTCGGCCGCGAGCGCGCCCGTCACCGTCAAGACCAAAGCTGGCAGCAGCAACGGTTTCACCCTCGCCGCCGCCGGGGACATCGCCGAGCGCTGCACCGCGAGCGACTCGAGCTGTGTCCACGTCAAGACCGCGAAACTCGTCGAGCAGCTGAACCCCGCCGCGGTGATCACCATGGGGGACAACCAGTACGACGACGCCCACCTCGCCGACTTCAAGGCCTACTACGACAAGACCTGGGGCCGGTTCAAGAGCATCACCCACCCCATCCCGGGCAACCACGAGTCGTACGACGACCCCAAGTTCAAGGGGTACGAGGACTACTTCGGCGCCATCGCGAAACCCCAGGGAAAGCGTTACTACAGCTGGGAAATGGGCAACTGGCACTTCATCGCCCTCGACTCCAACGACTTCGTCACCCACGACGACGTCGCCGAGCCGCCGCAGATCACCTGGCTCAAGCAGGACCTGGCCGCCACCAAGAAGGGCTGCGTCGCCGCGTACTACCACCACCCGCGGTGGAGCTCCGGGGACCACGGTGACAACAAGGACAGCGTCGAGCTGTGGAACATCATGACCGCGAACAAGGTCGACCTCGTCCTCAACGGTCACGACCACGACTACGAGCGGTTCGTCCCGCAGAGCGCCGACGGCAAGGCCGACACCAACGGTCCGGTCGAGATCGTCGGCGGTTCGGGCGGCGCCGACCTCTACGACCTGAGCCCGGCCCACGCGACGACCGCCAAGCTGCTGAAGACCTTCGGCGTCCTGAAGCTGTCCATGACGGACACGTCGTTCCAGACGCAGCTGATCGGCGTCGACGGCAAGGTCCTCGACAGCAGCCCGACCTACACCTGCCACTAGAAGGGGACCGGGCATGTACATCGCGGCAAGCCGTACCTCCGACCTGGTCGCCGGGACCGACCGGAAACCCGCGCTCAAACGGGTGTCCGCCAACGTCGTGGCGCTGGGCATGGTCAGCCTGGTCACCGACGTCTCCTCGGAGATGGTGACCGCCGTCCTCCCGCTCTACCTGGTGCTCGGCCTCGGCCTGAACCCGCTGCAGTTCGGGCTGCTCGACGGCCTCTACGCGGGCGCCACCGCCCTCGTCCGGGTCCTCGGCGGGCACCTCGCCGACCGGTGGCGGCGGCTCAAGGCGGTCGCCGGGTTCGGGTACGGCCTGTCCGCGGTGTGCAAGCTCGGCCTGGTGGCGGCCGGTTCTTCGGTCGCCGCGATCGGCGTCGTCCTCGCCGCCGACCGCACCGGCAAGGGGGTGCGCACCGCCCCGCGCGACGCGCTGATCTCGCTGAGCAGCGAGCCCGGCACGCTCGGCCGGTCGTTCGGGGTGCACCGCGCGCTCGACACCGTCGGCGCGTTCCTCGGCCCGCTCGCCGCCATGGCGGTGCTCGCGCTGAGTCTCGGCAGCTACCCGAGCGTGTTCTTCACCAGCTTTTGCGTCGCCGCGATCGCCGTGCTGCTGCTGGCCTTGTTCGTCCGCGACCGGCCTGGCACGGTGGATCGCGCCGCCGTGTCGGTGCGGGCCGCGGCGGGTCTGCTGCGCGACACGGACTTCCGGCGCGTCACGCTCTGGGCCGCGCTGCTGGGCCTGGTGACCGTCGGCGACTCGTTCGTCTACCTCATGCTGCAGCGGCGCTGGGAGATCGCGGCGACGTACTTCCCGCTCCTGCCGCTGGGCACCGCCGGGGTGTACCTCCTGCTGGCCGTCCCGCTCGGCAGGCTGGCCGACCGGATCGGGCGGTGGCCGGTGTTCCTCGGCGGGCACGCCGCGCTGTGCCTGGCCCTCGTCCTGCTCTGCGGGCCCGCCGCGCCGGTGCTCGCCGTGGTCGCGCTCGGCCTCCACGGCCTGTTCTACGCGGCCACCGACGGTGTCCTCATGGCCGCGGCGGGCCCGCTCGTCCCGCGTGATCTCCGGGCGACCGGGCTGGCCGTCGTGCAGACCGGGCAGGCCGGGGCGCGGATGGTCTCGTCCGTCCTCTTCGGACTCGCCTGGACGCTCTGGGACCTGCGGCCGGCGGTGCTCGTCGCCGCGGGCTGCCTGGTGGCCGTCGTCCTCGCCGCCGCGTTCGCGAAGCCGGTGCGGCCGTGAAGAAACTCGTCTTCGCCCTGGCCGGCACCGCGCTCCTGGTCGCCGCGGCCGTCATCTACATCGTCAACGCCCGCCCCGACGCCGCCGAGGCGGGACCGGCCGCACAGCTCGGCCTCGCGCCCGGTCAGCTGCTGTTCCGGCAGGTGTCGACCGGCCGCGTCGCCGCCGTCCCGCTCGCCGATCCGGGTGCGAAACCGCAGGTCAGCGGCCTGACGTGCGACCGGTTCGCGGTGGCGCGGCAGACCGCCGTGTGCCTGGCCGTCCGGCCCGGCACGCTCCCGCCGGTGACCGACGTCCTGGTCCTCGACGACCACCTCGCCGTCCGGCACTCCGAAGCCGTGCCGGGCACGCCGAGCCGCGCGCGGGTGTCCCCGGACGGCCGGCGCGTCGTCTGGACGGTCTTCGTCACCGGCGACTCCTACGCGGCCACCGGCTTCTCGACCCGCGCCGGCGTCTACGAGGTCGACACCGGACGGCTGGTCAAGACGATCGAGGAACTCCCGGTGTTCCTCGACGGCCAGCGCTACTTCGCCGCCGACGCCAACTACTGGGGCATCACCTTCGCCGGGGACGGCAACCGCTTCTACGCGACGCTCGGCAGCAAAGGCAAGACCTACCTCGTCGAAGCCGACTACGCGCGCTACCGCGGCAAAACCCTGCGCGAGAACGTCGAATGCCCGTCGCTGTCCCCGGACGGCACCAGGGTCGCGTTCAAGAAGAAGGTCGGCGACGGCGTCTGGCGGCTGTCCGTGCTCGACCTCAAGACGCTGAAGGAGACCGAACTCGCCGAAACGCGCAGTGTCGACGACCAGGCCCTCTGGCAGGGCGACCGGGTGCTTTACGGGCTGGACAACGCCGTCTGGGCGGTCCCGGCGGACGGCTCGGGCCGACCGGAACGGCTGGTCTCGGACGCCGCGTCGCCGGCCGTCACGGGGTGACGTCCACCGCCGCGAACAGCGTCCGCACGCACAGGTCGCGCAGCTCCTCCTGGGTGACCTTCGGCTGGTCGAGCCAGTCGAGGATCATCGCCGCGACGAACGCCAGCCAGCCTCGGACGGCCAGCCGGGTGGTGTCCGTGACCGTGGTCAGCAGGCTCACGGCGTCCAGGATGCGTGACGCGTTCGCGGCCATCCCGGCTTCGCGGATCTGCCGGATCTCGACGTCGTCGCCGCCCATCGCGCGGTGCACGATCCGGTAGCCGTCCGGGTGCGTGCGCGCGAACTCGAGGTAGACGTCGAGCCCGGCGCGCAGCTGCTCGGTCACCGGCAGCGCCGGGTCGGGCTCGCTCATCGCCAGCAGCTGGTCGCGCTGACCGCGGACGATCTCGGCGAAGAAGTCCTTCTTGGTCGGGAAGTAGTGGTACAGCAGGCCGCGGGAGACCTGCGCGATCTCGGCGACCTCTTCGATCCAGACCTCGTCGTACGGCCGCTTCGCGAACAACCCGGCCCCGATCGCCAGGAGCTGCTCGCGCCGCTGTTCGGTGCTCAGCCTCGTCCGCATGCCCCGATCTTACTTGACACGGGTTCAGTAGCGGGGGATCGTGACCTTATTGATCCGGATTCAATAGGGGGCCTCGTGGACACCACCGGCATTCCGCACCGGCCGGGCCGCCTGCCGGTGATCGGTGACCTGATCGGCGCGAACCCGCGCACGCCGTTGCAGGACACCCTGCGCATCGGCCGGAAGATCGGGCCGGTCTTCACCCGCAAGGTCTTCGGCTTCGAGATCGTCTTCGTCGGCGGCGTCGACCTGGTCACCGAGCTGAACGACGAGACGAAGTTCGGCAAGCACGTCGGCATGGGCATCGAAAACCTGCGCGCGGTCGCCGGTGACGGCCTGTTCACCGCCCACACCCACGAGCCGAACTGGCGGCTGGCGCACGACATCCTGCAGCCGGCCTTCTCGGCCGAGGCGATGCGCCGCTACCACCCGGTGATGCTGGACGTCGCCCGCGAGCTCGTCGCGCGCTGGGACACCGCCACCGGGCCGGTCGACGTCGCCGCCGACATGACCCGGCTGACGCTGGAGACGATCGGACTCGCCGGGTTCGGCTACCGGTTCGGGTCGTTCGAGCGCGCCGAACCGCACCCGTTCGTCACGGCGATGCTGCGTTCGCTGCGGTTCGCGCAGCTGCAGAACGTCAAGCTGCCCTTCGTCCGGCGCGCGTTCGCCGGCACGGCCGAGCAGAACAAGGCCGACATCGCCGTGATGACCGACCTGGTCGACGAAGTCATCGATGGGCGTCGCACGAGCGGCGAGGAAAGCCGCGACCTCTTGGGGTTGATGCTCACCGAGGGGCACCCGATGACCGGCGAGCGCCTGGACCCGATCAACATCCGCAACCAGGCCATCACGTTCGTCGTCGCCGGCCACGAGACGACGTCGGGCGCGCTGTCGTTCGCGTTGTACTACCTGACAAGGCATCCGGAACTCCTGGAGAAGGCCCGCGCCGAGGTCGACGCCGTCTGGGGCGACCGCGAGCCCGCCTTCGGCGACGTCGCGAAGCTGCGTTACGTGCGGCGCGTCCTCGACGAGGCGATGCGGCTCTGGCCGACCGCGCCGGGCTACTCGCGCGAAGCCCGCGAAGACGTCGTCCTCGGCGGGAAGTACCGGCTGCGCAAGGGCGACTGGGTGATCGTGCCGCTGCCCCTGGTCCACCGCGACCCGGCGGCCTGGGGCCCGGACCCCGAGGTGTTCGACCCCGACCGCTTCGAGCCCGCGGCGGTGAAGAAGCGGCCGGCGCAGGCGTACAAGCCGTTCGGGACGGGCGAGCGCGCCTGCATCGGCCGCCAGTTCGCGCTGCACGAAGCCGTGCTGGCGCTGGGCATGGTGGTGCAGCGCTACGACTTCGAGGTCGACCCGTCGTACGAGCTCAAGATCGTGGAGTCCTTGACGCTCAAGCCGAGCGGGTTCACCCTGCTACCCCGGGTGCGGGACCGGACGACCGCGGCGGCTTAGGAACGCAGGTAGCGCACCTGCGTGCCCTTCTCCCGCTCGAACTCGTCGCGCCCGGCCAGGTGCTCGGGGACGCCGACCTCCCACCACGCGCCCGCTTCGGTCCACGCCGACGGCTGGGTCTTGACGACCACGACCGCCGGGCGCTTCTCGGCTACTGCGGCCTCACGCGCCTTCGCGTACTCCGCGCGGACGTCGTCCACTGTGGACGCCTGGAACACCAGGCAGCCCAGGGACTCCGCGTGGCGGGCGAAGTCGACGCGCGGGGGTGACGCGTGCGAAGTCGTGCAGTCGGCGTAGAAGTTGTTGAACGGCTTGCCGCCCTGGCCCTGCTGAAGGCGGGCGATCACCGCGTAACCGTCGTTGTCGCAGACCACCGCGACGAACGGGTGCCCGGCGAACGCCGCCGAGAACAGCTCCGAGTTCAGCATCAGGTACGAGCCGTCGCCCAGCAACGTCGTGACCAGGCCCTGGTGGGCGATCGCCGCACCCCACGCGCCGGACAGCTCGTAGCCCATGCACGAGAAGCCGTATTCGACGTCCATCGACACCGAGCCGGACCCACGCCAGCCGCCGATCAGCTCGCCCGGCATCCCGCCGGACGCCGTCATGACGTAGTCGTCCGTCGCGGAAAGGTCGTTGACCACGCCGACGACCTGGGCGTACGACGGGACTTCCGCGGTAGCCGACCGCAGTGAGTCGATGTGCGTGTCCCACTTCGCGCGCTCGATTGCCGCTCGCGACGTCCACGCCGGATCGACCCGCCAGCTCTCCAGCTGCGCGCCGAGGTCGGCCAGGCCCGCATCCGCGTCACCGACCACCGAGAGGGCGCCGTGCTTGACCGCGTCGAACCTCGCCGCGTTCAGCGTGAGCAGCCGGACGTCGGGGGAGAAGACCGTCCAGGACGCCGTGGTGAAGTCCTGCAGCCGGGTGCCGGCGGCCAGCACGACGTCCGCCTCCGCCGCGACGACGTTCGCCGACGTCGAGCCGGTGATCCCGAGCGGGCCCGCGTTGAGGTCGTGCGTGTGCGGCACCAGCGTGCGGCCCGCTGTCGTCTCGGTGACGGGAATGCCGTGCCGCTCGGCGAAGTCCAGCGCGCGCCGCCCGGCGCCGGAGTAGCGGACGCCGCCGCCGAGCACGAGCAGCGGACGCTTGGACGCGCGCAGCACGCCCGCCGCCTCGGTGACCGCCCGGCGGTCGGGACGCGGGCGCAGCGGCCGGTGCGTCACCGGCTCGAACAGGGCCTCCGGGAAGTCGTACGTCTCCGCCTGGACGTCCTGCGGCAGCGCCAGGACCACCGGGCCGGCGTCGGCCGGGTCCGTCAGCACCCGCGCGACCTGCGGCAACGCCGAGAGCAGCTGTTCGGGCCGGGTGATCCGGTCGAAGTAGCGGCTGACCGCGCGGAAGGCGTCGTTGACGGTCGCCGTGCCGTCGCCGAAGGGCTCGATCTGCTGCAGCACCGGGTCCGGCGCCCGGCTGGTGAACGTGTCGCCCGGCAGCAGCAGCACCGGCAGCCGGTTCGCGTGCGCGACCCCGGCCGCGGTGACCATGTTCAGCGCGCCCGGTCCGATCGACGACGTCACGACGCCGACCTGCCGCCGGTGCGTCGCCTTCGCGTAGCCGACCGCGGCGAGCGCCATGCCCTGCTCGGTGTGGCCGCGCCAGACCGGGATGTCACCGCGGTGCTCCTCCAGCGCGGTGCCGAGGCCGAGGACGTTGCCGTGCCCGAAGATCGCGAACACCCCCGGGAACAGCGGCACCTCACGGCCGTCAAGGGTCTCCGAACGCTGCGCGAGGATCCACTTCACCAGCGCCTGAGCCGTCGTCAGCTTCACTGGACCCGCCCCTCGTGGTCGGTCACCGGGCAGCGCGGGTCGAGGTCCTGGGACTTCCACGTGTCGCGGATCCACGTGTGCGCCGGGTCGTCGCAGAACGCCATCGACCGCTCCTCGGCGGGCCCGGCCAGGACGTTCAGGTAGTACATCGGGTAACCGGGTGCCGCGACGCACGGGCCGTGGTAGCCGCGCGGGATCAGGAAGACGTCGCCGTCGCGCACCGCGACGTCCTCGTCCAGCTCGCCGTCCGCGGTGTACGTCCGGTGCAGGCCGAAGCCCTCGCGGGAAGGCGTCACGCCGTCCCGTCCGGCGATCCGGAAGTAGTAGATCTCCTCGTTGACGACCTCGCACTCGGACGCCTCGTCGTGCTTGTGCGGCGGGTACGACGACCAGTTGCCGCCCGGCGTGATCAGCTCGCACGCGTTGAGCTTGTCGGCGTGGTCCCACACCCCGGGCACACCGAAGTTGGTCACCTGCCGCGTCGCCTGGCCGCTGCCGCGGACCTCGACCGGGACGTCTTCCGCCGGCCCGTAGCGAGGTTCGAGCCGTCGCGTGCAGCGGGCCATCGGCAGGGCCACCACCGCGCCCGTGGCCGACGTCAGCTCGACCTCGGCGTCGCGCGGGACGTACGCGAAGTCCGTGACGCGGGTGAACACCGAATCACGGCCCTCCAGCTCGAACTCCTCGTCGTCGACGCGGACGGTGAGCGAGCCGGACAGCGGGAGCACGAACGCCTCGAACTCGCCGGTCTCGATCGTGCGGGGGAGCCGCCGGCCGATCTTGAGCACCTGCAGCCCGGTGTAGGCCCAGCCCGCCGCCTCCGGCGTCAGCACGATCGGGTCGGAGCCTTCGGAAAGCGTCCCGTGTGGACGGTGCAGCTGGCTCACTTCGCGGCCTCCAGAACCTTCGCGGCGGCTTCGACGGCCGCGCCGACGTCACCGTCGGGCGGGTAGAGCAGGGTGCGGCCGACGACCAGGCCGCGCACGACGTCGTGGCGCAGCGTCCGGCCCCACGAGGCCAGGTCGCCGGCCGGATCACCCGACGGCACGCCGCCGAGGATGACGACCGGGAGCGTCGTCGCGCCGAGGACCTCGGGCGAGTCGGTCGAGGGCAGCTTCAGCCAGGTGTGCGCCGACGTCGTGCCGATGCCGGACGCCACCGTGACGGCCCGGGCCAGCGACGCGGGATCCTTCTGCAGCACCAGTTTCCCGCCCTCGCGGGTGTAGGGCAGCGGCTCGACCATCGCCACCAGCCCGTACGCGGCCAGCTCGGTGACGGCCGTCGCGCAGGACTGCAGCGTCGGGATCGTGCCCGGGTCGGAGTCGACCAGGCGCAGCAGCATCTTGCCGCCGTCGAGCCCGCAGTCGATCAGGCTCGCGGCGTCGTAACCGGTGAACCGGTCGTCGATCTCCCAGTCCGCGCCGGCCAGGCCGCCGCGGTTCATCGAGCCGATCACGACCTTGTCGTGCAGCGCGCCGAGCAGCAGCAGCTCCTCGACGACGTCCGGGGTGCCGAGCAGCCCGTCGACCGCCGGGTTGGCCAGCGCGACGAGCAGCCGGTCCAGCAGCGTCCGGCGGTCGGCCATGGCGAGGGGGTCTTCGCCGACCCCCAGGGCCCCGCGGGCCGGGTGGTCGGCCGCGACCAGGAACAGCGTCCCGGAGTCGGACAGCAGCGTGGACCGGCGTTTGCGGGTCGCGTAGGCCTGGCGAACCGCGCCCGGGTTGGTGGCCCGGGTGCGCAGCAGCTCGCGCCAGCGGTCGTCGGTCAGCAAGGACGTCACAGCAGCTCCTCGATCTCGGCGGCGGTCGGCATCGCGTCGGCGCAGGCCAGCCGGGACGCGACCAGCGCACCCGCGGCGTTCGCGTACTCCGCGATCCGCACCGGGTCCCAGCCGGACAGCAGCCCGTGGATCAGGGCGCCCCCGAAGCCGTCACCGGCGCCGAGGCCGCAGACGACCTCGACCCGCTGCGGCGGCACCGTCCAGCGGCCGTCCGGCGTGGCGACGAGCACGCCGTCCGCGCCCTTCTTGATCACCGCGAGCCGCAGCCCGCGCTCCAGCATCCGGTCGGCCGCCGCGTCCGGGTCCGCGGTGCCGACGGCGACCTCGACCTCGGTGCGGTTGCCGACCGCGACCGTGACGTGGTCCAGCATCCCGCCGATCTCCTCGCGGGCCTGCTCGACCGACGTCCAGAACATCGGCCGGTAGTCCAGGTCCAGCACGGTGTGCTCGCGGCGTCCCCGGGTTTCGAGGATCTTCCGCTGGGTCGCCCGCGCCGGTTCGACGGAGACGCCCGTGCCGGTGACCCACAGCAGCGGCACCGACTCGACGACGTCCCACGGCACGTCCGCCTCGGTGAGCGTGAGGTCGGGCGCGACGGGGGAGCGGTAGAACAGCAGCGGCGGGTCCGCGGGCGGGTTCAGCTCGCAGAACACCACCGGCGTCTGCAGGTCCGGCGAAGTGCCCACATAGGACGGTGAGACGCCGAAGCCGCCGAGCGCCTGCCGGACGTAGTCGCCGAAGCCGTCCGGGCCGACCTTGGTCAGCACCGCCGCGGACCGCCCGAGCCGCGCGGCGGCGACCGCGACGTTGGTCGCGGTCCCGCCGAGCGACTTGGCGAAGGTGCTGACCTCGGCCAGGGGGACGCCGCTCTGCTCGGGGTAGAGGTCGACGCCCACCCGGCCGATCGTTAGCGCTTCGAGGGTCATGGCGTCTTTTCCACCTGCCGGAGCTCGTGTTCCAGGGCTTCCAGTTCCGCGCCGCCCGCCATCTGCCGGGTCAGCTCGTTGATGTCGATGTCCTTCTTCTCGTACGAGCCGAGCGGCGCACCCCGCTTGAGCAGCAGGAACCGGTCGGCGACCGGGAACGCGTGGTGCGGGTTGTGCGTGATCAGCACGACCCCGAGCCCGCGGTCACGAGCCTGGGCGACGTACTTGAGCACGACGCCGGCCTGCTTGACGCCCAGGGCCGCCGTCGGCTCGTCGAGGATCAGCACCTTCGCGCCGAAGTACACCGCCCGGGCGATCGCCACGCACTGGCGTTCACCACCCGACAGCGTGCCGACCGGCTGCTCGACGTCCCGCAGGTCGATGCCCATGTCGGACAGCGCCTGCTTGGTCGTCTCGCGGCCCTTCTTGCGGTCGAGCGCCTTGAACGGGCCGAACCCGATCGTCGGCTCGGAGCCGAGGAAGAAGTTCCGCCAGACGCTCATCAGCGGCACCACCGCGAGGTCCTGGTACACGGTCGCGATGCCGTGGTCCAGCGCTTCGCGCGGCGACGCGAACTTCACCGGCGTGTCCTCGACCAGGAACTCGCCGCGGTCGTGCTGGTGCACCCCGGCCAGGATCTTGATCAGCGTGGACTTGCCGGCGCCGTTGTCGCCGAGCACGCAGGTCACCTCGCCCGCGTTGACCACGGTGGACACGTCGCGCAGCGCGATGACGCTGCCGTAGGTCTTGCCGATGTCGCGTACCTCGAGCAGGGGACTCATCGCCGCACCCTTTCCGCGCGCCGCCGGAAGGCGTTGTTGACCAGGACCGCGGCCAGCAGCATGATCCCGAGGAACAGCATGAACCAGTCGCTGTTCCACTGGGCGAACACGATGCCCTGGCGCGCCATGCCGAAGATCAGCGCGCCGATCGCCGCGCCCACCGCCGAGCCGAAGCCGCCGGTGAGCAGGCAGCCGCCGATCACCGCGGCGATGATGTACTGGAACTCCAGCCCGATGCCCTGGTTGGCCTGCACGCTGGCGAACCGCAGGATGTTGATCGAGCCGACCAGCCACGCGCCGAGCGCGGTGCCCATGAACAGCAGGATCTTCGTGCGCACCACCGGCACACCGACCGAGCGGGCCGACACCTGCGACCCGCCGACCGCGAAGATCCAGTTGCCGAACCGGGTCCGCAGCAGCAGCCACGCGGCGATCGCCGTCACGACGATCCACCACACGATCGACGACTGGAACTCGGTGCCGCCGATGTCGAACGTCGAGGCGAACAGCCCACCGGCCGACTCGTACCCGCTGGTCGAGCGCATCCCCGACACCTGGACGGTGTCGGTGACCAGCCGCGTCACGCCGAGGTTCAGCCCCTGCAGGGCCAGGAACGACCCCAGCGTGACGATGAAGCTGGGCAGGCCGGTCTTCATGACCAGCCACCCGTTGAACGCGCCGACGCCGAGCGCGAACACCAGCGAGACCAGCAGCGCGAGCCAGACGTTCCAGCCCGCCTGTGTCGCCAGGATCGCGGTGACCAGCGACGTCGACGCCGTCATCACGCCCGCCGAGAGGTCGAACTCGCCGCCGACCATGAGCAGCGCGACCACCACGGCCATGATGCCCAGCGTCGACGAGTCGTCGAGCCAGGTCGCGACGCCGAGCGGGCTGAGGAACTGGCCGGTGACGACCGAGAAGAAGACGAACACCAGTACGGCGCCCAGCAGCGCCCCGATCTCCGGCCGGACCACCAGGCGGTCCGTCAGGCTCTTCTTCGCTACGCGTTCGTCCGGTTCTGCCTGGATCGCTGCGGTCATTTCAGTCCCCTTAGCGGGTGCCGCGCTGCGCGTACGGGGCCACGGTGTCGATGTTGGTCTTGTCGACGAAGCCCGGTCCGGTCTGCACCGGGTGGCCACCCCCGATGGTGTTGCCGTTCTCCTTGTACAGCTTGAGGAACACGATGGGCAGGTAACCCTGCTCGTACTGCTGCTGGTCGACGGCGAACAGGATGGTGCCGGCCTTGATGGCGGCCACGACGTCGGCGTTCAGGTCGAACGTCGCCACCTGCGCCTTCGAGCTGGCCTCCTTGGCCGCGTCCACGGCGCGGGCCGCGACCTGCGAGTTCAGCGCCAGCACCGCGTCGATCGACGGGTCGGCCTGCAGCGCGCCGCGGATCCGTGCCTGGGCGTCGGTCGGGTTGGAGATGTCGACCTGCAGCGTCGAGACGGTGCCGAAGGTCTGCTTCGCGCCGTCACAGCGCTGGTTCTGGCCGATGTTGCCGGCCTCGTGGATCACGCACAGCAGCTTCGTCTTGCCCGCCGCCTTCAGCCGCTGCCCGGCGCCCTGGCCCGCGAGGCCCTCGCTCTGCCCGACGTGCGCGATCGCGCCGAACGACGCGCTCTGGTCCTCGCCCGAGTTGATCGTGACGACCGGGATGCCGGCCTTGACGGCGTTCTGGATCGACGTCTGCAGCGCCTGCGGGTTCGCCATCGACACGACCAGGCCGCCGACCTTCTGCGCGACGGCGTTGTCGATCAGCTTGGCCTGGTTTCCGGGGTCGCCGTCGGAGTAGTAGTCGACGCCGACGTTGAGGTCCTTGCCCGCCTGCTCGGCGCCGTTCTTGACGACGTTCCAGAACGCGTCACCGGCGCTGCCGTGGGTGACCACCGCTACCTTGAGCGGGCCGCTCGAACTCGGCGGCGCGGCGGCCGAGGAAGGCGCGCTGGAGCTGCTGTTCGAGTTGTCGGCGCTCGGCCCGCTGCAGGCGGCGAGCACCAGTCCGGTGGCGGCGACGGCCGCCACCACGGCGAAGCTTCTCTTGAACGAAAACACAGTCACTCCTTTGGGACCAGTTAGAGGGATTGCACGATCTTCGCGAGTTCGGCCAGGCTCCGCCCGGTGTCGCGGCGAGGCACGTCGTCGGGGCTCGCCGCGCCGAGGGCGGTGTCCTGTTCGAGGACGTACCAGCCGTCGTAGCCCGCCGCCTGGACGGAGCGCACCATCGACGCCACGTCCACGTCCCCCTCGCCGAGCGGCACGTAGAGGCCGCGCCCGACCGCCTCGGTGTAGCCGAGGCTTCCCGCGCGCACCTCGGCGGCGAGGTCTTCGCGGACGTCCTTCAGATGCACGTGCTCCACCCGTTCGGGGAAACGCTTCGCCAGCTCGACCGGATCGGTCCCGCCGATCATCAGGTGCCCGGTGTCCAGGCACAACCCCAGATCGGAGTCGCCGAGGAAGCGCTCGACCTCGGCCTGCCGCTCCACGTGCGTCCCGACGTGCGGGTGCAGCACCGTGCGCAGGCCGTGGCCGCGGGCGATGTCCCGGATCTTGCCGGCGGTCTCGACGAGCGTCGCCCATTCGGCGTCGGTGAGCTGCGGGCGGGCGTCGTACCCGTCGAGGCCGGTCGCGGCGGCGAGCACGAGGACGTCACCGCCGCACGCGGCGAACAACGCGGCGGACTCTTCGGCCTCGGCGAGGGCTTTTTCCTGCTCGGTGTGCAGTACGACGGCGAGGAAGCCGCCCACGAGGGCCAGGTCGTACCTCCCGAGCAGCTCCCGCAGCTGTGCCGGGTCGCGCGGGAGGTATCCCGGCGGGCCCAGTTCGGTGGCCTGGACGCCCAGCTCCGCCATCTCGCCCAGCACGGTCGGCGCGTCCAGCATCCGGCCCCAGCCCGGGACTTCGCAGACACCCCAGGAGATCGGGGCGGCGGCTACTCGGATCGTCGCTGACACAGAGGGCCTCCGTTGGTCCGTTGGAGCGCTCTATTGATTAGAGCGCTCCAATCTTGTAGCGTCCGTCACAGCAAGTCAAGGCCCGAGTTTTCCGAGATCAGGGGAGGTGCGGTCATGCGTCCGACGATGGAGGACGTCGCCGCGCGAGCGGGAGTTTCCCGCGCACTGGTCTCCCTCGTGATGAGGAATTCGCCGAAGGTCTCCGACACCCGCCGGGCCGCCGTGCTGCGCGCGGCCGAGGAGCTCGGGTACCAGCCGCACCTCATGGCGCGGTCGCTGGCGAGCCGCACGTCCACGGTGCTCGGCGTGATGGTGAACGACCTGCGCAACGCGTTCTTCGCCGACATCGTCGAAGAGCTGGACACCGCCGCGCAGGCAGCGGGCTTCGACCTGATCCTCAACACGGGCGGCCGCAGTCCCACGCGCGAATGGAACGCCCTGCACACCCTCCTTTCCTTCCGGCCGGCGGGCATCGTCCTGCTGTCGCCGGTCGTGCCGGCCTCGGCGATCCAGGTCGCGGCCAAGCAGTGCCCGGTCGTGCTGGTCTCGCGCACGGCCCGTTCGTCCACAGTGGACACGGTGAACGACGACGGCGAGGCGGGCTCCGCGCTGGCCGTCGACCACCTGGTCGGCCTCGGGCACCGGCGCATCGCCCACCTCGACGGCGGTGGCGCGGCCGGGGCGGCGCAGCGGCGGCGCGGCTTCGAGTCCGCCATGCGGGGCCACGGCCTCGAGCCGATCGTGGTGCGCAGCGAGCACACCGACGTCGGCGGTGAGAACGCCGTGCGGGAACTGCTGGCCACGTACTCGCGCCCGGACCTGCCCACGGGGCTGGTCTCCGGCAACGACTTCAACGCCGTGGGGGCGATCTCGGCGCTCGAGGAAGCGGGGTTGCGCGTTCCCGAGGACGTTTCCGTCGTCGGCTACGACAACACGTCGCTCGCCGCCTTGCGGCACCTCTCGCTGACCACGATCGACCAGTCGCGCAAGGACATGGCGCGGCTGGCGTTCGAAGCCCTGATCGAGCGCGTGCGCGGGGAGCGCACCGAACCGGTCCGGCACCTGCTGCACCCGTCCCTGGTGGTCCGCTCGACCACCGCCCGAGCTTAGGAGCGATCGTGTCCGAACTCGTCCAGCACTGGATCGACGGCGCCCGCACCTCCGGGGTGGCGGCCCGCCGGGGCGACGTCTTCCAGCCTGCCACCGGCGAGGTGGCCCGGCAGGTCGTCCTGGCCGGCCGAGCCGACGTGGACGCCGCGGTGGCGTCGGCGCTCAAGGCGTCGCTCGACTGGTCCGACAGCTCGCTGTCCGCCCGCACCCGCATCCTGTTCAAGTTCCGCGAACTGGTCGACGCGCACCGCGACGAACTGGCCGCGCTGATCACCGCCGAGCACGGCAAGGTGCTGTCGGACGCCGCCGGTGAGGTGCAGCGCGGCCTCGAGGTCGTCGAGTTCGCCTGCGGCATCGCCCAGGTGCTCAAGGGTGAGCGCTCCGACCAGGTCTCCCGCGGCATCGACGCGTACTCGCTGCGCCAGCCGCTCGGGGTCGTCGCCGGGATCACGCCGTTCAACTTCCCGGTGATGGTGCCGATGTGGATGTTCCCGATCGCCATCGCCTGCGGCAACACGTTCGTGCTCAAACCGTCCGACCGCGACCCGTCGGCGTCGGTCCGGCTCGCCGAGCTGTTCGCCGAAGCCGGGCTGCCGCCGGGCGTGCTCAACGTCGTCCAGGGTGATGCCGAAGCCGTCAACGCGCTGCTCGTGCACCCCGACATCGCCGGGGTGTCGTTCGTCGGGTCGACGCCGATCGCCCGCCACGTCTACGAAACCGGCACGGCCGCGGGCAAGCGCGTCCAGGCCCTCGGCGGGGCGAAGAACCACATGATCGTGCTGCCGGACGCCGACCTCGACGGCGCGGCCGACGCGGCGGTGTCCGCGGGCTACGGCAGCGCGGGGGAGCGGTGCATGGCGATCTCGGTCGTCGTGGCGGTCGGCGACCGCGGTGACGAGCTGGTCGAGGCGATCGCGTCACGGACCCGCGAGCTGAAGACCGGGCCGGGTACCGACGAGACCTCGCAGATGGGCCCGGTCGTCACCGGCGCCGCGCGCGACCGGATCGTGTCCTATGTGGACGCGGGGGAGAAGGCGGGCGCCTCCCTGGTCGTCGACGGCCGGACGTTCGTCGGGCCCGGTGCCGGGTTCTGGGTCGGGCCGACGCTGTTCGACCACGTCACGACCGACATGTCGGTCTACACCGACGAAATCTTCGGCCCGGTGCTGGTGGTCGTCCGCGCGGACAGCTTCGAGGAGGCACTCGCGCTGGTGAACGCCAACCCGTACGGCAACGGCACGGCGATCTTCACCACCGACGGCCTGGCCGCGCGCGAGTTCGAGCGCCGGGTGCAGGTGGGCATGGTCGGCATCAACGTCCCGATCCCGGTCCCGATGGCCTACTACTCCTTCGGCGGCTGGAAGGACTCGCTGTTCGGCGACACCCACGTCCACGGCGCCGAGGGCGTCCGGTTCTACACCCGGGCGAAGGCCGTCACGTCACGCTGGCCGCGTCAGGCGCAGGGCGTCGACCTGGGCTTCCCCACGCACGGCTGATCTTTTCGGACACAGGAGGGTTTACGACGATGAGGTTGGGACTGGCGGGCACCGGGCGGATCGGCACCGCGCACGCGGAGACGCTCAAGGGGTTCGACGAGGTCGAGTCGGTCGTGGTGGCCGACGTCGACACCGCGCGCGCCCAGGCCGCGGGGGCGAAGCTGGGCGTGGAGGTCGCGGCGAGCATCGAGGGGCTGTTCGCCGCGGGACTCGATGGCCTGGTCGTCACCGCGGCCACCGACGCCCACCCCGGGCTGATCATCGCGGCGGTCGACGCGGGTTTGCCGGTGTTCTGCGAGAAGCCGGTCGCGGCCGACATCCCCGGCACCCTGGCGGTGATCGACCGGATCGGCGCGTCGGACGTCCCGGTCCAGATCGGGTTCCAGCGCCGGTTCGACGCGGGGTACGCGGCGGCCCGGGCGGCCGTCGCGTCGGGGGAGCTGGGCTGGCTGCACACGCTGCGCGCGACGACGTTCGACCCGGCGCCCCCGCCGGCGGAGTACGTCGCGCACTCGGGCGGGCTGTTCCGCGACTGCGGTGTCCACGACTTCGACGTCATCCGCTGGGTGAGCGGCCGCGAGGTCGAGGAGGTCTACGCGATCGGCGCCAACCGCGGTGAGCGGTTCTTCGCCGACGCGGGCGACGTCGACACGGCGGCGGCGACCCTCACCCTGGACGACGGCACCTTGGCGACGGTGTCGCTGACCCGCTACAACGGCGCGGGTTACGACGTCCGGCTGGAGGCACTGGGCTCGGCCGCGAACGTCGTGGTCGGCATGGACGACCGGGCGCCGCTGCGGTCGGTCGAACCGGGTGTGCCGCTGCTGCCGGGCCCGCCGTACCCGGGTTTCATGGAGCGCTTCCGCCCGGCGTACACGACGGAGCTTCGAGCGTTCCTGGATGTCGTGGCCGGCCGCGCTCCTTCGCCGTGCGTCGCGGCTGACGCGCTCGAAGCGTTCTACATCGCCGAAGCCTGCGAGGTCTCGCGGCGCGAGCGCCGCCCGGTGAAGCTGACAGAGGTCCGCCGCTAGCCGGATCTCGCGTGTTTGGGGCCGGATCTCGCGAATTACGGGCGGCGGAGCTTCCGGACGATCGCCGGTTCTGTGACCGCGCGATCAGGGGGACGACACGCCGCGAGCCGGTCGTGTCGTCGCGCCCATCACGTGAGTTACGGGCGGAGGAGCTTCCGGACTGTGCGTTCCACCAGGTCGGCGGCCTTCGGCGGCGGGGTCCGGCCGGTCGAGAGGTAGCGGTGGACGACCGCGCGCGGGATCTCGACCAGGGCCAGCACCACGTCCTCGTCGGTGCAGCCGGTGAGCGGGGGCAGGGCGAGCGTCGCGCGTTTCAGGACCTTGCGGAGTTCCTCCTCCGCCGTGGTCACGGCGGCGACGGCCTCGGGTGACCAGTCGGCGGGGCCGAAGGCCTGCTTGCCGGCGTCGAGGACCCGCGCGCCCTCGGGGTGCTTGCGGCACCAGCGGACGACGCTCGTCGCGGCCTCGACCGCCGCGTCCACCGAAGCCGCGTCACCCAGCGTTTCGGCGAACAGGTCCTGGAAGTCGCGCAGGGTGCGGAGCCAGAGCGCGGCCAGCAGGGCCGGGCGGTCCGGGAAGCGGTGGTAGATCGAGCCGTTCGGCGCGCCCGCGGCCTTGGCCGTCGCGGCCATCGTGACCGCGCGGGCACCGCCGTCGGCGAACAACGCCGTGGCGGCGTCGAGGAACTGCGCTGGGGTGTGCGTCGCGGGCCTGCCCATGGTTCTGGAGACTATCCTCTGATACGTTCTGGAGGACAGTCTCCAGAACGGAGGTTCGCGTCATGGTTCGCAACGTCCACACCCGGCGGCTCCCACACCCCGTGCCACCCGGGCTGCTGGCCACCCTCGGCACCCCGGACGACCGCCTCTGGCCGGTCGCCGACTGGCCGCCCACCCGCCTCGACGGCCCGCCGGTTCCCGGCACGACCGCGAGCCACGGTCCCGTCCGGTACGTGCTCGAGGAGGTCGAGCCCGATCGCCTGCGGTTCCACTTCACAGCGCCGAAAGGCCTGCACGGTTACCATGAGTTCACGATTTCGGGTGACGCGCTGACCCACGTCCTGGCCGGGACGCTCCACGGCTGGGCCCGGCTGAGCTGGCCGCTGGTGTTCCGCCCCCTGCACGACGCGTTGCTGGAGCAGCTCCTGGACCGCGCCGAACTGGCGGTGACCGGCCGGATCGCCCAGCCGGCCGTCTGGTCGCCGTACGTCCGGTTCCTGCGCGCACTCGCCGGGATGCGCGCCAACCGGCTGAGCCCGGCCGATCACCGCTGACCGGCCGGGCCCTCGGTCAGTGCGTTTCCGCCGCGCAGAAGGTGTCGCGCGCCGGGCGCTCGCCCGTCACCAGGAAGTCCGTCACCGCGGTGTTGGCGCACTGGTTCCCCGCGACCACGTAGACGCCGTGGCCGCCCTCGTCGGCGGTCACCATCCGGGCCCGGTCCCCGAAGGCCGCGCGCAGCTTGCGGGCGTTCACCAGCGGGGTGCCCGGGTCACGCTGGTTCTGCACGAGCAGCACGTTCGAAGGGCCGTTCCCGGTGATCCGCACCTTCGGCTCGGTCGCCGGGGTCGTCCAGTACGCGCACGGCGAGACGTTCGCCGTGGCGGCGCCGAGCATCGGGTAGCGGATCCGGTCGATCGCCACGTTGGCCTGGTAGGTCGCCACCGACCGCGGCCAGCGTGAGTCGGTGCAGACCACGGCGAGCCGGGCGGCCAGCATGTTCTCGGTGATCTCGCCCGTGAGTTTCGGCGTCTCACCCTTGTCCAGCGACTGCCACGCCGCCGCGAGGTCCGGGAACTGCGCGTCCCCGTAGGAGTAGCTGAACGCCAGCCCGCGGAAGGCCGAGCCGTCGATCCCGGCGACCGGCGCCTTTTCCAGGCGGGTGGCCAGCTCGAAGAACTTGGCGGTCACCTGGGCGGGGGTGGTGCCCAGTCCGTACTCCGGGTGCGCCGCGGCGAACTTCGCGAAGTCCGGGAACCGGTCCTTCAGGCCCTGGGAAAAGGCGCGCATCGCGTCGATGTCGTAACCGCCGGGCCCGAGGTTGCTGTCGAGCACGATCTTGTCGCCGCGCCGCGGGAACATCGTCGTGTACACCGCGCCCAGGTACGTGCCGTAGGACGCGCCCAGGTAGGAGAGCGTGGGCTCGCCCAGCGCCTCCCGGATGCGGTCCATGTCCCGCGCCGTGTTCGCCGTGGTCACGTGCGGCAGCATCCAGCCGGTCTTGGACCTCGCGCACTGCTGGGCCACGGCCTTCGAGACCTGCGCCTGCTTGACGACGTCGGCGGGGTTCTCGGCGTAGGGCAGGTTGCCGATCGCCTGCTGCTCCGGCGTCAGGTCGCAGGTCACGGGCGAGCTGCGCCCGATGCCGCGCGGGTCGAAGCCGATGACGTCGTACTGGTCCCGCACGCTCTGCGGCAGCGGCGCCGGCAGGCTCGGGATGGCCAGCAGCTGCGGGTAGTCCAGCCCTTCGACGCCGGGGCCGCCGGGGTTCGTGAACAGCACGCCGCGCCGCTTTTCGGGGTGCTTGCTCGGCAGGCGCGAGACGGCGATGTCGATCTTGCGGCCGGCGGGGTCGCGGTAGTCCAGCGGAACCGGCAGGGTCGTGCACTCCAGGTCGGGCGTGGGGAAGGCGCCGGCCGGACAGGGCCCCCACTTCAGCGCGCCCGTGGCGGGCGCGGCCGAGGCGGCGGGCACCACGGCCGTCGCCGTGACCGCGACGGCGGCGGCCGCCAGCAGGATCTTCTTCATCGGTGTCGTGGACATGCCCCCGATTCCAGCGCGCCGGGCGCCGGGGAGGCAGTGTGCTGACGTCACCAGCCCTGGTGACGTGGTGTCACTGGTGCCGAGCCGACCCCAGCCGGGGCAGGATCTCCGTGCGCACGTACTCCAGTGCGTCCCGCTCCGGCAGGATGTGCGGCCCCTGCACCCACCGCACCCCGTGGCGCACGGCCGCCGCCGTCAGCCGTTCGCGCAACGGGCCCACCACGCCCGCGCCCAGCACCAGCGCGTCCACCACGCCCAGCCGGGACAGCGCCGCTTCCTCCGAAGCGACGCCGTCCGCGGCGAGACCCGCCGCGGACAGCGCCGCCGTCACCCTCGAGACCGTGGCCGGGTTGCGGCCGAACAGCAGTACCTTCATGCCACCCAGCTTGGAACCTCAAGCGGGCTCGAGGTCAAGACAACTGCAACTCCGGGTGGTACATGTCGATCCAGTGGTACAGGTCGAGCAGCCGGTCCAGGCCGATGCGGGCCGCCGGGTCCATGGTCGCCGGGTCCACTTCGGACACCCGGTGCGCCCACGCCTTGTCGACCAGCCCGAACACCGAGTGGTTCGGCTCCGCCAGGACCTCCTTGACCTGCTGCTGCAGCGCCGCGGCGTAACCCGGGTCCTGCGTCGAGGGGTACGGGCTCTTCACGCGGTCCCGCACCGAGTCCGGCAGCACGTGCTTGGTCGCGTGCCGCAGCAGGCTCTTCTCCCGGCCGTCGAACGTCTTCAGCGACCACGGCGTGTTGTAGACGTACTCGACCAGCCGGTGGTCGCAGAACGGCACCCGGACCTCCAGGCCCACCGCCATCGACGCGCGGTCCTTGCGGTCGAGCAGCATCCGCACGAACCGGGTCAGGTGCAGGTTGCAGATCGTCCGCATCCGCGCCTCGCGCTCGGACTCGCCGTCGAGGTGCTCGACCCCGGCGACCGCCGTCGCGTACTGGTCCGCGACGTAGGCCTCCAGGTTCAGCTTGCGGACCAGCTCCGGCGTGTACAGCGACGCCCGCTCGTCCATCATCGACGACCGGAACGCCAGCCACGGGAACGTGTCCGCGTTGACGGCCTTCTCGTCGTGGAACCAGCGGTAGCCGCCGAACACCTCGTCGGCCGACTCGCCCGACAGGGCCACCGTCGACTCGCCGCGGATCGCCTTGAACAGCAGGTACAGCGACGTGTCCATGTCGCCGAGCCCGGCCGGGATGTCGCGGGCCTTCAGCACCGCGCGCCGCACCGCCGGGTCGCTCAGCTCCGCCGGGTTGAGCATCACGTCCTGGTGCGCGGACCCGACCAGGTCCGCGACGTCGCGGATGAACGGCGAGTCCGCGGTGTCCCGCATCTCGTCCGGCTTGAAGTTCTCCTCCTGGCCGAAGAAGTCGACGGAGAACGTCCGCAGCTGCTCACCCTGCTCGGCCAGCCGCGCGGCGGCCAGGCCGGTGACGGCACTCGAGTCGAGCCCGCCCGACAGCAGCACGCAGCGCGGGACGTCCGCGACCAGCTGCCGGTGCACGATGTCGGTCATCAGCTCGCGGACGCGCTCGACCGTGGTCTCCTGGTCGTCCGTGTGCTGCTTCGCGTCGAGCTTCCAGTACGTGCGGGTGCGGACGCCCTCGCGCGACACGGTGACGATGGTGCCGGGCTGGACCTCTTCCATGTCCTTCCACAGCGACCAGCCGGGGCGCTTGGTGAACGCCAGCAGCTCCCGCAGGCCGTCGGTGTCGACGACCCTCTTCGCGAGCGGGTTCGCCAGGATCGCCTTCGGCTCGGAACCGAACAGGACGCCGTCGGCCGTGGGGTAGTAGTAGAACGGCTTGATGCCCATCCGGTCGCGGATCATGACGAGGCGGTCGTCGCGCTCGTCCCAGATCGCGAAGGCGTACATGCCGTTGAGGTGGTCGACGACCGCGTCGCCCCACTGCAGGTAGCCGTGCAGCACCACTTCGGTGTCGCTGTCGGTCTCCCACTTGTGGCCCAGCTTCGTCAGCTCGTCCTTCAGCTCGGTGAAGTTGTAGGTCTCACCGCTGTAGACCATCGCGACGTCGCCGTTGGGCGTGTGGACGGACATCGGCTGCCGGCCGCCGGGCAGGTCGATGATGGCCAGCCGCCGGTGTCCGAGCGCGACGTGCGTGCGCACCCAGGTGCCGACGTCGTCCGGGCCGCGGCAGGCCATGGTCTCCGTCATGGCGTCGACCACGTCCTGACGGCGGGTGAGGTCGGTGTCGTAGGAAACCCAGCCGGCGATACCGCACATATGGACCCCTCCAAGCATTTACTTAGCTAGTACAACTATCGGTAACACAGGTGTAACACGATGCGAAGATCTTGTCTGCCCGAATTGCACGTTCCGCACTCATTCGGTCACACGTTGTGCTGTTGGTCACTTACCGCCCGCAGCGGGACCCGGGTGCGGGGCAAACGCTTGCGTGACCGGCGCCACCCGCCATAAAGACCGCGTAAATGCGCATCAGGACGGCGTTAACGCGCCGTCAGCCGGCCTCCGCAACGGCCTCTCGCAGCCGCACAGTTGCGTCGTCCCTGGTCACCGAAAGCGGTGACCTGTCCTGAGAGGTGCCTAGTGGCCGACTTGCTCTACGCCGTTCTGATGATCGGCATCTTCGTGGTTATCGCGCTGGCCCTGCGTGGCTTGGAGAAGCTGTGAGCGGCGCGGGCACCGTGGCCAACGTCGTCGGCGGGCTGCTGGCGCTGGGCCTTCTCGTTTACCTGTTCGTCGCCTTGATCAGGCCGGAGAAATTCTGATGTCCGACACCGCGGCCGGGCTCATCCAGCTCGGCCTCCTCCTCGCCGCCCTCGCCGCGGTCTACAAGCCGCTCGGCGACTACCTGGCGCGCGTCTTCTCGACCGAGAAGCACCTGAAGCTCGAGAAGGGGCTCTACAAGCTCTTCCGGGTCGACCCGGACTCCGAGCAGCGGTGGCCGACCTACGCCGCCGGCGTGCTCGGCTTCTCGTTCGTCTCGGTCGTCCTGCTCTACCTGCTGCAGCGGCTGCAGCCGATCCTGCCGTGGGGCCTGGGCCGCGGCTCGGTGAGCCCCGGCGTCGCGTTCAACACGGCGATCTCGTTCGTCACCAACACGAACTGGCAGTCCTACGTCCCCGAGACGACGATGGGCCACTTCGTGCAGATGGCCGGGCTCACCGTGCAGAACTTCCTGTCGGCGGGGGTCGGCCTGGCCGTCGCCATCGCGCTGACCCGCGGGTTCATCCGCTCGCGGACCGACCGGCTCGGCAACTTCTGGGTGGACCTCACGCGCGGCACCGTCCGCGTGCTGCTGCCGATGGCCTTCGTGTTCGCGCTGGTGCTGATCGCCCTCGGCGTCGTCCAGAGCCTCAAGGCGGGCGTCGCGGTCACGAACCCGGACGGCAGCCAGAGCACCATCGCGCTGGCCCCGGCGGCGAGCCAGGAGGCGATCAAGGAGCTCGGCACCAACGGCGGCGGCATCCTCAACGCCAACTCGGCGCACCCCTTCGAGAACCCCAACGCGTGGACGAACCTGGTCGAGCTGTTCCTGATCCTGGTGATCCCGGTCAGCCTGACCCGCACGTTCGGCAAGCTCGTCGGCAAGCCCAAGCAGGGTTACGTCCTGCTCGGCGTGATGAGCCTGCTCTGGGCCGCGTCGCTGGCGATCATCTGGTTCTCCGAGGCCAAGGCGAGCAACCCGGCCGCGCTGGCCGCGGGAGCGAGCATGGAAGGCAAGGAACAGCGGTTCGGCATCTCGAGCACGTCGATCTTCGCCGACACCACCACGGGTACGTCCACGGGCGCGGTCAACGGCGCCCACGACAGCCTCTCGGGGCTTGGTGGCGGCGGGCCGCTGCTGAACATGCTCTACGGCGAGATCTCGCCGGGCGGCGTCGGCACCGGCCTCTACGGCATCCTCGTGCTGGCCATCATCGCGATGTTCCTGGCCGGCCTGATGGTCGGGCGGACGCCGGAGTACCTGGGCAAGAAGCTCGGCAAGCGCGAGGTCACCTGCGCGGCGATCTCGATGCTGGCCATGCCCCTGGTCGTGCTCCTGGGCAGCGGTATCGCCCTGATGCTGCCGGACACCGCGGGCGCGCTCGGCAACAGCGGCGCGCACGGGCTGTCCGAAATCCTCTACGGCTACGCCTCGACCGGCAACAACAACGGCAGCGCGTTCGGCGGCCTGACCGCGACGAGCGACTGGTTCCAGTCGTCGTTCGGCGTCGCCATGGCGCTAGGCCGGTTCATCCCGATCGTCGCCGTGCTCTGCCTGGCCGGTTCCCTGGCCGCGCAGAAGAAGGTCCCCGAGACCGCGGGGACGCTGCCCACCACCGGGCCGCTGTTCGCCACCATGCTCACCGGCACGGTGGTGCTCGTCGCGGCCCTCACGTTCATCCCGGCGCTCGCGCTCGGGCCCATCGCGGAGGCACTCGCATGACCGTCACCGAAGAACGACCCCAGGTGACCCACGAAGAGCACACCGGCCGGGTCGGCGCGGGCGTGTTCAGCCCCCGCCAGCTCTGGACGTCCCTCCCGGACGCCCTCCGGAAGCTCAACCCGAAGCACCAGCTCGCCAACCCGGTGATGTTCGTGGTGTGGGTCGGCTCGGCGCTGACCACCGTCTTCGCCGTCACCGACCCGAGCGTCTTCACCATCCTGATCGCGATCTGGCTGTGGTTCACGGTCCTCTTCGCGAACCTCGCCGAGGCCGTCGCCGAAGGGCGGGGCAAGGCACAGGCGGAATCGCTGCGCCGGTCGAAGAAGGAGACCGTCGCCCGCCGGCTCACCGGATCCGGCGAAGAACAGGTACCGGGGGCCGAGCTGAAGATCGGCGACCTCGTGGTCGTCGAGGCCGGCCAGGTGATCCCGGGTGACGGCGACGTCGTCGAGGGCATCGCGACCGTCGACGAGTCGGCCATCACCGGCGAGTCCGCCCCGGTCATCCGCGAGTCGGGTGGTGACCGCAGCGCCGTCACCGGCGGCACGACCGTGCTGAGCGACCGGATCGTCGTGAAGATCACGACCAAGCCGGGCGAGTCCTTTGTGGACCGCATGATCGCGTTGGTGGAAGGCGCTTCCCGGCAGAAGACGCCGAACGAGATCGCGCTGACCATCCTGCTGGCCACGCTGACCATCATCTTCCTGCTCGCCGTCGTGGCGCTGCAGCCGATGGCCGGCTACTCCGGCAGCGAGCAGTCCGTGATCGTGCTGACCGCGCTGCTGGTCTGCCTGATCCCGACGACGATCGGCGCCCTGCTGAGCGCCATCGGCATCGCGGGCATGGACCGGCTGGTGCAGCGCAACGTCCTCGCGACGTCCGGCCGCGCGGTCGAGGCCGCGGGCGACGTCTCGACGCTGCTGCTGGACAAGACCGGCACGATCACCTTCGGCAACCGCCGGGCCACCGAGCTGATCCCGGTGGGAACGTCCACTCCGGCCGAACTCGCGCGGGCCGCCCGGCTGGCCAGCCTCGCCGACGAGACGCCGGAAGGACGCAGCGTCGTCGAGCTGACCGAGGCCCACGCGGGTGAGGACGTGCACGGCGAGTTCGTCCCGTTCACCGCGCAGACCCGGATGAGCGGCCTCGACGTCGGTGACCGGCGGATCCGCAAGGGCGCAGCCTCCGCCGTGCGGGCGTGGGTGCGCGAAAACGGCGGGGTGTTCCCCGACGAGACCGAGCGGGTGGTCGACGAGATCAGCGCCCAGGGCGGCACTCCGCTGGTGGTCGCCGAGGACACCGTGGTGCACGGCGTGATCCGGCTCTCCGACGTCGTCAAGCCCGGCATGAAGGAGCGCTTCAAGGAACTCCGGGCGATGGGCATCAAGACGGTGATGATCACCGGCGACAACCCGCTCACCGCCAAGGCCATCGCGGCGGACGCGGGCGTCGACGACTACCTCGCCGAGGCCAAGCCCGAAGACAAGATGGCGCTCATCAAGAAGGAGCAGGAAGGTGGCCGCCTGGTCGCGATGACCGGCGACGGCACCAACGACGCCCCCGCGCTCGCGCAGTCCGACGTCGGTGTCGCGATGAACACCGGCACGTCGGCCGCGAAGGAGGCCGGCAACATGGTCGACCTCGACAGCGACCCGACGAAGCTGATCGAGATCGTCGAGATCGGCAAGCAGCTGCTGATCACGCGCGGCGCGCTGACGACGTTCAGCGTGGCGAACGACCTCGCGAAGTACTTCGCGATCCTGCCGGCCATGTTCACCGGCATCTTCGCCCAGCTCGGCGCGCTGAACATCATGCACCTGGCCACGCCGAAGTCGGCGATCCTCTCCGCGGTCATCTTCAACGCGCTGATCATCGTCGTGCTGATCCCGCTGGCCCTGCGCGGCGTGCGGTACAAGCCGTCGTCGGCCTCCGCGTTGCTGCGCCGCAACCTGCTCGTCTACGGCCTCGGCGGCATCGTCAGCCCCTTCCTCGGGATCTGGCTGATCGACCTGCTCGTGCGCCTCATCCCTGGAATCGGGTGAACTCGTGAACACTCTCGTCAAGCAGACCTGGGCCGGCCTGCGCGTGCTGATCGTGCTGACCGTCCTGCTCGGGGTGATCTACCCCCTGGCCGTGTGGGCGATCGCCCGCATCCCCGGGCTGGAGGGCCACGCCGAAGGCTCGGTCGTCACGCGGAACGGCCAGGCCGTCGGGTCGTCGCTGATCGGCGTCGACCCGGTGCCCGCCGACCCGGCGAAGGACCCGTGGTTCCACAACCGGCCCTCGGCGCTCTCGAAGGACGCGCTCGGCCCCGGCGACCCGTCGACGTCCGGCGCGTCCAACAAGGGCCCGTACAACGAGGACCTGGTGAAGACCATCGGCGAACGCAAGGACGCCATCGCGAAGCGCGAAGGGGTGTCGCCCGATCAGGTACCGCCGGACGCGGTGACGGCGTCGGGTTCCGGGCTCGACCCGTCGATCAGCGTCGCCTACGCCGACCTCCAGATCGCCCGCGTCGCCCGGGTGACGGGGTTGCCGGCGGATCGGGTGAAGCAGCTCGTCGAGGCGAACACGTCGGGCGCCGGCATCGGGATCCCCGGGGTGAATGTGCTCCAGCTCAACTTGGCCGTGCAAGGTGCGGCCGGAGGGGCACACTGACAGCGTGACCACGGAAAAGACGAAGCCGCGCCGGGGGGAGCTGAGGATCTACCTCGGCGCGGCTCCGGGCGTCGGCAAGACCTTCGCCATGCTCGGTGAGGCCCGGCGCCGCCTCGACCGCGGCACCGACGTCGTCGTCGGGCTGGTGGAGACACACGGCCGCGAGAAGACCGCGGTGCTGCTCGAAGGTCTCGAAACCGTGCCGCGACGGCACGTCGTGCACCGCGGCCGCGCCTTCGAGGAGATGGACGTCGACGCCATCCTGGCCCGCGCCCCGGAGGTCGCCGTCGTCGACGAGCTCGCGCACACCAACGTGCCGGGCTCGCGCAACGCCAAGCGCTGGCAGGACGTCGAGGAACTCCTCGAAGCCGGGATCGACGTCCTGTCCACGGTCAACGTGCAGCACCTGCAGAGCCTCAACGACGTCGTCGAGCGGATCACCGGCGTCACCCAGCACGAGACCGTGCCCGACGAGGTCGTCCGCCGCGCCGAGCAGCTCGAACTCGTCGACATCACGCCCGAGGCGCTGCGCCGGCGGCTCGCGCACGGCAACGTCTACCCGGCCGAGCGGATCGACGCCGCGCTCGGCAACTACTTCCGCCCCGGCAACCTCACCGCGCTGCGCGAGCTGGCCCTGCTGTGGGTGGCCGACCAGGTCGACGTCGCGCTGCAGCGCTACCGCGCCGAGCAGAAGATCACCGACACCTGGGAGGCACGCGAACGCGTCGTCGTCTCCATCACCGGCGGGCCGGAGAGCGAGACGCTCATCCGCCGCGCCAGCCGGATCGCCGGGCGCGCCGGGGCCGAGCTGCAGGTCGTCCACATCCTGCGTGGCGACGGCCTGTCCGGGCTCGGCCCGACCGCGATCGCCCGCTGCCGCACGCTGGCCGAGGAGGTCGGCGCGACGTTCCACACCGTCGTCGGCGACGACGTCCCGACGGCGCTGCTGGACTTCGCCCGCGGCGTCAACGCGACGCAGCTGGTGATCGGCACCTCGCGGCGCTCCCGCGTGGCGCGGCTGTTCGACGAGGGCATCAGCGCCACCGTCGTCCGCCAGTCCGGGCCGATCGACGTCCACATGGTCACCCACTCCGAGGCGGGCGGCCGGCTGCGGACCCGTCTCGGCGCGAGCCCGCTGGGGTTCTCGCGGCTGGTCGCGGGCTGGGTCCTGAGCGTCGTGCTGCCGGTGCTGGTGACGGTCATCGGCCTGTTCGTGCCCGCCGGGCTCGACTTCGCCACCGACGTCATTTCCTACGTGCTGGCCACGGTCGTGGTCGCCCTCGTCGGCGGCCTCGGCCCGGCGCTGGTCGCGGCCGTGCTCGGGGCCGGGCTGCTCAACTTCTTCTTCACGCCGCCGCTCTACACGCTGAACGTGCACACGCCGCAGAACCTCGTGACGCTGATCGCGATGGTCGTGGTGGCGGTGCTCGTCGCGCTGGTCGTCGACCAGGCCGCGCGGCGGGCCACGCAGGCGGCGCGGGCGCGGACGGAAGCCGCGCTGCTCGCGTCCTACGCGCGGACGGTCCTGACCCACGCGAACCCGATCGAGCGGCTGCTGGAGAAGGTCCGCGAGAACTTCGCACTGACGTCGGTGACGCTGCTGGAGAAGCAAAACGGCGAGTGGCACCGCGTCGCGACCGCCGGCGAGCAGCCGTGCGCCGACCCGGACGAGGCCGACGTCGACATCGCCGTCACCGCCGACGTCCACCTCACGTTGCGCGGGCGCGCCCTGCCGGCGGCCGACCGGAGGGTGCTGGAAGCCGTCGCCGGGCAGGCCCTGCTTTCGTTGCGCCAGCAACGCAGTGCCGACGCCGCGGCGAAGGCCGAGCGCAAGGCCGAGGCCACCGAGCTGCGGACGACGCTGCTTTCGGCCGTCGGGCACGACCTGCGGACGCCGCTGACGTCGATCAAGGCGTCCATCGGCAGCCTGCGCGCCCCGGACCTGCAGCTGTCCGAAGAGGACACCGCGGAGCTGATGGAGGCGATCGAGCTGTCCGCGGACCGGCTGGCCGGCCTGATCGACAACCTGCTCGATTCCTCGCGGCTGGCCACCGGCGCGGTGCGGCCGCACCTGCGCCCGGTCGGCTACGACGAGGTCGTCGCCCACGCGCTGTCCAATGTGGACGCCTCCGACGCGGTGGTCGTCGCGGTCGACGACCAGCTGCCGTCCGTGCTCGCCGACCCGGGGCTGCTGGAGCGGGTGGTGGCGAACGTCCTGGACAACGCGCTGCGGCACGGCGGGGGCCGGGTGTCGGCCCGGGCCAGCGCCCACTCCGGCCACGTCGAGCTGCGGATCGTCGACCACGGCAAGGGACTGCGCAAGGGCACCGCGGACTCGGCGTTCGCGCCGTTCCAGCGCCTCGGCGGCGACCGGGACGCGACCCCGGGCGTCGGGCTCGGGCTGTCGGTCGCGAAGGGGTTCACCGAGGCGATGGGCGGCACGATCCGCGCCGAGGACACGCCGGGCGGCGGGCTCACCGTTGTCGTGTCCTTGCCCGCCGAGAGCGTCAGCTACCACGAAGTCGAGGAGGGGGTGCGATGAGCGACACCGGGGCCACCGTGCTGGTGGTGGACGACGAGCCGCAGATCGTGCGGGCGCTGCGGATCAACCTCAACGCCCGCGGCTACAAGGTGATCACCGCGCACGACGGCACGGCCGCGCTCAAGGCCGTCGCCGAGACCAAGCCGGACGTCGTCGTGCTCGACCTCGGCCTGCCCGACCTCGACGGCACCGAGGTGATCGCCGGCCTGCGCGGCTGGACGACGGTCCCGATCATCGTGCTGTCCGCCCGCGGCGACTCGGCCGACAAGGTCCAGGCCCTCGACGCGGGCGCCGACGACTACGTCACCAAGCCGTTCGGCATGGACGAGCTGCTGGCCCGCCTGCGCGCCGCGGTCCGCCGTTCCGCGGTGGCCGGCGCCGACGACGTGGACGCGGTGGTGGACACGGAGTCGTTCAGCATCGACCTGGCGGCGAAGAAGGTCCGCCGTGACGGCCACGAAGTCCACCTGACGAAGACCGAGTGGGGCGTGCTGGAGCTGCTGGTCCGCAACCGCGGCCGGCTGGTCGCGCAGAAGCAGCTGCTGCACGAGGTGTGGGGCCCGTCGTACGAGACGGAGTCCCACTACCTGCGGGTGTACCTGGCCCAGCTGCGGCGCAAGCTGGAGCCGGAGCCCTCGCGGCCCCGGCACCTGCTGACCGAGCCGGGCATGGGCTACCGCTTCGAGGCCTGACACCGCCGTGGTTGCTGGGTTGAAGGGTTGGAAAACCTGTGAAACAAAACACACCCACCCCGGGGCCGGCGGGGCGAGCGTGGGGTCGGCCACCGCCCGG
>NZ_JBICSQ010000012.1:137427-169160 GCF_043197175.1 Amycolatopsis sp. NPDC049252
GGCTCCCCGCGCGGGGTGGGGGACCCCGGTCCGGGCCCCCACCCCGGGGGGGTGTTTTTTTATTGGGTTTAAACCCTTAAAAACCACCCACGACCCCTGCCGGGGCAGCGAGGTGAGACGTTCGTGCCGGCACCGGGAGGCCGGAAACGCCGGAGGCCACCGCCGCGGCGGTGGCCTCCGGAGACTCCGTGCTTACTTGGCCGTCGGCGCGGTGCCGGTCGTGCTGACCGGCGGGGCGCCCGACGAGCTGCCTCCGCCACCGGCGGGCGGCGGGGTCGACGTGTCCGTCGGCGGGTCGGTCCGCGGGGACGTCGTCGTGGTCGTCGGCGTCGTCGGGGGAGTGCTGCTCGGCGGCGTCGAGTGGCTGGGCGGGTCGGAATGGGGTGGCGGGGTGCTGCCGCCGGTGTCGTTGCGCGGGGGCGGCGGGGCCTGGGTGACGACCGTGGTGGTCGTCTTGCCGTCCGGGCTGACCGAAACCACCGTCCTCGGGGCGCTCGAAGAGGTCGTGTCCGTCGGCGACGGCGGGCCGCCGAGGGTGGACGGGCCGCCCGGGGTGGGGGTGCCCGGCACCGTCTGGACGCCCGCGGGCGACGTGCCCTGGCCGCCGGGGGCGCCGGTGCCGCCCGCGGTGGTCGCGGGGACCGGGCCGGCGAGCTCGGCGACGGCGGCGAACGCCGTCGCGACGACCAGCCCGGCCACCCCGAGTACGACGTACCCGGCGCGGTTCGGTTTGCTGCTCTTCGGCGGCGCGGTGGTGTCGACCCTCGTGATGCGTGAGCTCGAATCTGACCCGTCGGGGCGGGGCATACAGGCTCCTAGTAGATCGGGAAGCGGCTCGGAGGTCGTCAAACGATCACTGCTTGCCCCGGGCGGGGGAACCCGGGAGGGCGACCTCGGCGGGGAGATTATCACCGTCAGTGCCGCATTCGCCCAGGTAGGGAGCCTGAGTGATCACTGTGCGCAGTCGATCTGTCCGGAAAGGATGAACGCGTGAGTGAGCAAGAAACGAACACCCGGTTGACGGCGTGGGTCCGCGGGCGCGTGCAGGGTGTCGGTTTCCGCTGGTGGACGCGCAGCCGCGCGCTCGAACTCGGCTTGGTCGGCAGCGCGCGCAACATGCCCGACGGTCGTGTTGAGGTCATAGCGGAGGGTGAGCGAAACCACTGTGAGCGGCTGTTGACCGCCCTTCGTTCCGGAGAATCACCCGGAAGTGTGGAGACGGTGGTCGAGCGCTGGTCCGACCCGAAAGGGGGGCTCAGCGGGTTCGCCGAGCGGTAGTCCGGCGTTGGTACTTCCGGGGCGGGTGTGGCGCACGAGGTTGCTGAGCACTCGAACGCCGTGCTAAGGCGCGCCGGTGAGGGGGCGCGTCCGGCGGTCCCCGGACGCCCCCAGGTAACCTGGGACGATTGAAACGCCAGTACCGGCAGCCAGAGGGGTCAGCACCCAGTGCACCTGAAAAGCTTGACGCTGAAGGGCTTCAAGTCCTTCGCCTCGGCGACCACGCTGCGCTTCGAGCCGGGGATCACCTGCGTGGTCGGCCCGAACGGCTCCGGCAAGTCGAACGTCCTGGACGCGCTGCGCTGGGTCATGGGTACCCAGGGCGCCAAGGACCTGCGCGGCGGCAAGATGGAGGACGTCATCTTCGCCGGCACCGCGGGCCGCGCCCCGCTCGGCCGCGCCGAGGTCACCCTCACCATCGACAACGCCGACGGCGCGCTCCCGATCGAGTACGCCGAGGTGTCGATCACCCGCCGGATGTTCCGCGACGGCGCCAGCGAGTACGAGATCAACGGCGACCGCTGCCGCCTGATGGACGTCCAGGAGCTGCTGTCGGACTCCGGCATCGGCCGCGAGATGCACGTCATCGTGGGGCAGGGCCAGCTCTCGGCCATCCTCGAGTCCAAGCCCGAGGAGCGCCGCGCCTTCATCGAAGAGGCCGCCGGCGTCCTCAAGCACCGCAAGCGCAAAGAACAGACCCTGCGCAAGCTGGCCAACATGCAGGGCAACCTCGACCGCCTCGGCGACCTCACCACCGAGCTGCGCCGCCAGCTCAAGCCGCTGGGCAAGCAGGCCGAGATCGCCCGCAAGGCCCAGTCCGTGCAGTCCGAGCTGCGTGACTCCCGGCTGCGCCTGCTCGCCGACGACCTGGTCACCCAGCGCGGCTCGATCGCGCGGGAAGAGGCCGACGAGAAGGTCGCCCGCCAGCGCCGCGCCGAGGTCGAGCAGACCCTCGAGATCGTCTCCGCCGAGGAGACCGAGCTGGAGTCGTCGCTGGCCGAGGACGCGCCGCTGCTGCAGAGCGCCCAGGAGACCTGGTACAAGCTGTCGGCGCTGGCCGAGCGGCTGCGCGGCACCGTCCGCCTGGCGATCGAGCGTCAGCGCCACCTCTCCGCCGACGTCACCACGACCACCGGCGGCCGCGACCCCGAAGAGCTGCTCGAAGAGGCCGAGCGCGTCGCCGAGCAGGAAGAGGAGCTCAACGAGGCCGTCATGGAGGCCCGCGAGCTGCTCGCCCAGACCGTGCTGCGGCGCGAGGACCTCGAACAGCGCGTCCAGGCCGCCGAGCGCGCGCACTGGGCCGCCGTCCGCGCCATCGCCGACCGGCGCGAGGGCATGGCCAAGCTGACCGGTCAGGTCGAGGGGCTGCGCAGCAAGAACGGCGCCACCTCCGACGAGATCGACCGCCTCAGCGTCTCCCTCGAGGAGTCCGCCGAGCGCGCCGAGATCGCCGTCGAAGAACTCGAAGTGGCCAAGGCGGAGGGCGGCGTCGAGGAGTCCGACGACTCCGGCCTGATGGACCGCCACGACCGCGCGGTCGAGGCCAACAACGCGGCCAAGGCGCGCGTCGAAGAGCTGGTCAAGGCCGAACGCGCCGCCGAGCGCGAGATCGCGTCGGAGAAGGCCCGCGTCGAGGCGCTGTCGATGGGGCTCAAGCGCAAGGACGGCGCGGGCGCGCTGCTCGGCGCGTCCCACGAGCTGCCCGGCCTGCTGGGCTCGGTCGCCGCGCTGCTGACCGTCGAGCCCGGCCACGAGGTCGCGCTGGCCGCGGCGCTCGGCCCGGTGGCCGACGCGGTCGCCGTCAACGGCGGCGAAGACGCCCTGCGCGCGCTGAAGTACCTGAAGGACACCGATTCGGGACGCGCGGGCATCGTGCTCGGCGCGCCCGAGTCCACTGTGGACACCTACGGCTGGCCCGCCCTGCCGGAAGGCGCGCGCTGGGCCCGCGAGGTCGTCACCGCGCCGGCGCAGCTGCGGCCCGCCGTCGAGCAGGCGCTGGACAAGCTCGCCCTGGTCCGCGACCTCGAGTCGGCCCGGCAGCTGGTCGCCACGCACCCGGACGTCCGCGCGGTCACCGCCGAGGGTGACGTCTTCGGGGCCCGCTGGGCGATCGGCGGGTCCGGCGCCCGCGAGAGCGTGATCGAGGTCCAGGCCGCCGTCGACGAGGCCGGGGTCCGGCTGCGCACGGCCGAGCGGCAACTGGAGCAGTACGCGGCCGAGCTGGAAGGCGCCCGTGCCGAGCAGCAGGCCCGCCGCGAAGAGGTCTCCCAGGCCAAGGACGCCCTCGGCGACGCCAAGGTGCGCAAGGCCCGCTCTTCGGAGCGGCTCAACCGGCTGCAGCAGGCCGCGCGGGCCGCGCAGGCCGAGGTCGAGCGGCTCTCCGGCCAGCGCGCGAAGGTCGAGCAGAGCCGGGTGCAGGCGCTGGCCCAGCTCGCCGAGCTGGAGGAACGCCTCGCCGCCGTGGCCGAGCAGCCGGTCGAGGACGACCCGGACACCGCCGAGCGCGACCTGGCCGTCGAAGAGCTGGCCGTCGTCCGGCAGGAGGAGATGGAGGCGCGGCTCGCGCAGCGCACCGCCGAGGAGCGGGCGCGCAGCATCGCGGGCAAGGCCGAAGGCCTCCGCCGCGCCGCGCACGCCGAGCAGCAGGCCCGGGAGCGCGCCGAGCGCGCCGCCGCGGCCCGCAAGCGTGGCGCCGAGATCGCCAACGCCGTCGTCAACGGCGGTGAGATCGCGCTCGAGCGCATCGAGCACTCGGTCCAGCGCGCGGCCACCGAGCGCGACCAGGTCCAGGCCCGCCGGCAGAGCCGCGAGTCCGCGCTGACCGGCGTCCGCGCCAAGGTCCGCGAACTCACCGGCGAGCTGGAGAAGCTGACCGACGCCGTGCACCGCGACGAGGTCCAGCGCGCCGAGCAGCGGCTGCGGCTGGAGACCCTGGAAGCCAAGATCGCCGAGGACTTCGGCATCGGGCTCGCCGACCTCGTCCAGGAGTACGGCCCGGACGTCCCGGTGCCGCCGAGCGCGGGCGAGATGGCCGAGTACGAGGCGGCCAAGGAACGCGGCGAGGACGTCACCCCGCCGCCGCCGATGCCGTACGACCGCGACACCCAGGCCCGCCGCGCCAAGCGCGCCGAGAAGGACCTTTCCCTGCTGGGCAAGGTGAACCCCCTCGCGCTGGAGGAGTTCGCGGCGCTGGAGGAGCGGTACAAGTTCCTCTCCACGCAGCTCGAGGACCTCAAGGACACCCGCAAGGACCTCGAGGCCGTGATCAAGCAGGTCGACGAGAAGATCCTGGAGGTCTTCGCCGGGGCGTACGCGGACGTCGCCCGCGAGTTCGAGACGGTGTTCAGCGTGCTGTTCCCCGGCGGCGAGGGCCGGATGGTCCTCACCCAGCCGGACGACCTGCTCGCGACCGGCGTCGACGTCGAGGCGCGCCCGCCGGGCAAGAAGGTCAAGCGGCTGTCGCTGCTGTCGGGTGGCGAGAAGTCGCTGGTCGCGGTGGGCATGCTGGTCGCGATCTTCCGCGCCCGCCCTTCACCCTTCTACGTCATGGACGAGGTCGAGGCGGCGCTGGACGACACCAACATGCGCCGGCTGATCGGGCTGCTGGAGCAGCTGCGCGACTCGTCGCAGCTGATCATCATCACCCACCAGAAGCCGACCATGGAGATCGCGGACGCCCTCTACGGCGTGAGCATGCAGGGCGACGGCATCACGAAGGTGATCTCGCAGCGCCTGCGCACGGCCGACGACGAGCCGGTCGCGGTCGGCTAGCTCAGCGCATGTCGTCTTCGCGCGGCGCGGGCCGGTCTTCGCCGCGGACGCGCGGCTCGTAGGTGCTCAGGTCGTTGCCGACGCTCCCGGCGTCGCCCAGCCGGGGCCGGCGCCCGCCGGGCCGGAGCATGCCGCCCTTGACGCCGCGTTTGCGGTCGAGCCGGTCCATGACCAGGCCGATGACGAGCAGCACGGCGAGGAGCACGCCGATGCCGATGAAGAACCCCATGGGAAACCCCCTGTCTCCGCGCGCAGTTTACGGTGGCGCGGAGACCAGGGGCACCGGTTTTCGCCGACGGCTAGCCGGCCACCCAGAAGGCGTAGTCGGCCGTGTAGTGGACCGCGGTCTGCGCGCCTTCCGTGCACGACCCGGCCGGTGCGAGGCCGCCGTGGGTGTTCAGGCGCTGGACGTAGGTGACCTTGCCGAACACGCCCGTGCCGCTGTTGAGGTTCGCCTTGAGCAGCAGCTCCGGGATCGCGCCGTCACGCGGTGAGGTCGCCACCGCGGCCGCGCCGACCGTGCTTCCGTCCACAGTGGACGTCCACACCGGACCCTTGCTGTGGATCGCCACCGGCTGGCCGTGTTTCGACAGCACGGCCGCGGGCTGGATCAGCGCCCACGCGCCGTTCGTGCAGCCGTAGATCTGAACGCCGTCGCCGGAGTAGGTGACGAGGGGCCGGTTGCCGTCCGGGACCTGGACCGCCACCGGGACCTTCGGGGTCGCCGTGGCGGCCGAAGCCGTCGCCGCGCCGCCGAGTGCCAGCGAGCCGACCGCGAGCGCAACCAAAATCCGTTTCATGTTCCCACCTTCGCATCCTCCCGCCGCTTCCCGGCGGGCTCCCGATGACCAACACGGGCGCCCGCCGGAACCGGTTCAGAAGAATCAGGCGGGAGTCACTTCTTCGGCGACCTCCTCGGGAGCCGCCTTCGGGTCCGGGGTGCGGTGCCGCAGCGAGAGCAACCCGCCCACGACCAGCGTGATCACCACGCCCAGCAGCGTGTACCAGGGGTAGGCGAGCGCGACCTTGTCCCCGGCCGCCTTGCTGAAGTCGATCCCGATCAGGCCGCCGGTCTTGGCGCTGAACTTCAGGCCGAGGATCACGAACGCCATCACCACGACCGTCGCGACGAACGCGATGATCGCGTCCACCTGGCGGGCCTTCTTGATCAGCAGGCCGAGCAGGAACGCCCCGAGCAGCGCGCCGTAGGTGTAGCCGGTGATGGCCAGGCCGAGCTCGATCACGGAGTTCTTCGTGGTGGAGAACAGCGACGCGAACACGGCGAACACCACGGCCCAGATCAGCGTCCACATGCGGCCGTGCTGCAGCAGCTTCGAGTCCTCGGGCGACTTCTTGGTGAAGCGCTGGTAGAGGTCGGCCACGGTCGACGTCGAGAGCGCGTTGAGCGCCGACGCGAGCGCGCCCATGGTCGAGGCGAGCACCCCGGCGATGAGCAGGCCCGACACCCCGACCGGCAGGTCGTCGATGATGAACTTCGAGAACACGTCGTCCGGGCTCTGCAGGCCGAGCGCCGCCACCGACTTGCGGCCGTTGAACACCCACAGCATCGCCCCGACCAGCAGGAACAGCGCGAACTGGATGGTGACGATGATGCCGCTGCCGATGAGCGCCTTCTGGCCGTCGCGCAGGCTGCGCGTGGCCATCAGCCGCTGCGCGATCAGCTGGTCCGCGCCGTGCGAGGCCATCGACAGCGCCGCACCGCCGAGCACCGCCGTCACGAAGGCGTACGGGCTGGTCAGGAGGTTCTTCGTGAAGTCGACGAGCATGAACTTGCCGTCCGCGGAAGCCTGGGTCGCCCAGTCACCCGGCAGCTTGTTCAGCAGCACGATCGCCGCCACCGCGGCGCCGCCGAGGTAGAGCGTCAGCTGGATGACGTCGACCCAGACGACCGCCTTGATCCCGCCGATGTAGGCGTAGATCAGCGTCAGCGCGGTCAGGATCACCACGATCACCCAGTAGTCCAGGTGGACGTTGTAGTGCCCCAGGATCACCTTGATCGGGATCGCGCCGGCGAACAGCCGCACCCCCTCGGCCAGCAGCCGCGTCACCACGAACGTCACCGACGCCGTGCCCTGCAGCCCCGAGCCGAACCGCTTGCCCAGGAAGGCGTACGCGCTCACGAGGTTGCCGCGGAAGTACCGCGGCAGCAGCACGAACGCGGCGATGACCCGGCCGATGATGTAGCCGAACGCCAGCTGCAGGAACAGGAACGCGTTGCCGAACACCAGGCCCGGCGTGCTGATCACGGTCAGCGTCGACGTCTCGGTCGCCACCACGGACAGCATCACCGCGCCCCACGGCAGGCTGCGCTCGCCGACGAAGTAGTCGGCGGCCGACCGTTGTTTCCGCCCGACCAGCACGCCTATCAGCGGCATCGCCGCCAGGTAGACGACGATGATGGCCAGATCGACACCCCGCATGGACTTCTCCTACTCCTCATCCGGCCTTCTCCGCGACGCGCAACCGCGTCACGGCGCCCCCCAGCGGGGCAGGAAGGGTCAAGGGCCCGGCACCCGGGACGAGGGCGCCGAGCAGGCGCGGGCCCCGCGCACCGGTCGCCGACGGCACCGTACCGGGCACGCCGCACCACGTGAGCCAGCCCAGCAGCGCGGTCAGGTACGCCTCCTTGCCGGCGCCGGGCAGGCCCAGGTCGTCGCTGGTCTTGAGCACGGCGGACGGCAGGTTGCGGGCCAGCGCCGTCATCACGGCCGGGTTAGCGATCCCGCCGCCGGACGCGATCACTGTCGTTACGCCGTGGTGGTGGCACTGTTCGGCGACGGAGACGGCGGTGAGCTCGGTGAGCGTCGCGAGCAGGTCGGCCGCGGCGACCGGCGGCAGATCGTCGAGGGCGGCGTCGAGGTAGGCCGCGTTGAAGTACTCCTTGCCGGTGGACTTCGGCGCCGGGGCGGCGAAGTACGGGTCGGCGAGCAGCCGGACGAGCAGGTCGGCGCGCACCGAGCCGCTCAGCGCGAGCCGCCCGTCGAGGTCGCTGCGGCTGCCGGTGACGCGGTGGGCGGCGAGGTCGAGCAGCGCGTTGGCCGGCCCGGTGTCGTAGGCGATCGCCGGCTCGCCCGCGGTGACGACGGTGATGTTCGCGATCCCGCCCAGGTTGAGCGCGGCGACCGGGCGCCCGCTGTCCTCGGCCAGGCCGCGCAGCCACAGCTGGTCGAACGTGCTGGCCAGCGGCGCGCCGTGCCCGCCGGCGGCGACGTCGCGGGCCCGCAGGTCGGCGAGCACCGGCAGCCCGGTGCGCTCGGCGATCCACGCGGGCTGGCCGAGCTGCAGGGTGCCACGGGCGCTGCCGTCCTCCACCCAGTGGAACACCGTCTGGCCCAGCGAGGCGACGAGGTCCGCGGTGCCGCCCGCCAGCTCGACGGCGCCGCGCAAAGCGGCGTCGGCGAACGCCTGGCCGACACCGGTGTCGAGCCGGGTCAGCTCCCCGGCGGTGCACGGATTCGGCGGCAACGCGGCGAGCAGGCCCTCACGCAGCGGTTCGGGGTAGGGGACGTCGAGCTCGCCGAGCGGGGTCAGCACCACGGTGTCCTCTTCGGCGTGCAGGTCGGCCGCGGCGACGTCGATGCCGTCGACCGAGGTGCCCGAAATCAGCCCGATCACCCGGAAGCCGTGGCTCGCGCGTTTCCCCATCCGGAGGGGTTTAGTGCAGGGCCCCGGGTGACGCAACCCACGCGGTGAAGTCTTGGCCCAATCGGGATGTACGTCGTTACGAATTGCCTGCGCGGACGGCGGGTCCGCGGCGACGGCGGGCCAATGAAAGGATGGTCCCGTGTCGAGCTCCTGGTTCCTCTTCGTAATCATCGCGGTCGTCGTGCTGGTCGCCCTGCTGGTGACCGGCCTGCTGATCGCGCGCAAGCGCCGTATCAGCCTGGACGCCCAGCGCGAGGTCGAGGCCAAGCCGAAGGGCGGCGGCTACGCGGCCAGCGGGGGCATCGCCCTCGCGCCCGGCGGCGAGGCTCCCGAGGTCGAGGAGCCGGCCGAGCACCCGGTCGAGGACCGTCCGGAGGTCGACGGCCAGCCCGCCGTGGGCGACGACGCCGCGGTCCCGCGCGACTCGGCCCAGCGCACGGTTCGCGACGTCAAGCTGCCGGATGCCGAGGTTGTGGAGCCGGCGGCCGTCACCGAGGAGATCGACCCCGCGGCCGGCCGGCTGGAGCGGCTGCGCGGGCGGCTCACGAAGTCGCGTTCTATGTTCGGGCAGAGCCTGCTGGGCCTGCTCGGCGCCGGCGACCTCGACGAGGACTCCTGGCAGGACGTCGAAGACACGCTGCTGATGGCCGACCTGGGCGCGGCGACCACGAACCACATCGTCGAGCGGCTGCGCGACGAGCTGTCCCGGCGCGCGGTGCGGAACTCGGCCGAGGCCCGCGAAGTGCTGCACGAGGTGCTGACGGCGGAGCTGTCGACCGACGGCCACCGCGCGGTGCGGGCGCTGCCGCACACCGTCGACGGGAAGAAGCAGCCCGCGGTGGTGCTGGTCGCGGGCGTCAACGGCACGGGCAAGACGACGACCACGGGCAAGCTCGCGCGGGTGCTCGTCGCCCAGGGCGCCACGGTGGTGCTGGGCGCGGCGGACACGTTCCGCGCGGCGGCGGCCGACCAGCTCCAGACGTGGGCCGAGCGCGTCGGCGCGGAGGTCGTGCGCGGCAAGGAAGGCGCCGACCCGGCGGCCGTCGCGTTCGACGCGGTCAAGCGCGGCGTGGACACGGGCGTCGACGCGGTCCTGGTCGACACGGCGGGCCGCCTGCACACGAAGACCGGCCTGATGGACGAGCTGGGCAAGGTCAAGCGCGTCGTCGAGAAGCAGGCGAAGGTCGACGAGGTCCTGCTGGTCCTCGACGCGACCACGGGCCAGAACGGCCTGATGCAGGCGCGGGTGTTCGCCGAGGTCATCGACGTCACGGGCATCGTCCTGACCAAGCTGGACGGCACCGCCAAGGGCGGCATCGTGTTCCAGGTCCAGCGCGAGCTGGGCGTCCCGGTGAAGCTGGTCGGCCTGGGTGAGGGCCCGGACGACCTGGCGCCGTTCGAGCCGGGCGCGTTCGTGGACGCCCTGCTGGGCTAACGGATCCGTTTCCGGGTGGCCCAGTCGTGGACGGTGCCACCCGCCTTGAAGTGGCTGTCGTGGTGCAGGCACAGCCCGTTCGTGCTGAAGGTGGAAACCGTCATGGTGCAGCGCGAGCCGCGCTGCACCACGCTCGCACGGCACCGCGCGTCCGCCGCGGCGGTACGGGTGGCGAGCTGCGCGGCTCGGTGCGCGCGAGCCCATGAGGCCGGCAGCTGCGGCCGGTCTGGGCACGGCGGCGGCAGCTCGAACGGGCTCGTTCCGTCCGGCTTGCGCAGGCCGAGCCGTTCGAGCAGCTCCTCGGTCGGCACCTCGGTGGTGATGGTGAGCTGATCGGTCCGGTTGCTGGCCACCCAGTGGCGGGCCCAGCCGACGCCGTGCAGCACCGGGTTGCCGCCGAGCTGCGCGGGCGGCTCGAGGACCAGCGCGCTGATCAGGTAGTCGTCGCGTGCCAGGGTCAGGTGCGCGGTCTCGCCGAGCAGCATCGGCACCGTCACCCCGTGCGGTTCCCCGGTGTTCCCGGCCGGGGCCGTCTGGAAGGCCAGCAGCACGGGACGCCGTCCGGCGGGCACGTGCCGCACGACGATGTCGACGTCGCTGGTCACGTCGCCGATCCGGTGGCGCCGGGGCTCCGGCAGCGTGACAGCCCGCCGTGAACCGTCGAAGGCCCGGTCCACGGCCCGTTCGGCGAGCCTGCCGACGACCGCCGCGGCCGCGGCCTGACCCAGCCAGACGAGTGATCCGGTGAACGGTTCCAAGTCGTGCCCCCTCTCTCGCTCCTTCAGAGTCGCGAGAGGGCGGCCGGATACCGGCTAGAGCCGAGACGGCGGCAGCCGGAACAACGGCGTGCCGTCCGCCTTGCGCAGCCCCAGCTGCAGCAGCACCGGCGCCGTCGGGTGGTGGGCCGGGATGACCAGCGGGGACGTCCGGCGGGACGTCACCTTCAGCCGGGACCAGCCGATGCCCTGCAGCGTCTGGCCGGATCGGGTGCGCCCCAGCGGGTCGACGATCATCGCCGCGCCGAAGTAGTCGCCGCCCGGGAGGTTGACGCGGGTCGTGTGGCCGAGCACGACCGAGAACACCGTGCCCGTGCGGCTGCCGTCCTCCTGCAGCGTCAGGATCACCGGCGTGCGGGTCCGGATCGTCAGGTGGTGCCGCACCGAGATCTCGACCGTCCCCGGCGGCGATCCGCCGAGCCGGGGCCACGAGGGCATCGGCGGCGGCCCGTCGAGCGCGCGGTCGACCAGCCGGTCGAGCAGGTTCGAGGCGGCGCCCTGGGCGAGCCAGGCGAGCGCGCCGCCGGTGTGGGAGTCCATGACCGACCCTTCCGGGAAAATCGGATGACGGGCGGTGCGCGCCGACGCAGAATCCGGGTATGCCCGGTTGACGCACTTCCGCTCGTGCCCCTCCTCGTGACAGACGTCCCAAAGCCGTCATTCACCACGAGAGAGGACCGAAGCATGCCCATCATCCACGGTGCGCGGGTACTTTTGCGTACCATTTCGGCAAAAGACCGGGACCGTCTCCGCGAGATCCTGGCCACCCCGGAGGTCGCCCGCTGGTGGGGCGACCCGGACCACGAGGTCAACGGCCTGTACGACGTCGAAGACGGCTACACCTGCTACGTGATCGAACTCGACGGCCTGGTCGTCGGGATCATCCAGAGCTGTGAAGAGCTGGAGCCGCAGTACCACCACGCCGGGATCGACATCTCCGTGCACCCGGACTTCCACGGCCGCGGCATCGGCACGATGCCCTCCGCACCCTGGCCCGCCACCTCCTGGACAACGGCCACCACCGCCTGACGATCGACCCGTCGGCGTCCAACGAGGTGGCCATCCGGGTCTACACGAAGCTGGGTTTCCGCCCGGTCGGCTTGCTGCGCCGCTACGAGCGCGCTCCGGACGGCACCTGGCGTGACGGCCTGCTCATGGACCTGCTGGAAGGCGAGCTGAAGTGAGTCGGTCCTCGGCGGCCGCCGAGTTGCCTGCCCTGGTCGACCTGCGTTTCGCGCAGGCGCGATGAGCTCCGAGTCACCGGCGATCACTCGGCTCACACGGTGACCGTGGCCTGGGAGAGACTCGCACCCAGGGCGTCCGCCACCCGCTGCACCGCCGGGGCGATGTGCGCCACCGCCTCGGCGGTCAGCCGTCCGGACGGACCGGACACCGACACCGCCGCGGGCACCGGCGCGCCCGGCACCGCCACCGCGACGCACCGGACCCCGAGCTCCTGCTCCGCCTCGTCGAGCGCGTACCCCTGCGAAGCGATGCGAGACAGTTCGACGGCCAGCGCGTCCGCGTCGGTGAACGTGTGCTCGGTGTACGCGGGCATGCCCGTCCGCTCCAGCAGGGCGCGGACGTCCTCGGCGGGCAGGTGCGCCAGCATCGCCTTGCCGACGCCCGTGCCGTGCGGCAGCAGCCGCCGGCCGACCTCGGTGAACATCCGCATCGAGTGCTTCGAGGGCACCTGGGCCACGTACACGACCTCGTCGCGCTCGAGGACCGCCAGGTTCGCCGTCTCGCCGACCTCCTCGACCAGCTCCGCCAGCAGCGGCCGCGCCCAGGCGCCGAACTGCATGCTCGCGTTCTCGCCGAGCCGGATCAGCCGCGCGCCCAGCGCGTACCGGCGGTTGGTGTTCTGCCGGACGTACCCCAGGTCGACCAGGGTGCGGATGAGCCGGTGGATCGTCGGCATCGGCAGCCCGGACAGCGTCGCGAGCTCGGACAGACTGGCCTCACCGCCGGTGTCCGCGAGGTGTTCCAGCAGCTCGAAGGCACGCTGCAGGGACTGGACGCCGCCATCGCGCCCATTCTTCTCCGCTGCCACCGGTGGTCCTCCTTACGTCTGCGTTGAGCTTCCGCTATGCAGAAACTATAGTCCGGCTGGTAGAAAACCGTAGGGCCGTTATCCAAAGATCCGAACCCTCGAGGTGTTCCGCATGTCTTCTGAAGTCCAGGTGCTGGGCGACCCGGTCGAGCGTGGCGACGAGATCCTGACGCCGGAGGCGCTCGCCTTCCTCGCCGGCCTGCACGACGCCTTCGCCGGCCGCCGCGACGAGCTGCTGCAGGCACGCGGCAAGCGCCGCGAGGAGGCCCGCACCACCGGCAAGCTGGATTTCCTGCCGGAGACCAAGGAAATCCGCGAGGGCGACTGGAAGGTCGCCGAGGCGCCGGCCGCGCTGCGCGACCGCCGCGTCGAGATCACCGGGCCGACCGACCGCAAGATGACGATCAACGCGCTCAACTCCGGCGCGAAGGTGTGGCTCGCCGACCTCGAAGACGCCAACACGCCGCACTGGGCGAACGTGGTGTCCGGCCAGGTCAACCTGTACGACGCCGTCCGCGAGGACATCACGCTGGAGAGCGGCGGCAAGAGCTACGTCCTGAAGGACGACGTCGAGCACGCGACGATCGTGGTCCGCCCGCGCGGCTGGCACCTCGACGAGCGCGGCCTGTCCTTCGGCGGGCGCGAGGCCGTGGGCGCGCTGGTCGACTTCGGCCTGCACTTCTTCCACAACGCGAAGGAGTCGCTGAGCCGCGGCAAGGGCCCGTACTACTACCTCCCGAAGATGGAGAGCCACCTCGAAGCGCGGCTCTGGAACGACGTCTTCACCCACTCCGAGAAGGCGCTCGGCATCGAGCACGGCACCGTCCGCGCGACCGTGCTGATCGAGACCATCCCGGCCGCGTTCGAGATGGAGGAGATCCTCTACGAGCTGCGCGAGCACGCCTCGGGCCTGAACGCCGGCCGCTGGGACTACCTCTTCAGCGTCATCAAGTACTTCCGCGACGCGGGTGAGAAGTTCGTGCTGCCGGACCGCAACTCCGTCACCATGACCGCGCCGTTCATGCGCGCCTACACCGAGCTGCTCGTGCGCACCTGCCACAAGCGCGGCGCGTTCGCGATCGGCGGCATGGCCGCGTTCATCCCGAACCGCAACGACCCGGAGGTCACCAAGGCGGCGCTCGACAAGGTCCGCGCCGACAAGAGCCGCGAGGCCGGTGACGGCTTCGACGGTTCCTGGGTGGCGCACCCCGGCATGGTCGACATCTGCCGCGAGGAGTTCGACAAGGTCCTCGGCGACCAGCCGAACCAGCTCGACCGCACCCGCGACGAGGTGAGCGTCACCGCCGACCAGCTGCTCGACGTCGCCTCGACGCCGGGTGGCGCGACCGCGGCCGGCCTGCGCGCGGCCGTGGACGTCGGCATCCGCTACATCGCCTCCTGGCTGTCCGGCAACGGCGCGGCGGCGATCCACAACCTGATGGAAGACGCGGCGACGGCGGAGATCTCGCGCTCGCAGGTCTGGCAGTGGGTCAAGAACGGGACCACTTTGGACACCGGCGACGTCGTCACGTCCGAGCTGGTGCGCGGCGTGCTGGCGGAGGTCCGCGGCGAGCTGGCCGCGGAGATCAAGCCGGAGCAGCTGGAACCGGCCGTCGAGCTGTTCGAGCAGGTCGCGCTGGCCGACGGGTTCCCGGACTTCCTGACGCTGCCCGCGTACGAGCGGATCAAGTAGTGCGGCTGTCCCAGGACGTCTACGACGCCGCCGACGCGCGCCTGGCCGAGGCCGACGCGCGCGTCGCGGCGTCGTACCCGGGGGAGCGGCCGGGGCGCCAGCCGGTGCACACGGTGTACGTCCCGGCGTCGTCGTACCGGACGCGGCTCGTCGCGGACTGGGGTAAGCAGGCCATGCGGGTCTTCGTCGAGCACGACGACCTGCTCGGCCTGGACGCCGACGTGTACGAACGCGTCCGCGCCAAGCTGCTGACCGAGCCGATCGAGGACCTGCGGATCGACTTCGAGGACGGCTTCGGCCGCGTCCCGGACGACGTCGAGGACGCGGCCGCGCTGGCGGCCGGGCAGACCCTCGCGACCACGGGCGGCACGCCGTTCGTCGGTATCCGCTTCAAGAGCTTCGAGGCTTTGACGCGCCGCCGCGGCATCCGCACCCTGGACCTGTTCCTGGGCAGCCTGCTGGAGAACGGGCCGCTGCCGCCCGGATTCGTCGTCACACTGCCGAAGGTGACCGCGGTCGACCAGGTCTCGGTCGCCGCAGAGGTGCTGGCACAGCTGGAATCCGCCTACGACCTGCCTGAGCGGTCACTGCGCTTCGAGGTCCAGATCGAGACGGCCCAGTCCATTGTGGACGCGGACGGGACGCTGTCGGTGGCCCGGATCGTGCACGCCGCGGACGGCCGCTGTTCTGGCCTGCACTACGGCACGTACGACTACAGCGCCGGGCTCGGCATCGCGGCGGCGTACCAGAGCATGGAGCACCCGGCGGCGGACCTGGCCAAGCAGCTGATGCAGGTCTCGGCGGCGGGCACCGGCGTCCGGCTGTCGGACGGCTCGACCAACCGCCTCCCGATCGGCGACGCGCTCCCTTCGGCGTGGGCCGAGCACCTGCGCCTGGTCCGCAGGTCGCTGGAACGCGGCTTCTACCAGGGCTGGGACCTGCACCCACACCAGCTGCCAACCCGCTTCGCGGCGACGTACACGTTCTACCGCGAGGGTTTCCCGGCGGCGGTGGACCGGCTGCGCGCGTACGCGGAGAAGACGTCCGGAGGAGTCCTGGACGAACCGGCGACGGCCCAGGCCCTGGCGGTGTACCTGCTGCGCGGCCTGGATTGTGGCGCCCTTGACGAGGCTGAGCTGCCGTTCGGGCGGCCGGAGCTGGAGAAGTACGCGCGTCGCGAGGACTGAGGGCTCGTGAGTGTTTGGTCGGGTTCTGGCGGAGCTGCGTTTGCCGGACCTACGCCTCGTGCTGGTCGTGGCCCTTGCGGGAGAGCCGGCACGCCGCGCAGTGGCCAACACGCCCGAGTTTGCCGGCGTGTTGGCCGTTGCGGTCCGCAGGTGCCGACCTCGCCGCAACCCGAGCCGCGGACCCCGGGCCAGTGGGTGACCAAATAGGGGTCCGTCCCAACCCGACTGAACACTCACGAGCCGGTAAGCCGGGCGCGGTCGGCGGCCGAGCGTCCCGCGTCCCAGCCGTCGAGGTCGCGCACCGTCACGGACTTGCCGACCACGTCGGGGAAGAGCTGGGTGAAGGCCGCCTGCACCTTCAGCTCGTGGGACGCCAGCACCGGCAGCAGGCGGTCCGCGTCGGGGGCGTCCGCGAGGGTGGTCTCCGCGGCCTTTTCCAGGCGCTCGCCGATCCGGGTGGCGTAGGAGACGAGGAACGACTGCCGGAACGCCCGCGACCGCCCGGCCGGGTCGGCGATCATCGCCCGGGTCGCCTGGACCAGCAGGGACGTCGTCAGCAGCGCGACGGCGTCCAGGTCGTTCTCGTCGCCGACCACGGTGACGAAGCCCCAGCGCGCGTCGAAGACGGCGTGGCAGCGGTTCGCCGTCGCCACCACGTGGACCAGGAGCGACTTGGCGTCGAGGTAGGGCGTGTCCAGCCAGAGCCGGCGGGACGCCGGAACGTCGGGCGCCGAACTCTCGACCAGGGCGCGGTCGAGGGCGTATCGGGTCATCAGCTCCTGCGCCTTCGCGGAGAGGGCTTCGGCCTCCTCCGGGAACGAACTCGACTCGGCCTTGGCCAGCAGTGCGCGGACCCGGCTCAGCTGCTTCTCGTCGACGGCGTCGTGGGCCGTCGGCCGATAAGGCGTTCCCGGCGCGGGCAAAACGGGATTCAACGCCGGCATCGACACCAGGAGCCCGAGGGCCTCGACGACGGTCGTCAGCGCCTCCGCGGCGGTCAGGATGTGCTTCGCCGCCCATTGCGTCGCATGGGGTTCGGACGCCGACCACCACTGGACGGCGCCCGTCTCGTCGAGCTGCTCCCGCCAGCCGGGGTGCACGGTCTCGGGAGAGAACTGCCCCGCGTAGCCGGCGAGCGTGTCGAGCACGTACGAGACGGCGAACTCGTCGACCCGCCGCCGCGCCGCCTGGTGGACGTCCTCGGGTAGCCAGCCGTTCCGGCAGACCCGGGTGATCACCCGGCGGCCGGCCAGGTCCACGCCCCTCGCCAAGGAATCCGGCAGCTCCAGTCCAGGCGCGAGCCGTTTCACGGCGGCGGCCTTGGTGCGGTCGAAGGCCGCGGCGAGCAGGAAGTCGGCGAACTCCTCGGCCGTCCGGGGCACCGGGACGTCCTCGACGGCGGTCGCCCGGCGCTTCTGCTTACCCATGTCTCCAGTTTCCGGTAGCCGCTCAGCGCAGCTTCGGCAGGGCGTCCCTGGCCGCGTGACTCAACGTTCGCAGGTCGTCGGCGAACCGCGCCCGGTGCTCCGCCGGCAACGGCGAAAAGAAGTACCGCTCGATGTTCGCCACGTGCAGTCGGCTCGCGCGGACCGTCGTCCCCTCGCCCAGCTCGGTCAGGCGCACCAGCTGGACGCGCCGGTCGTGCGGCGCGGCCGTGCGGGTCACCAGGCCGAGGCTCTCCATCCGGTCGACCAGCCGGGTCGCGCCGCCGGTGGTGAGCACCTGCTCCTGCGCGATCGAGCGCATGGTCAGCCCGTCGTCGCCCGCGCGCCCGACGATCAGCAGCACCTCGTACATCAGGTGCGTGATCCCGCACTCCCGCTCCAGCGCGCGCCCGAGCAGGTACTCGAGCCGGTTCGCGGCACCCTGCAGCCGCCCGAACGCCAGCACCCGGGGGTCGTGCCCCGCCTGCCGGGCCGACGTGATCTCGTCGCTCATCCCGGGTGGTCTCCCGCGCGCAACGCCAGGTAGACGTCGAGCTGGTCGGTGAACTCGGTCAGGTCCGCCCCGAGCAGTTCGCCGGCCCGGCCGATGCGGTAGCGCAGGGTGTTGACGTGGACGTGCAAGGCCTTGGCCGCCCGCGTCGGCGATCCGGAGCATTCGAGGAACACCCGGACGGTGTGCACGAGGTCCGTGTGCTGCTCGGCGTCGTAGTCCAGCAGCGGTCCGAGGACACGCCGTCGCAGCGCGGCCCGCACCCCGGCGGGAGCGCCGGCCAGCAGCAGCGTGTGCGCGTCCACCTCGTTCGCCGGAACCACGGTGACGCGGCCCGCGCGCCGGGCCGCCACTTCCAGCGTGTACCGCGCGGTCGCCCACGCCTCGTCCCGCGGCGCGGGAGCGCTGACACCGCACAGGATCCGCTTCGCCCGCAGCAGAGGTTCCACAGTGGACAGCTCTGCCGCGGCCCCGGCCGGCCAGCGCGCGGTCGCCGCGTACGAGGTCTCCCCGGCGGGCTCGAGCAGGAGCGCGCCGGGCAGCAGCTCCCGCAGGACGTCCCGGCTCTCGTCGCTGCCCTCGGTCCGCAGCGCGACCACCTGCACTTCGCCGGGCAACTCGCCTTCGGGGTGCACCGCCCGCGCCCGCGTGACGCCGACGAGTCCCGCGAGTTCCTCGGCGAGCTCGGCCTGCGCGGTGCTCAGCGTCCCGCCGGCGGCGATCAGCCACGGCACCGCGTGCCCGCCCTCCACCGGGAGCAGCGTCAGCGGCCCCGGCTCCTTGCCCGCGTACCGCCGGACGACCTCCTCGACCGGCATCGGCAGCGGCGTCGCCCCGGCGACCACCCGGCCCAGCGCCGACAGCACCCAGCACGGCAGCCCCAGTTCCGTCGACGCGCGCTCCAGCAGCGTCTCCACGGGCGCGTCCGCGGCCGCCTGCAAACGTTTGCGGGCCCCGTCGGACGCGGCGGCCAGCGCCAGCACGACCTGCTCGGTGACCACCGAGAACGACAGGTCGATCGGCACCTCCAGCAGCGGGATCCGGTGCCGTTCGCAGGCGTCGACGACGTCGTCCGGGATGCCGTCCGAGTCGGCGCCGGACGCCGCCAGCGCCGCCGCGCCGGAGCGGGCCAGCGCGGCCACGAACGGCTCGGCGTCCCCCGGCCGGCGCCACCAGAGCAGGCCCGAAAGCACCAGCTCACCGGCCGACAGATACCGTCCGGGGTCGGACAGCTCCGTGACGTAGATGCGGGTCACCGGCCGGTCGAGCAGGTCGGCCCCGGCCCGCGGGCGCAGCCGCAGCCCCGGCAGGCCCAGCAGAGTTTTCACGGTCGTCATCAGGCTTGTAGGAAAGCACAAACGCCCGGGGGTTCGCTCGGGTGCGTTTCATGTCCCGTGCCGTTGCCGCCCGCGTCCCGATGGGCGTCTACTGGTCCATCGCCCTCACGAAGGAGCAAGCGTGGAGTTCCTGCGTCCCTCGACGCTGGCCGAAGCCCTGGCTTTCAAGGCCGAGCGTCCCGGCGCCGTGCCCATCGCCGGTGGCACCGACGTCATGGTCGAGCTGAACTTCGACCACCGCCGCCCGGACGCCCTGCTGGACCTGACCACGGTCCCGGAGCTGGCGGACTGGTCCGCATCGGACGGCACCGTCCGGCTCGGCGCCGGCGTCCCGTACAGCCGCGTCATCGCTGAAGTGGGTGAACTCGTCCCCGCGCTGGCCATGGCCTCGCGCACGGTCGGCTCGCCGCAGATCCGCAACCGCGGCACGGTCGGCGGCAACCTCGGCGCGGCCTCGCCCGCCGGGGACACCCACCCGGTGCTGCTGGCCCTCGGCGCGCGCGTCGAGGCGGCCTCCGTGCGGGGGACCCGCATCCTCCCGGCGGAGGAGTTCTACGTCGGTGTGAAACGCCACGCGTTGGCGGCCGACGAGCTGATCACCGCCGTCCACCTGCCCGCGCACGCCGGGCCGCAGCAGTTCGCCAAGGTCGGCACGCGCAACGCCATGGTCATCGCGGTCTGCTCCTTCGCTCTGGCCCTGCGCGACGGCCAGGTCGGCGCCGCGATCGGCTCCGCCGCGCCGACCCCGCGCCGCGCTCGTGAAGCCGAGGAGTTCCTCGCCGCGGAGCTTCCGTGGGGCTCGTCGGACGCGTTGCCGGACTCCCTGAAGCGCCGCTTCGGCGAGTTGGTGGCCCAAGCGACGGCGCCGATCGACGACGTCCGCGGCAGCGCCGCCTACCGCAAACACGCGCTGTCGGTGCTGGCGCGGCGTACGTTGACGTGGGCCTGGGACGAGTACCGGACGGGGGAGCGGGTTTGCGCCTGAATGTCACGATCAACGGCGAGAAACGGCAGGCCGACGACGTCTGGGAGGGGGAGAGCCTGCTCTACGTGCTGCGCGAGCGGCTCGGCCTGCCGGGCTCGAAGAACGCCTGTGAGCAGGGCGAATGCGGATCCTGCACGGTCTACCTCGACAGCGTGCCGGTCTGCGCGTGCCTGGTCGCCGCGGGGCAGGCCGAGGGGCGCGTGGTGCGCACGGTCGAAGGCCTGGCCGACGGCGACGTCCTCGACCCGATCCAGCAGTCCTTTGTGGACCAGGGCGCGGTCCAGTGCGGGTTCTGCACGCCGGGCCTGGTCGTCGCCGCGCACGACCTGCTGAACCGCGTCCCCGACCCGTCCGACGAAGAGATCCGGGAAGCGTTGGCGGGGAACCTCTGCCGCTGCACCGGTTACGAAAAGATCCTCGACGCGGTGCGCGCGGTGGCGAAGGGTGATCTGGCGTGAGGACACTCATCACCGGTGGGGCGGTCGCCACGGTCAGCGGCGAGGAGTACGCGAACGGGTACGTCGTCGTCGAGAACGACCGGGTCGCCGAGGTCGGCGAAGGCGTCTACACCGGTGAGTTCGACGAGCGTGTCGACGCGTCGGGCTGCCTGGTCACGCCGGGCCTCATCAACACCCACCACCACCTCTACCAGTGGGCGACCCGCGGGATGGCCGCCGACCACACGCTCTTCGAGTGGCTGGTCGCGCTCTACCCGGTCTGGGGCCGGCTCGACGCGGAGATCACGCACGCCGCCGCCACCGCCGGGATGGCGCGGCTGGCGCTGACCGGCTGCACCACCGTCGCGGACCACCACTACGTCTTCCCGCGCGACGGGGGCGACCAGGTGGCGGCGCTGGCGTCGGCCCGGCAGCGGATCGGCGTCCGGCTGCACGTCGTGCGCGGCTCGATGGACCGCGGTGAGTCCGACGGCGGGCTCCCGCCGGACCACCTCGTCGAGACGACCGAGGACGCGCTGGCCGGCACCGAAGCGGCGATCGGCCGCTTCCACGACGACTCGGCGGAGGCGCACCTGCAGATCGCCGTCGGCCCGTGCTCGCCGTTCTCGGTCACCGAACGGCTGATGTCGGGCGCGGCCGAACTGGCCCGCAGCAAGGGCGTCCGGCTGCACACGCACCTCGCGGAGACCCTGGACGAGGAGAAGCAGTGCCTCGCCGAGGTCGGCTGCACGCCCGCCGAGTACGCCGACAAGCTCGGCTGGCTCGCCGAGGACGTCTGGCTCGCGCACACCGTCCATCTCGCGCCCGAGGCGATCCGCCGCTTCGGCGCGACCGGCACCGGCTCGGCGCACTGCCCGACGTCCAACGGCCGCCTCGGCACCGGCATCGCCCCGGTCCGCGACCTGCTGGACGCGGGCGTGGCGGTCGGCCTCGGCGTCGACGGGGCCGCGTCCAGCGAATCCGGCGGCCTCGGCGAAGAACTGCACCAGGCGTTGCTGCAGGCCCGCCAGCGCGGCGGACCGCGCGGGCTGACCACGCGGGAAGCGTTGTGGATGGGCACGATGGGCGGCGCCCGCTGCCTGGGCCGGGCGGACGATCTCGGTTCCATCGAGCCCGGCAAGCTCGCCGACCTCGCGGTCTGGGACCTGACCGGCCTGAACCACGCGGGCATCACGGATCCGGTCGCGGCGCTGGTCCTGGGTACGACACCGCCGGTGCGGCGGCTGTTCGTCGGCGGCAAGGCCGTCGTCGAGGACGCTGTTTTGCGGGAGGCCGACGAGTCCGAAATCGCGTCGGAGCTGAAGTCCGCGAGCGCCAGACTGCGGGAGGACCGATGACCACTTCCGTCAGCACCCAGGCGGTCAACGGCGTCGGCACCTCGCCGCGGCGCCCCGACGGCACGGTCAAGGTGCGCGGCGAGTTCGCGTACTCCTCGGACCTGTGGCACGAGGACATGGTGTGGGGCGTGACCCTGCGCAGCCCGCACCCGTACGCGCGGATCACCGGCATCGACCTCACCGAAGCCCTGAAGGTGCCCGGGGTCTACGCGGTGCTGACCCACGAGGACGTCCCCGGCGTCAACCGGTACGGGCTGGAGCACAGCGACCAGCCGGTGCTCGCGGCCGACGTCGTGCGGTACCAGGGGGAGCCGGTCGCGCTGGTCGCCGCCGACCACCCGGAGACCGCGCGTCGCGCGATGAAGCGGATCGTCGTTTCCTACGAAGAGCTCTCTCCCGTGACGGACTCCGAAGCCGCCGTCGCGGGCGAAGGTCCTTCGCTGCACGACGGCGGCAACGTCGTGCGGCACGTGAAGATCCGCCGCGGACCGCAGGACGTCACGGCCGACGTCGTCGTGTCCGGTGTCTACGAGGTCGGCATGCAGGACCAGGCGTTCCTCGGGCCGGAGTCCGGGCTGGCCGTGCCGGACACCGAAGGCGGCGTCGACCTGTACGTCGCGACGCAGTGGCTGCACGTCGACCAGCAGCAGATCGTCGCCGCTCTGGGCCTTCCGGTGGAGAAGGTGCGGCTGACACTCGGCGGTGTCGGGGGCGCGTTCGGCGGGCGGGAAGACCTGTCGATGCAGGTCCACGCGTGCCTGCTGGCCCTGCACACCGGCAAGCCGGTGAAGATGGTCTACAACCGCGAAGAGTCCTTCTACGGTCACGTCCACCGCCACCCGGCGAAGATGTACTACGAGCACGGCGCCACGCGCGACGGCCGTCTCGTGTACGTCCGGACGCGGTTGTTCCTCGACGGCGGCGCGTACGCCTCCTCGACCGGCGCGGTGGTCGCGAACGCCGCCACGCTCGGCGTCGGGCCGTACACAGTGGACAGTGTGGCGGTCGACTGCTGGGGCACCTACACGAACAACCCACCGTGCGGCGCGATGCGCGGCTTCGGCGCGGTGCAGGCGGCGTTCGGCTACGAATCGCAGATGGACAAGCTCGCGTCGGCGTGTGGCCTCGACCCGGTCGAGATCCGCGTCCGCAACGCGATGAGCGAAGGCGCGCTGATGCCGACCGGCCAGGCCGTCGACTCGGCCGCCCCGGTCGCCGAGCTGCTGGACCTGGTGCGCGCCAAGCCGATGCCGCCGGACCGGCCGTTCGACCTGCGACACATGCCGGGCGGCGTCTCCAACACGACGCACGGCGAAGGCGTCGTCCGCGGCGTCGGCTACGCGGTCGGGATCAAGAACGTCTGCTTCTCCGAAGGCTTCGACGACTACTCGACGGCCCGCGTGCGGCTGCAGCTGGTCGGGGGCGAGCCCGCGGCGACCGTGCACACCGCGGCCTGCGAGGTCGGCCAGGGCCTGGTGACGATCATGCAGCAGATCGTGCGGACCGAGCTGGGCGTCGAGCAGGTGACGGTGCTGCCGATGGACACCTCGATCGGCAACGGCGGCTCGACGTCGGCATCCCGGCAGAGCTACGTCACCGGTGGCGCCGTGCAGGCCGCCTGCGCGGCGGTGCGCGCGCGGTTGCTGACCCGGTTCGGCCGGAAGGCGCGCATCGTCGGCGGCAAGCTCGTCGCGGCCGACGGCCAGGTGCTCGCCGACCTGGGCGACGTCCTCGCCGGCGACGTCTACGACGAAACGGTGGAGTGGCGGCACCGGCCCACCACCGCGCTGGATCCGGAAACCGGGCAGGGCACCGCCCACGTGCAGTACGCGTTCGCCGCGCACCGGGCCGTCGTCGACGTCGACACCGAGCTGGGCCTGGTCAAGGTGGTCGCGCTGGACTGCGCCCAGGACGTCGGCAAGGCGCTGAACCCGCAGGCCGTCCTCGGCCAGATCCAGGGCGGTTCGGCGCAGGGGCTCGGGCTCGCGGTGATGGAGGAGATCCAGACCTCCGGCGGGAAGATCCGGAACCCCTCCTTCACCGACTACCTGATCCCGACGGTCCTGGACATGCCGCCGATGAGCATCGACGTCCTGGAACGCCCGGACCCGCACGCGCCGTACGGCCTGCGCGGGGTGGGGGAGCCGCCGACGATCTCGTCGACCCCGGCGATCGTGGCGGCGATCCGGGCCGCGACCGGGCTCGCGCTCACGCGCGTCCCGGTCCGGCCGGAGCACCTCACCGGGACCTGAGTTACTTGAGCGTCCAGTTCTGGTTGGCGTCGTCGTTGCAGTTCCACAGTTCGAGCTGAGTGCCGTTGACGTTGCCGGCGGGCTGGTCGCCGCCGGTGACGTCGGCGCACAGGCCGGACTGCGTGCCCGTGATGGAGCCGTCGGCGTTGAGCTTGAACTGCTGGTTGGTGCCGCCGTGGCAGGTCCAGGCGATCAGCTTGGTCCCGGCCGCGGTCGCGCCGCCGTCGGCGTCGAGGCAGAGGCCGTTGGCCTTGAGCTCACCGGCGCTGGTGAACGTCCAGGACTGGTTGGACCCGCCGTCGCAGTCCCAGATGTCGACCTTCGTGCCGGGTGTCGTGACGTTGCCGTTGATGTCGATGCAGCGTGACGACGACGCGCCCTGCAGTGGGTGGGCCGTGCCGATGGTGGAGCCGCTCGCGTTGGCTTTCACCCGGTAGATCACGGTGCTGTGCGACGGCACGTCGGCGCTGATCGTGCCGGTGCTCGTGGTCAGCTCCTTCGACCAGAGGTTGGTCAGCCGGTAGTTCGACGCGCTGGGCAGCCCGGCCGCGGCGGCCGTGGTCGAGACGGTTTTCGTGGTGCTGTTCTCGTTGAACAGGACGACGGCGACGTCCCCGCCCTGAAGGGGCTTCCTCAGGACGTCCAGCCCGCCGCTCGACGAGATCCGCGTGGCCTGCTTGCCGAGGGAGTCCTGGTCCACGGCGATGACGTCCGAATTGAGGTAGGTCGAGAAGGTGGCGACGCTGGCGCTGCGCAGGTCGGCGCCGGCGATCAGCGGCGCGGCCATCGCCGCCCAGAGCGTGAAGTGCGCGCGGTCCTCCTGGAAGTCCATGCCGTCGCCGACCTCGAGCATGTCCGGGTCGTTCCAGGCGCCGGGCTTCGCGGCGGACGCGAGGCCGACGTTCTGGCGGTAGATCGAGTCGATGCTGCCCCAGTTGTTGGTGATGTCCCCGGTGGTGCGCCACAAGTTGCCGACGTCCGCGGCCCAGGTCGAGGGGGAGAAGTTGCCCCACTCGCAGAGGCTGTAGGCGATCGGGCGGCCGGTGGCCTTGAGCGCGTCGCGCATGGCGGAGTACCGGCGGACGTAGTCCTGCTGGGTCTCGCCGCTCGGGCTGCCGCAGTTGTCGTACTTGAGGTAGTCGACGCCCCAGCCCGCGAAGCTGTTCGCGTCGGCCTGCTCGTGGCCGAGGCTGCCGGGGTAGTGCTGGCAGGTCTCGGTGCCGGCGCTCTCGTAGATCCCGAACTTCATCCCGCGCGCGTGGATGTAGTCACCGAGGGCCTTGAGGCCGCTGGGGAACTTCGCCGGGTCGGCGACCAGGTTGCCCGCGCTGTCGCGGTTCCTGGTCATCCAGCAGTCGTCGAGGTTGACGTAGGTGTAGCCGCGGTCGCGCATCCCGGAGCTGACCATCAGGTCGGTGGTCTGCTTGACGAGCGTTTCGCTGATGTTGCACTCGAAGGTGTTCCAGGTGTTCCACCCCATCGGCGGGGTTCTGGCGAGCCCGTTTTCCAGGGCATCGGCGGGCTGGCTGGCGAGCCCGATGACGGCAACGGCGGTGGCTAGGACGGCGAGGACACGGCGCATGGCGGCTCCAACCGAACGACGGTGTTGAGGCAGGAGGACTAGACCACTCCGTAGCCTCGATGTCCGTTGCTGCGCGGTCAAGCGCCATGTTGAGTATTCTTGTTGGATTCCCGACTAAAGTTGCTCGCTTTGGAGCCGTTTGGCGACGTCCACGCTCGTCGCACCCGCGACGGCCATGGCCTCGGTGTCCCGCAGCGCCCGGCAGAGCACGAAGGCGCCCTCGAGGCTGTTGACGACGGAGATGGTGAGCGTCCGGGCAGCCTCCCGGCTGAGCCCGAACCGGGCGAACTTCTCGGTCCCGGCCTCGATCCAGGCGGTGAAGACGTCGGCGGTGGCTTCCCGCAGCGGCTCGTTGGTGCTCGCGACCTCGAGGGCGACGGTCGCGATCGGGCAGCCTTCGACGTAGTCGGTGGCCTCGAGGGTCGCGATCCCGGCGGCGAAGAACGCCTCGATCCCGCTGATCAGGTCGGGCGCCGGGGCGATGAACAGGTCGAACAGCTGGATGTAGGCCAGCCCGGACTCCCGGACGACCTCGGTCCCGAGCTGCTCCTTCCCGCCGGGGAAGAAGTGGTAGAGCGAACCGAACGGCGCGTTCGCCTCGCTGACGATCTGCTTGAGCCCGGTGCCGCTGTACCCGTTGCGCCGGAACAACTCGGCGCCGGCGGCCATGATGCGTTCCTTGGTCCCTGCCACGGTTCCGAGGATACGCGTTCGTTAGAGCGTTCTATCAACAGCGGCTTGTCCACACCCCACCCGCGATGTGGACAAGCCGCCCCGGATCCCGCCTTTTCCGGCTTTCCGTCGAAGGCCCCCGATACGCTGGAAGCGGGGCCGGTCCCCCGGAGAGGGCGGGGGCTGCTTTTTGGGCGTTCGCTAGTGGATGTCCCAGGCCGGGCCGGGGTCCTCGGCGTCGTCGCGCAGGATCGTGCCCTCGATCAGCCCGTACGGGCGGTCGGCGGCGTAGAACACCTCGTTGTCGTTCTTCAGCCCGAACGGGCTCAGGTCCACGAGGAAGTGGTGCTTGTTCGGCAGCGAAAGCCGCACCTCGGCGACCTCGGGCCGCTGTTCGAGCACCGACTGGCCCATCGCGTACAGCGTCTGCTGCAGCGACAGGCTGTGCTTCGTCGCGAAGGTCTCCAGCAGCAGGCGCCGGATCTCGCCGTGGCTCTCCGCCCAGTCGATACCTTCTCCCTGGTAGCGCCACCGCGCGGTGACGGCGGTGGCCAGGATCCGGTCGTCGGTCTCGGCGAGGGTCGTGTACTCGTCGCGCGGGAAGCCGTGGAACTCCGAACCGGTCGACTTGAGCAGCGTCAGGCCGTCGACGCCGGACACGACCCACGCGCGGTCACCCTGGAACGTGACGGCGGTGGTGCGCCGCTCGTCGCCGGAGCGGCTGAAGGCGTGGTCGTGCGGCGCGCCGCCGACGGCGATGCGGTCCCAGCCGTGCTCGTCGATCTTGATCCGGGCGCCGGTGATGTTGGCCTGCGTGCCGGTGAAGTGCCGCGCCAGGCGCAGTCCGAAGTCCTCGATCTCGCCAACCGGTGCCTCCTTCGCGAAGGCGTACACGGTGTTCTTCTGCGTGTCGGTCGCGAGCACGCCGGCGTTGTCGCCGGTCAGGTGCGTCGCGGCCAGCTCACCGCGCAGCGACGTCGACACGGTGAGGTCCTTCAGGTGGTGGACGGGGCCGTCGCGGCGCACCGTCACCAGGCGGACCTCCGCCTTGCCGTACTGGTTGGGGCCCAGGGTGATGGCCACGGTTCAGCTCCCTCGGTAAGTCGAATAGGCGAACGGGCTGAGCAGGAGCGGCACGTGGTGGTGCACGGTGCCGTCGGAGATCCGGAAGGTGAGGGCCACCTCCGGGAAGAACGCGTCCGGGCCGAGGTACGCACCGGTGTCGAAGACGAGCCGGTAGCTGCCGGGCTCCAGGGTGTCGGGGCCGAGATCGCGGATCCGGCCGTCGTCGTCGGTGCGCCCGTCGGCGATCGGCTTGCCCCCGGCGGTTTCGAACCGGACCGCGATCCCCTTCGCGGGCCGTCCCGTCGCCGTGTCGAGCACGTGCGTCGTCACCAGGCTCACGCCGTCACCGCCTTGGCCAGCCGCAGCGCGGCGATCTTGAGCAGTTCCTGCCCGGCGACACCGAGTTCGGTCACCGGATCGTTGTCCAGCCGTTCGCGGAGGATCTTCAGCAGCTCGTCGCCGCCGCGCCCGCTGGCGCAGACGAGGTAGACGTGCCCGAACTTGGCTTCGTACTGGGCGTTCGCGGCGGCGAACTCGTCGGCGTTGTCCACACCGGACTGTTCGCTGCGGGACCAGTCGGCCTCGGTCCCTTGCTGCTTCGGCTTTTCGCCGATCCGCGGGTGCGCGGCCATGGCCTGGCGGATCTCGTCACTGCTCAACGGCAGGTCCGCGGCGGCCCGCAGAGCGTCGAGATTTTCGTAAGGCCGGCGATCGAGGATCGCGTCCGCCCAACGGGGGACGGCCAGGCAGGCCGTCAGCGCCGGACGTACGTCGCCGGCGTCGGCGGTGTTGAAGTCGGTGAGGGTGAGCGGCACGGGGAACTCCTCGTGAGTGGCGTCCCGCTGACCGTACGTCGACACCGGAGTTTCGTCAACATTTTGTTGAAAGCCCTGGTCAGTCGGCTTCCCGGTTCAGGTAGTTGTAGACGGTGAACCGTGTGACCCCCAACGCGTCGGCCACCGAGGAGACGGATTTCCGCAGGCCGAAGGCACCGCGTTCGCGCAGCAGCCGCACGGCGCGCTGCTTCCCGGGACGGTCGAGTTCGCCCAGGCCGGCGCCGAGTTCACGTTCGACATCGGCGATCAGCCGGGCGAGTGCATCGTTCAGCTCGACGGCCGGGGCGCTGTCGGCATCGCGCTGTTGTCTCGCTGGGCTGCCGGTCGTCTGCGGTTCGGCTGCCGGGTCACCTGTCGTATGCGGTTCGGCTGCCGGGCCACCTGTTGTGTGCGGTTCGGCTGCCCGGGCGCCTGTCGGATCGCGCTGTTCGGCGGCGGAAACCTTCGTTCCGGTCGGTCCGCCGGGTCGATCTTCCCTCTCGGCCGCTGCGCCGGCGTCTACTGCGGCCCCCACCAAGCGCACCTGCAGCGTGACCTGGGTGGCGCCACCGTCGAGCGCCGCCTGCGTGATCACGGGCAAGGCCTCGAGAAGCGCCTTCGCGTCGCCGCGGGCGAGGGTGCCGAGCGGCCCGAAGTCGGTGTCCAGCCCCGCTTCCGCGGCGGCGTCGCGCGCGGCGAGCGCGTGCTCGGGCGGCGAACCCTCGCCGTGGAACGGTTCGCTGGTGAACTCCGCTTCAAGCCGCACGAGGATGACCGTAACGCGCGGCGTCCGTCGTTGACGAGCGGCGCGGGCCGTGGTTAGTGTCGTTGTGCGAAACCGTCGTTCCGTACTGTGAAATCGGCGGCGACAATTCTCCCGGCGAAGGGTTCTCGGATGGATCTTGTGGTGCGCGCGGCCCGGGCCGTCACGGCCGAGGGCGAGGTTCCGGTGACGCTCGGCGTCGACGGCGGCCGGATCGTCGCGGTCGAACCCGGCGGCGCTCAGCTGTCCGGCGATCGTGTCGTCGAACTCGGCGACGACGTCGTGCTGCTGCCCGGACTGGTCGACACGCACGTCCACGTCAACGACCCCGGCCGCGCCGAGTGGGAGGGCTTCGAGACGGCGACCCGCGCGGCCGCGGCTGGCGGCGTGACCACGATCGTGGACATGCCGCTCAACAGCCTGCCGCCGACGGTCGACGTCGCGGCGCTGGAGGTCAAGCGCAAGGCGGCGGCCGGCCGGGTGCACGTCGACGTCGGTTTCTGGGGCGGTGCGATCCCCGGCAACGTCCCGGATCTGCGCGGCCTGCACGAGGCCGGCGTCTTCGGGTTCAAGTGCTTCCTGCTGCACTCCGGCGTCGACGAGTTCCCGCCGCTCGACCCGGCCGGGCTCGACGAAGCGTTGCGGGAGCTGAGTTTCCTGGACGCGCTGATGATCGTCCACGCCGAAGACGCGCACGAGATCGACGAGGCACCCGAGCCGCATGGCGGTCGCTATGTCGACTTTCTGCATTCGCGACCGCGGGCGGCGGAGAACCTGGCCGTGACGCACGTGATCGAGGCGGCCCGCCGGAATTCGGCGCGGGCGCACATCCTGCACCTGTCGTCCGCGGAAGCTCTGCCGCTGGTGGCGGAGGCCCGCCGCGACGGCGTCGCGCTGACCGCCGAGACCTGCCCGCACTACCTGAGTTTTGTCGCCGAGGAGATCCGCGACGGCGCGACGCAGTTCAAGTGCTGCCCACCGATCCGGGAGGCCGCCAACCGCGAACTGTTGTGGCAGGGCCTTGCCGACGGCGTCATCGACTGCGTCGTCAGCGACCACTCACCGTGCACGCCGGAGCTGAAACGCTTCGACAGCGGCGACTTCGGTCAGGCCTGGGGCGGGATTTCGAGCCTGCAGCTGGGACTTCCGGCGATCTGGACGCAGGCGCGGCAGCGCGGGTTCGCGCTCACCGACGTCGTCCGCTGGATGGCCGAGCACCCCGCCGCGCAGGCGGGAATGCGCCGCAAGGGGCGACTTGAGGTGGGCTACGACGCCGACTTCTGCGTGTTCGCGCCGGACGAGGCGTTCGTGGTCGACGTCGCGAAACTGAAGCACCGCAACCCGGTGAGCGCCTATGACCGCCGTCCGCTGGCCGGCGTCGTCCGCTCGACCTGGTTGCGGGGCACCGAAATCACCGGCGACGAGCCCTTCGGCGCGTTGCTGACCCGGGGGAACTGCTGAAATGGAGGCTGTGTTGTCTGACCGTCCTGAGTGGACAGAGCTGCCCGACCTCGCCTCACGCCGCTTCGGCGGCACCGTGATGTGGGCGACCGACGAGCTGTTCGCCGAGAAGGAGAACCTGGTCAACCCGTGGACGCCGGCGCACCGCGCCGAGACGTTCGGCCCGAAGGGCCAGGTCTACGACGGCTGGGAGACCCGCCGCCACCGCGAACCGGGTGACGACCAGGCGATCCTGCGCCTCGGCCTGGCGGGCACGGTCACCGGCGTCGTCGTCGACACGGCGTTTTTCAAGGGCAACTACCCGCCGTTCGTCTCGGTCGAGGCGGCGTCGGTGCCGGGCTACCCGAGCGCGGCGGAGCTGGCGTCGGCGGACTGGGACGTCCTGGTCGACCGCGCGCCGGCGGCGGGGCACACGGAGAACTTCTACACGGTCAACGGTTCCCGCAGGTACACACACGTACGCCTGACCCAGCACCCGGACGGCGGCGTCGCCCGCCTGCGCGTCCACGGGGCGCCCATCCCGGACCCGGACCTGCTTGATCTCGACGCCCTGGACCTGGCGGCCCTGGAAAACGGCGCCCTGGTGACGGGGTGCAGCAACATGTTCTATTCCTCGCCGAACAACATGTTGTCGCCCGGCCTGGCAGCCCATCAGGCCGAGGGCTGGGAGACGGCCCGCCGCCGCGACGACGGCAACGACTGGGTGACGTTCCGCCTGGCCGGCGCCGGAACGGTCCGCTTCGCCGAGCTGGACACGAGCAACTTGAAGGGCAACGCCCCGGGCTGGGCCTCGATCAGCGGCCGCGACACGTACGGGGAGTGGGTGGAGCTGCTGCCGAAGACTCGACTGCAGCCGGACACCCGCCACCGCTTCGCCGTACCGGACGCCCCGGAGGTGACGGAAGCCCGCCTGGACATCTACCCGGACGGTGGCCTCGCCAGGCTGCGCCTGTTCGGCCGCCTGACGGAAGCCGGGCGCGCGAACGTGAAGGCCCGGTTCGTCAAGACCCGCTGAGACTCGCATGCCGCACAGCGGAGTTGACGCGGTGTGTGCCAAGCCACACGGGTCGGTTTGTGCCACGTAGTCGGGTTTGACGAGTCGCGTGGTCCTCCTCTTCCGTGAGCCGTGAGCCGTGAGCCGTGAGCCGTGAGCCGTGAGCCGTGAGCCGTGAGCCGTGAGCCGTGAGCCGTGAGCCGTGAGCCGTGAGCCGT